>NZ_JBWGIO010000064.1:0-3161 GCF_057784215.1 Mesorhizobium sp. CNPSo 4661 | reverse complement strand
GTGAGCGTCACGATCACCCCATCTTGCCTGGGGGCTATGCATTAGCGAGATTTGCCACCTGACTTGCGAGGAGCGCGGGTGGATGGACCGGGACGACGCTGATGCCAGTCTTCAAGACAGGCATGAAGACAGTGATTATCGCCGGGTGGAGGTGATCACAGGCCGGCGGAAACGGCGCAACTGGACGCCGGCGGAGAAGGCGCGGATTGTAGCGGAAAGCGCGGAGCCGGGCGCCAACATCTCGGCTGTCGCGCGGCGGTGGGGGATCGATCGCGGTCTTCTTTCGGTCTGGCGACGGCAAGTGGGGCTGCTGCAGGCGAAAGCGGCGCCGGAGACGACGCCAGCCCTGCAGTTCGTGCCGATCACGATCGCGGGCGAGGAGCGGCAGCTCGCGCATAGTGACGAACGGAAGAAGGAGGCGCCCCCGTCGACCGGTCGGATCGAGCTGGAGATCGGCGAAAGCCGCCTTGTCCTGACGGGCTCGGTCGATCCGGCCCTGGCGGCTGCCGTCGTGGGTGCCTTGCGTGTGCGGCGGTGATTGCGCCAGCCGGTGACGTGAAGGTGGTGGTGGCGACGCAGCCGGTCGACTTCCGCCGCGGCATCAATGGCCTCGTTGCACTGGTCGCCTCGGCTCTTGCAGCCGATCCCTATTGCGGCGACGTCTTTGTCTTCCGTCCCAAGCGCGGCGACAGATTGCGCCTTCTTTTTTGGGACGGAAGCGGCATGGTTCTGGTCTCGAAATGGCTCGAATCCGGGCGCTTCACCTGGCCGCCGATCCGCGGCGGCCAGGTCCGGCTGACGCGCGATGAGTTCGCCCTTCTGGTGGCCGGCCTCGACTGGACGAGGGTGGCGAAGAAACACGTCAAAAGACCGGTCAGAGCGGCGTGAAGTGGCTGGATTTGCTTGAAGATTCGGGGTCGCCTGGTAGGGTTGATCATGTCGCCCCGCCCTGATTCGTTGCCATCGGATCCTGCCGATCTGCAGAGAATGGTTCTGGCTCTTAAAGCCGAGAACGCAGAGCTGCGCGTCTATGCCGATCTGCTTCGGCAGATGATCTTCGGGGTAAAATCGGAGAAGCTGGCCGTGCTCGATCCGACGCAGATCGCGCTCGATCTCGGTGACCTCTGCGAGGTGCCGGCCGCGGCCAATGACGATAGCGCCGAAAACGAGGATCGGCCGCGACGCAAGCACCGGTCGGCATCGCGCAACATCGGTGCCCTGCCGAAGCATCTGCCGCGCTGCGAGGACGTGATCGAGCCGCAGAGCACGATCTGCTCCTGTTGCGGACTTCCCCTCCATCACATCGGCGAGGATGTCAGTGAGGCCCTCGATATCGTTCCGGCACTTCTGCGCGTGATCCGCACGATCCGGCCCAAATACGCCTGCCGGTCCTGCGAGGCCCATGTCGTCCAGGCGCCGGCGCGAGCGCGGGTAATGGACGGCGGCATGGCAACGACGGCGCTGGTGGCGCATGTGGTCGTCGCCAAGTTCGCCTGGCATCTTCCGCTCTATCGGCAGTCGCAGATCTTCTCGGGGTTACGGCATCCATCTCGACCGGGGCACGCTCGGCGGCTGGGTCGGACGGGCCGCCTGGTGGCTGCGGCCGCTTTACGGTCGCCTGCTTGCCTTCATCCGCTCGCAGCCGCGGGTGTTTTGTGACGAAACGCCGCTGCCGCGACTTGATCCGGGACGCAAGCGCACGAAAGTCTGCCAGTTGTGGGCGCAGGCCGTCGATGATCGTCCCTGGCAGGGGCCGGCACCGCCGGCAGTCGGCTATGTGTTTGCAGAAAGCCGGGGAACCGGAGAGATCGAGGCACAGCTTTCAACATTCGACGGCATTCTCCAGGTCGATGGCTATGCCGCCTACAAGAGCCTGGCGAAGCGGCGGCGCAAGAGCAATGCCGCGCCCTTGCAGCTTGCCTTTTGTCTGGCCCATGCTCGGCGCAAGTTCGTCGAGGTGGTCAAGACGACGGGCTCGAGCGAGGCGCTGGCGGTGGTCGCCGCTATTGCCGAGATCTACCGGATCGAGGAATGCATTCGCGGCATGAGCGCCGAGCAGCGCCTGTCGGTGCGCAAGGCCGAGAGCGCTCCGCTCATGGCGGCACTGAAGGAGCGGCTGGAGACGCTGATCGATGAGGTCTCGGCCAAGTCGTCGCTCGGCAAGGCCGTCGCCTACACGCTGGCGCATTGGCATGGGCTGACAGCCTTCCTCGCGGACGGACGGATCGAAGTCGATAGCAACGTTGTCGAGCGTTCGCTCAAGCCGGTCTGTCTGACGAGGAAGAATAGCCTTTTTGCCGGATCCGTCCGCGGTGGCGAGACATGGGCGGTGCTGGCATCACTGGTCAACTCGGCAAAGCTCAATGGTCTCGATCCCGAAACCTGGCTCGCCGACGTGCTCGAGCAGATCGTCTCGGGGGCCATTCCGGTCAATCGGCTCGACGCGCTGTTGCCGTGGAATTGGAAGGCAGACCGGGAAGCACCGGGCCAACTGGAGACCATGGCGGCATGATCAGACGTCGGTCAAAAGGGCCCGTCGCCGCTCGGCCCGCCGCGGCTTCCTCGGTTCCGCCTTCGCGCCCGATGACGATGCGGCCTTCGAGACGTTCTTGCACAAGCGGCGGCCGCATCCGCCGGTCTTCGGCATGGATGGGTTCGACGGCTATCTGACGGCGCTCATCATCGGTCCGCGCTTTATCGACCCGCGCCAATGGATTGACTTGTTTGCAGGCGAGCAAGCGCTGATGGCGCTCGAAGGCACGACCGAGGCGCTCGCCGTTCAGACGCTGGTTGCCAACTACAATCGCATCTCGACCGGGCTTGCCGAAACGCCGGGGGCCTGGCGCCCGCGCTTTGCGCGGCGGGAGGACGGCACGTTCGACGCCTTCGAATGGTCGACGGCCTTCCTGCTCGCCACCGGCTACGCCCCAAGGCTCTGGCGCCCCGTTCCCCACGGCCATGCCAAAACCGGCGACATCATCGCCCCAATCCAGGACACGACAGGGCTGAACTCCCGGCTCGACGACGAAGGCGTCGCTGCCATCGCCAGGGCCGTCGTCGCCATCCGCTCGTACTTCATGCCCAAGCGAGTCAAAGCGGCCCGCATCTGCATCCTGCTTCTGTCAAGCAAGGATAGTGGTGCGGTGCTCGTGACGCTTACG
>NZ_JBWGIO010000063.1:0-3521 GCF_057784215.1 Mesorhizobium sp. CNPSo 4661 | reverse complement strand
CCACCCGGCGATAATCACTGTCTTCATGCCTGTCTTGAAGACTGGCATCAGCGTCGTCCCGGTCCAT
Source organism: Mesorhizobium sp. CNPSo 4661 (assembly GCF_057784215.1). Classification (NCBI taxonomy): domain Bacteria; kingdom Pseudomonadati; phylum Pseudomonadota; class Alphaproteobacteria; order Hyphomicrobiales; family Phyllobacteriaceae; genus Mesorhizobium; species Mesorhizobium sp. CNPSo 4661. The sequence continues at coordinate 3,454 of NZ_JBWGIO010000063.1, read as the reverse complement.
CCACCCGCGCTCCTCGCAAGTCAGGTGGCAAATCTCGCTAATGCATAGCCCCCAGGCAAGATGGGGTGATCGTGACGCTCACACTTGGTCCCGCTGGCGGAAATTTCGGTACTTCCGCATTGTGCGACCTTCTTTGTTGCGGCCGCTCTCGCGGCACGGCTGCGTCGACCCGGCATCGTGTTTCAGCGCACGCTTTAGGGGCAGTCCAGTGCTGAGCTGAGGGTTAGATAGGGCCTTCATCATAAGGAGCAGCGTCTGGCGCGCAGCAGGCTGTCACGCTGACCGGTACCCGCCGCGCGACCTCCTTTCTGCCTGCTTGACATTGCCAGCGTCAAGCAATGGCGCGCTCATTGGCAAATTCGACCAAAGAGCAGATTCCCGGTGCTTAGCGCATTCATCCAACCGACAAGGATACCTGTGTCGGAAATCAAACAGTGTCGGATACAGGACAGAGCGGTCGTAGAGCTATCATGCCGGCAAGAACTACTTTTACCTTTTGGCATGGAACGTGCGCGCATCAATGTCTGAGGCAGTTAAGCCGTGTGAACCATTTAACATAGACCTGACGGTTGACACGTGCCCCAAGGAGAGATTGGGCGTCAATTTTGTGCGGGACCGAAAGGCAGATCAATCTGCGCGAATGGAGTCGACCACCATCGCAGTGAACTTGGAAACGCTCAGCCGCCTCATTCTCTTAGCCCTCTACCAGTTGTTGAGGTAGAAGGGGAGATCTAACAAGGTACCCCTTGGCAAAAGGCAGAGCAACACACGATAAACCGTCGGCAAAGGAGCAGAGCGCTATGTTTTGGATGCGCACGAAATGAATAAATTATTTCTATTTACCGTTCTGGTAGCAGGTTTGAATTCTGGTCTTGGAAGTATATCTCTAAAATGGAGTCAGGAATCGCTGCCGCCAGACGCAGTGTTTGTTGAAAAGTTCATCTCAATAGGTTTTATTTGTGGGGTAATATGCTACGGAACCAATATAGTTTTGTACGCAAAGGCCCTTGACTCGATGGAAGTCTCGGTCGCGTATCCGATTTTGGCCGGTTCAGGCTTTGCAATGCTGACGGTTGCATCGTATTATCTTTTCGGGGAAACTTTGCATTTGTCCAAGTGGATCGGCCTCTGTCTTGTCTTATCCGGTATAATTTTACTAGCCCAAGAAAAGTCAAACGGGTATTCACTCGAGTAAGCGGACGTAGTGTCACCCGAGAGGTTGCAGCGCCTCCTTTCGTATTCATTTGGTGCGTCGAAGCGTTTCTATTTTCTTCACCTTGGGCCGGAGTTCGACGGCAAAAAAGGAGCGACCCGGACTTCGCGCAATGAACGGTGGCATGTGATCGTGCGGCGGGTGTCGGAGCTTTCTGAGTGATACATCGTCGCTTGAGGACGGTCGTTCGTCGTTCCGTTGGGGCACCAACACCGAGTCAAACGGGTTCTAATTGTCATTCGGGCCACACCGCGTTCAGCAAACTCGATTTCGCTGCCGTGCACGAGTTGGGGGCGCTCCGACGAGGCCGATACGGTCGCAAGTAACGCCATCCGACTATTCGTGTCGAGTTAGTGGAAACAGCGACATTGGCTTATTATCCGATCCCTTGTTCTGACCGTCTAAACCTCTGGAAAACCATCACAAGACTTTTCGTTCGGCTCGCATAAAATTGGTGCGGGTTTTGCTATTCTTCGGTGCGAGCTGACAATGGCATATCAAGTTGGACAGATCGATTTACCGCGGCTCGGCAAGGCGGACAAACGGGCGCGGTTGGCCGAATCTGACTCTATGACAAGGCTTTCGCCCCTTGCCTGGGTGGATGGCCGATTGATTTCGGCATCGCGGCGGCGTTTTGCGCCGCCTTCGCCGTCATGCGGGCGCAGTTGGCCCCTCGTGCCAGTCAAAGCGGGTGAGATTGTAGGCAAGGTTGGCGATGCCGATCTTGGTCCTGGCGCGGGCGATGCCGATGGCGCGCACGAACAGGCCCATGCAGGATTTCTGCTGTGCGAAGACGTGTTCGACGAATGCGCGGGTTTTTGATCTCCGCCCATTGGCTCGCGACGTCGCCTCGCTCATGGGCCGACCCTTCGGTTTCTTCTGGTGGATGTCAGAGACATAGTCGTTCTTCTCCAGCCACTGCTCGTTCTTTTTCGAGCGATAGGCCGTGTCGGCCCATACCGTCGAGCCGGTGTATGCGCTTTATGCGCGCCGTCTCGACATAGTGTTGATAGCCCGATATTTGTAAGAGAGACCCGCAATCCCCTTAGCTTGGCAAGACGCATGGTCTCGATGCCGGGCGAATTGGGTGTCGATGAAGACGATGTGCTGGCTCATAATGCCTCCTTCTCAACCGACACGCATCGCAAGATCAGGCTGTATGAAGTCGATGCGGATAGTGGCGCCCGCCTGCCGGCCGATTCGATCTATGGCGTTCACGATGTTTTCGATAAGGTCTTTAAGAACATCACCGGTTTTTCGCCCTTTCCGATCGCGACTAAATTTTCCTAGCAGAAGCAAAGCGCAAATCTTATCTGGCCTGGCGCAGAAGACCAAGGCACCTTCATTCGAGAATTGCTGCGCCAGAAACGCATCGTCAGATGCGATGCCGGAAAGCAACTCATAGGCCTGACGTAGCCTAGGCCGAATTGTAGCGTAGTCTTCCGAGGTTTCGATCTCGCCAGCAAGGGATAGATAAGGCAACTTTGTGGATGTCCGTAGCCAGACTTCAGTTCCGTCAGCTTTAAGAAACATGGTGATTCCATCCTGCGCCTTCGAGTTCAGAATCGGGCGGTAGCGTGGGCTTTGGCCTCGTAGCCCAACGATGAGGATCTCCTGCCCCGAGGTCGCCAAAGCGCGGCGAGCTTATTTTGGGAGGTGCGGACTTGCTGATGCCCGTTGCCGCAGAATACGATCAGACTCAGACCTGACATGCGCTGCCTTCCTTGTTTCCATTCGTCGCAGCTGCCCGCAACATGGACGTCGGTCGGCAGTTCTCGCCGCCTCGCGTGGAGGCGCATCAAAACTCGTGCCAATTTGGCTGGCAGAGCCGAGGAAGGCTTTTTGATTGCTTTTCGGCTATTTAGCCGAGCCAAGACGGGTAATTGGCAGAACAAGTTTCGCGTAGCGGACCCGACAAAAGGCGACACAAGGCGCTAGCTGGCATGACTTACGCGGAGCCCCGGCACCTTGTCGTCCAGCATGAGCATGGCTATTGAGAAAACGAACCAATCAAAGGTAAAGCGACGACTGCCTGCCATTCAACAACGGTGATCTCGACCATCGATTTCCAGGTTGAGTTTGCCGGTCGATAGTGAGCGTCACGATCACCCCATCTTGCCTGGGGGCTATGCATTAGCGAGATTTGCCACCTGACTTGCGAGGAGCGCGGGTGGATGGACCGGGACGACGCTGATGCCAGTCTTCAAGACAGGCATGAAGACAGTGATTATCGCCGGGTGG
>NZ_JBWGIO010000062.1:0-3986 GCF_057784215.1 Mesorhizobium sp. CNPSo 4661 | reverse complement strand
GGTTGAAAGCGCACCCGAGGCCCATGTCTGTTCCAGAGGGAAGGCCCGTTTCCTTTCCATCGCACAGCAATACATGCCATTCGAACACAGCTTCCGGCGTGTAAACCCCTGACCGCGAATTGGAAGAGATCCTGGCTGCGGCATGCATCTTCCACAGCATTCCTGTCGCTTTCGACGCAATGACTGCCGATCGTTATGAAACACGGCTTCATTCATAGGCCGCGCAATGACAGACGTCGTCTCCACGCTTACTTCATCGGACGTTCGCCAAACGATCATCCGTTACCTGCTTGATAATGTTGAAAATCCGAGCGTTTCGATAACGGAGGTCATCCGCGCCGTCAGAGAGCGGTTCCCGCTTTGCGAACTGACGGATTGGGAACTCGGCGATTACATAGCGCGAGCCGCGATCGACGCGGGTTTTGCTGTGGAGTTCGATGCGGAGGTTCCATGATCGCTCCAAAGCTGGGCCTCACTTCCCCCGATCCGCGCTCTAAGTTCTTCAAGGCGCGGGCCTGGAAAAGAAGAGAAGGCCAATGAACCCTAGCAGTTGGACCCAACTCGAGCGCCTGCCGCTCGGAAATGCCGATTTCGACCGGCGCGGTCTTTGATCCTTGTGCTTGGCCCTTAAGCAGGTTGGAAATCTCTTCTGGCATTAGCACTAGAAGTATCTGTCAGGCGTGCGCCTAGTCCGATTGCGCGCAACTAGGGGCGGCAAATTGAAAAGCAGAGGTGCTTCTAGATCGCGCCTGGGTCCCGACCAACAAAACCTGGCCATTTAAAATCAAAAGGACCGGCCGCCCAGCAATAGCTTGAGGATCGTGATTGGAAGCGCTGTGCTGCCGGCAAGGCGGCCTGCGAATTCCCGTTAGGCCAGCGTTCAATAAGTTGCCTCTGGCGGGTGGAAGGCGGGAGCCGCCTCCCACCCGTTTCGACGGGGAATAAGTTAGCCACCCATCTTCTTGGCCATCGCGCAGAAATCGGCGTGAGCCTTGTTGAGCGTGGTATCGCCGCAGTCTTTCATCACCGCAGTTCGTTCGTCGGGTTTCATCGCCATCCACGCGGTTTTGAAATCGGTTTCCGACCTCAGGGTTTTCATACCGGCATCGGTGAAAAACGGAGACATCTTGGCCGGATCATCGAGCGCAGACGTGCCTGTGGCGGACCCAGCCATTGCTGCACCACCCATCATGGCGAACGCAAGTGCGCTGATAATACTAAGCAGCTTGATATTCATCGGGCTACCTCCTTGGTCCAGATAACGACCTATGAGAAAAACGTGCGCCTCCCGAAAGAGGTTCCAATTGCCAAGGCGGCAGTGGGCTCAAAGCCGGTGCTAGTCAATCCGCAAGATCAAGGACCGCCCTTCGCATGCACGTCGATAGAAAGGCGGCCTAGGGATTTATTCCTTCCCTAGTCGGCCTTGAAGCTCCTTCAGGAAATGAGCTTCATTTAGGAGGGTTTCCCAGTCGATGCCGAGTCGCTCGATTAGCTCGTGAGCCTGCATCTCGGTGATATTTGCTTCGCGCGACAATCGACCGGCCAGCAGGTCGAAGGCGGTGCAATCGTTCTCGGGCATGCTGCCTTCGCGGTGCTGCATCGCCTCGAAGATCACCGCATAAACGCTGGCAACCTCCTCGTTGATCTCGGCGGCAGGAATGCCTTCACTCTCGGCCGCCTTGAACAACTCATCGGCTAGGTCGCTTACGGCCACGCCATCCGTCATTGCGTTTGGGAGATGCTTGGTCACCCATTTGTTGAAGAAATTGACGCCGCGGATGCTCATCCTGCCTTAAGTGAGAGGACGATATTAGGTTCCGCTCACATATGCCGCCAACCGCGGTTCGCCAGGCCGGTGCTCGCTATTTGGCAAACTCTCCCAACGAAGGCGCCGGCCGCCTAGCCTGCTGAGGTTGGTGGTGGCACATCTGCTGTGGGCTATTGGGTCCCCCGCGGCGGCAGCGGGGCTGTATCATTTTAATACAATCGCCAATTGGTAGACTCCCGCGATGCATCGGCAGCTAGTCACTCGCTTCGGGTCAATCAGACAAGGTCGGTGACCAGGAGGAACGGATGGTTGCGCAAAAAGAAGACTATCGAACGAACAGAGCCGATTATCTCGTCGCCAGGATGCAAGCAGCAGCGACGGCTAAAGACGGCCCCTATCAGCTAGCAGAGAGAAAGAAGCGACTCCTGGCCCTCGGCGACCGGCGACTAGTCCGGCTGGCCGCAAACCCATGTGAAAGCAAGCCAGGACCGAGGGGGAGCCCGCGCGGCGGACATTGAATCGCGTTCCGTCGCGGGAAATGTCAGACCCGTCGAAGGGATGATGTCGGAGCAATCGCAGGCTGCCCACGCGCTTTTGAAATGGCCCCAAGGCGCCCTGCGGCCAAGTCAAACACGAGTGAGGGAACGATCCGCGACTTCGAGAGCGGGAAACGGCGGCTAGGTCCTGGGAACGTTGCAGCGATACGCCGAGCCCTCGAATTTTGGGGGCGTCTGTTTACACAACCTCGCCTACACGATAGCGCGCGCCATTAGCCCCTGTCCTGCGAGAAGCCCGCGCCCCTCGACAGGACGCGGGCTCGGTGTTGCACACCAGTCTGCGGTTTTGAGGGGGATACCACAGACATTGTTCCAACAACGGCCCCAAGGCGCATGTTCCGGTCTGCTAACAAAAAAGCACGCCGACCCGACGGGCAGCTGCTGGAGTAGCCTGGGTGCGCAAACTAGGCAACGTGCACGGCAGCTTGCCTCTGAGCATCTGGACACTTGCATTGTTCCGATAAAGCAGGTGCCATGCCCGTTAGTCGCACGTATGTGAGACGAAAGCCTTTCTTACAACTCAAAGGTCCCGACCGCCGCAAGGCTGTGATTGCTTCTTTGCAACGCGGCTCCCGAGCAGCTTGTCGAGACGGTCATATCCCTATCACCCGGCGCGTTGCCCTTTTCGGCGATGTAACGGCACGGCAGCATAGCGCGCGACGTGCGGGATTTCGCCAACATCGCTGAAGTCCAACTTGGATCGACGATGAAACCTGCGCGAGAATTTGGTGCGGCCACGCTCACACCAGCCTGCAAAGATATTCACGCCCGTCGTCCTGAAGGAGGCAGGCGGAAATCGGAGACCGCCACGAGTGACGTGCTCCTGCACCAGGCCATTCCTACTCTCTTGAGGCGATTCAGATTCCGCTTGGGAAGGGGCCCGATAATCCACAGTTTGCAACACTTTAGCTTAACCGACGTTCCATCTAAACGCTGAAAGCTAGAGGCAAACCTATGAGCCCAAAACGGAGGTCCCACGTAAAGACTGATCGGCCGGCCGCAGTTACCGGAGGCGCTACGCCGGATTGGAAAGAATTGGCCGCAACAGCCTTTCAGCGGACCAGAATGCCCATGGTGGTGGCGGACGCCACCGGGAATGATTACCCGATCGTCCTGGCGAACGCGGCCTTCCTAAATCTGACCGGGTATGAGGCAGATGAAGTGTTAGGACGTAATTGCCGTTTCTTGCAGGGTAAGGCAACGTCCTCGGCCGCGGTGGCGGAAATTCGGGCCGGCCTACGGGAACAGCGCGAGGTCGGCGTGGAATTGCTCAACTACCGGAAGGATGGAACACCGTTCTGGAACCGGCTTCATATCAGTCCTGTCTATGACGACGACGAGCGCGTCGCCTATTATTTCGGATCACAGATCGACAGCACGGAATATCGCCGAATTCAATCTCTCGAAGCGTCAGAGCACCGGCTCCTGCTCGAAGTAGATCATCGCGCCAACAACGTTCTTGCGCTGGTCGACAGCATCGTCCGCCTCACGAAATCCGACAATTCCGCCCTATATGCCGCTTCGGTTCAGGATCGGATCCAGTCCCTGGCTCGGGCCCATGCCCTGCTCGCGCGACGGGGTTGGCAAAACGTCCCGCTGCGCGAGGCGATACAAACTCAACTCGAGCCTTACGGCGCCTCGCGAGCCGTGCTGGAAGGCCC
>NZ_JBWGIO010000061.1:0-4001 GCF_057784215.1 Mesorhizobium sp. CNPSo 4661 | reverse complement strand
GGCTCACGCAGTCCAGCCTCTAGCCTTGTTCATCCATGAACTAGCTATCAACGCGGCTACGCATGGGTCGCTCTCTGGAGAGGCAGGTCAGGTCGCAATCAGTTGGAGCGACATCCCCCAAACAAACGGACTCGTCCTCATCTGGGAAGAGACCGGCGGGCCGCCTCCGTCGAAGGTACGAAAGCCCGGGTTCGGCACGGTTGTTGCTGAAGCTACCGTGCGGCGTCAGCTTCAGGGGTCCGCCGAACGCCAGTGGCTAGACCGCGGGGTGAAGGTCTTGGTCGAAGTGCCAAATGTCACGACCGCCAGGTAAGGGCGCGCTGTTCCCAAGATTCTGGAGGTAGCAGGGGATTGCCAACTAGGCGTCGAGCGCCGGGATCGCACGTACAGAGGATGGTCCCACACAAACCCATGATGCGGCAGCACTTAGAAATCAGGCCTGAATTGACGTAGCGGCGGCGATTGGGCCTCGACCGTTTCAGTTACGCCGTAGGGCGCGGGCTGAGCAACCGGCGGAGACGCGAAGCCCAAATCGAGCGCAGCGTTTGCGCCGGTTGCGGTGAGGACCTCGGCGAACGCCGCCGGGGTCTGGTAGCCGGGCGAGGAGTGAGGCCCTCGCAGTGTTGTAGTCCTCCACCCATTCGGTTATGGCGCAGCGGGCGCCATTGAGGCCAAAGAACAAGCTCTCGTTTAGGAGCTCATTGCGCGCATCCGGCAGTTGAAACTCTTGAGGTAGCCGTTCTGATTCGGCTTTCCGGCGCGATGTAATGCCATTCGACACGGTTATCCTTCGACTAGGCCAGGATGGCGTTCGAGGTGCTCGGCCGCAACCGATCATGTCGGGCTTGCCGCGAAGGCTGATCAGATCGGTCGGCTCGCGTGCCACCCGGTGACCGGAGATCGAGGTGTCGGTATCGCGGCCAGGCACTCCCGGGGTCACGTCGTCAACTATGTTCATCACCCGGAAACGCCTGCCAGGCGAACTGATCATGCACGAAGTCCGGCGACCAGCGCGCATCAGTTTTGCCTTGACCGGGGTCGGGGCCCGCGTTCCGACGGCTCGTTGCTATGCCCGGCGCTTGCGCTGTCAGTCCCTTCCTCGCGGTAGAGCCGGTAGATGCGAATGAACAGCCGCCGATAGCCGAGGTGGCGGCGTTCGTTGGCGAGCTCGCGAAGCCTGCCGCGCAGCTCTGTCTCGGGCGGCCGGCAGAACCGGTAGCGCAGCATCTTCCGATCGGCGCCGACGATGGAACAGGCCCGCCGTTCCGAACGACCCATGGCGGCCCGCAGATGCGCAACGGCTTCGCACCTGGCGGCGGGCCTTACCATTTTTTTACAGGAACTCCTTCAGCGCCGCCGCCTCCAGGATCTGGTCGGCGAGCAGCTTCGTCAGCTTCGCGTTCTCGTCTTCCGGGGCCTTCAGACGCTTGGAGTCGGACACGTCCATCCCGCCATACTTCGCCTTCCAGTTATACAGGGTCGCCTCGCTGATCGCGTGCTTGCGAGAAAGATCGCCCGCCTTCGCAACCGCCTCGTGCTCGCGCAGAACCGCAATGATCTAGTTCTTCGGTGATCCGCTCGCGCTTCCTTTTCCGTGCGAACCACGCGATTAAGCCTTGGCTCGAAAGGGACAAGTGTTCCAGCCGATCCACAAATTACTCCCTGCTTGTCGAGGCTTGGGAACTGGATCTCGAGGCCGCCAGACTGCGCCGGTTGCGACCAGGGCATTTTGGGAACGTAAGGCCGTTGCTTCCGTTGATCGAAATGACGTTGGCAGACACCGATGGTCAATCAACCAGGCAACGGAAGGAATTTCACAATGATCCGGAAGATACTGGCTACAGCGGCGACGGCCGCTCTTATTTCGACCGCGTTCTATGCGGCCGGCGCCCATGCCGCAAATACTCCCGCTACTCAGACCGCGATTGCTGCTCCAGTTACTGATGGCAACCTCGTCTCGAAGATTATGGGAGCCGCGGTCTATGACAGCACCGCTGACGATGCGACGAAGATCGGCGATGTTAAGGACATCGTCCTGGGCAAGGACGGCAAGGCCAGGCTCGTAATCATTGGGGTCGGGGGCTTCCTCGGCGTGGGCGAAAAGAATGTTGCCTACGATTTCAGCAAGCTCGAATGGATCAACAAAAAGGGCGATCGCTGGCTGGTGGCAAAGACCACCAAGGAAGAACTTCAAGCCCAGCCCAATTTCGACGCCAATGCTTACGACACGGCGTCTGCACCCACCACGGCCCAACCCACGGCGGAGGGTCAAACCGCTCTCGCAAAGACGGATAAAACCGCAACGGCCTCAATTGACAAGTCGTCACTGACCGAGATGCCGTCAGACAAAATCAGCGCGGCAAATCTGATTGGAACCAACGTCTATGGCGCAGATGATGCGAAGGTGGGCGATATCGGCGACGTCATTCTGACCGGCGACAAGAAGGTCGACACCATAATTGTCGATGTGGGTGGCTTTTTAGGCATTGGCAAAAAAGAGGTGGCCATTGGTATGGAGAACCTGAGGTTCATGACCGACAAGAACGGCAACCGCTACCTCTACACGAACTTCACCAAGGAGCAGTTGAAGGCTCAGGTTGCCTACGACAAGGCCACCTACGCTCAAAATCGCGACAAACAGCGCATCATCATCAACAAATGACAATCGGGGGAATTTGCCCTCGTCCCGTCCCGTGGGCGGGGGCGCCCGCGCAAGGAGCGAGCTTGAAGCTAGCCGCCGAAGTCCATCACAACTCTGAAGATATAAGCGACCTCGTTCTTTCCGACGTCGTTGCCGCCCTTCATCGACGGGCCAGGGTCAGCCACGAGTTCGATATTCCCTACATTGCCGGATACAGCAGCGATGCCACGTCGATTTACATCGATCGGCATCTGCCGCGAACAATCAGATGGCAAGGTAAGGACGTGCGGCTCGAGCCGTTTCTGGTGTGCCACGAAATTGTTGAGAAAGCTCTATTGGACGAGCTCGGGCTTCATTATCTGCACGCGCATCAAATCGCCCTGCGCGTCGAAAGGGACGCAGTCAGAGGTGCTGGACTGACGTGGCGACGCTATCAAAGCGTTATTAAGAAGCATGAAAAGGCGATCGATGAGGAACGACTTCGCAACGTGCCAGCGGATCTAGATCTCACGCCGTACAAGGATCTAAAGGATTATCCGTTGCTCCGTCGGCTGATCGGTTCATCCCGATAGTTCGTTGCACCGGATGGTCACCTGAGACAGCGGGATGCAGGCGGCGCCGTCAAATTTTCACGATTATGGACGCGTCACGAGCCAAGTGATGCTGAGAGCGCTGCTGCTCAGAAACTTCAGGTGCCTGGGTCTTGATCTGAGAACCGACGGTGCGCTGACCAGCTGAGATGGGCGCCGTGAAGCCGGATCTGGTCGAGACGATCGTCGGCGATTGGTTGGTGACAAATGCTTATCTGCCGGTACGCTCGTATTGTGCGAAGAGAGTCATATGGAAGGCGACACCTGATCGCGGCACGGTATCGATTTTTGTTCTGGCACCGAGGGAAATCCAGGCACATTTATTGCATGGCGTCCATAGGACGTACGCTCTACTCGCTGCATCCTGCAGCGAAGCGTGCCACAAATCTTCCTCACGGATGCTTCAAGCGGCCGATCAGACCAAGCTTTACTGCGTCGCTCGTCGCTCAGCATGCTGCTGACGCGCTACCACATTCGCTCGCGAAATTTATTGAGGGGTATAAAGGCGTCCCGACTTACGCCCGGTTCAACGCTCAGCCACGCGTTGGCTTGCCCGGTTCCCTTCGGCGCTGACGTTAAAGGCCCCCGTTTCGCGGGGGCCTTTCGATTTCCACCTGTCGATCAAGCGATCAGTGCCAATAGGGCTTCACATGGTAATATTGGAATGAAGCATCGCGGGCGGCTTCGCCGTCAGCGCCGGTGAGTTCCTCGATCGAATATGCGGGCGCGGCCTGGAGCTGCTCCTTGGTGAACGGCACGACGTAGCCGCC
>NZ_JBWGIO010000007.1:0-278314 GCF_057784215.1 Mesorhizobium sp. CNPSo 4661 | reverse complement strand
GCCATCGTCGAAACCTCCAGAATCAACAATGGCAGCTACAGAATCACACGCGATTCCAGCCCTTCAAGCCCCTTTCGCAGGCCACCTTCCCGCTTGACACCCACAAGACGCAAATGTGTGCGCACGCTAGCCCACAAGGGGAGAAGGAAAAGACAAAGAAAGGAGGAGACGATGCGCACCCAGAACGCCACGGCGTACCGCTTCCTCACGCCCTATCTCCTGATCTTCGCCATCTTCTGGATCTGGCCGATCATCTCGTCCTTCCTGATCTCCTTCCAGGCGACGCGTACCGTGCCGTGGCGTTTCGCGCCCACCTTCAACTGGGGCCGCCTGATCGGCGACCCCGCCTTCTACAATGCGCTGAAGAACACGCTGCTGATCCTGGTCATCCAGGTGCCGGTGATGATCTCGCTGGCGATCGTCATGGCGGTGCTTCTGAATTCGCCGCTGCTCAAGGCGCGCGGCCTCTACCGCTTCGCCTTCTTCGCCCCGGTCGTGGTCGGCGAGGTCGCCTATTCGGCCGTGTTCCGGCTGATGTTCAGCCTCGATTTCGGCATCGTCAACAAGCTCCTAGAGAGCGTCGGCCTGGCCAAGATCGACTGGTTCTCCAACGTCACCCCGGCCATGGCGCTGATCATGATCGCGGTGACCTGGCGCTGGGCCGGCTACAACGCCATCATCATCCTGGCCGGCCTGCAGTCGATCCCGGAGGACGTCTACGAAGCGGCGACGCTCGACCGTGTCAGCCGGCTGAAACAGTTCTTCTACATAACCCTGCCGCTGTTGAAGGCGGTCATCGTCTTTTGCGCCGTGCTGTCGATCATCGGCACCATGCAGCTCTTCACCGAACCGTTCCTGATCACCGAGCGCGGCGGCCCGGGCGGCGGCACCGAGACGCTCGGGCTGCTGCTCTACCGCCAAGGCTTTCGATCGCTCAATTTCGGCTATGCCTCGGCCGTCGCCTACACCATGGCCGGGCTCGCAATCGCCATCACCTTGGTGCAGCTCTGGCTGACGAGAGAGCCTAAATGACGCGGGAGCCGAAATGACCTCGCGTTCGCAAAGACGGCTCGGCCGCAGCATAGCGCTGCATCTGTTCCTGACGCCGCTGGCGCTGGTCTGGCTGTTTCCGCTCTGGATGATGGTGGTGTTTTCCACCATGCCCGACAACGGCATCTTCAGCCCGGGCATCGAGCTCCTGCCGCACGACAATTTCCTCGACAATGTCGCCAACCTGCAGCGCGACACCAACTTCATCGGCGCCATCGGCATCTCGGTCTCGGTGGCGGTGACCTATACGATCCTTTCGGTGCTGCTCACCTCGATGGCCGGCTGGGCGCTGGCGCGCTACGAGTTCCACGGCAAGGGCGCGGTCGTCGCCATCATCTTCGGCACCATCACGCTTCCCTACGCGGTGGTGCTGATCCCGCAATTCATCATGGTGGCGCGCGACTTCGCTCTGGCCAACACCTGGATTGCGCTGATCGTGCCGCCGCTGTTCAACTCGCTGGGCGTGCTCTTCATGCGCCAGGCCTTCTCGATGATGCCGGCCGAGCTGTTCGACGCGGCGCGCGTCGAGGGCGTCAAGGAATGGCGCATCTTCCTGTTCGTGGCGCTGCCGCTGGCGCGCCCGATGCTGGCGGCGCTGGCCATCATCCTCTTCCTCGCCTCGTGGAACAACTATCTCTGGCCGCTGCTCATCAACAGCCAGCCGGGCGCGATGACGGCGCCGGTGGCGCTCGGCACGCTGATCGGCCTGACCAAGGTTTCCTGGGGCGGCATCATGGCCGGCGCGGTCATGCTGACCGTGCCGATGCTCATCGTCTTCGTGCTGTTGCAGCGCCATTTCATCGCCGGCATCGCCGCCGGCGCGGTCAAGTAGGAGACGCGATGGCTGCCGTCACCCTCACCAATGTCGTAAAACGCTTCGGCGTCTTCGAGGTCGTCCATGGCGCCAACATCGATATCGCCGACGGCGAGTTCGTCGTCTTCGTCGGCCCCTCCGGCTGCGGCAAGTCCACGCTTTTGAGGATGGTCGCCGGGCTGGAGGACATCAGCGGCGGCGAAATCGCCATCGGCGGCAAGGTGATGAACGATATCGAGCCGGCCGACCGCGGCATCGCCATGGTGTTCCAGTCCTACGCGCTCTACCCGCATATGACGGTCGAGCAGAACCTTTCCTTCGGGCTGAGGATGAACGGCAATCCGAAAGCCGACACCGAGCGCCGGGTTAGCAAAGCCGCCGAGATCCTGCGCATCGACGAATTGATGCAGCGACGGCCGAAGCAATTGTCCGGCGGCCAGCGCCAGCGCGTCGCCATCGGCCGCGCCATCGTGCGCGAGCCGCAGGTTTTTCTGTTCGACGAGCCGCTCTCCAACCTCGACGCCGAGCTCAGGGTCCAGATGCGCGTCGAGATCTCGCGCCTGCATAAGGAGCTCGGCGTCACCATGATCTATGTGACGCACGACCAGACCGAGGCGATGACGCTGGCCGACCGCATCGTCGTGCTGAAGGCCGGCAATGTCGAGCAGATCGGCGCGCCGCTCGATCTTTATGACGACCCGGTCAACCGTTTCGTAGCCGGCTTCATCGGCTCGCCGAAGATGAATTTCCTCAGAGCCAAGGTCGTCGAGACATCGAACAGCGCCGCGATCATCGAGCTCGTCAATCACGGCGGCGCGCGCTTGCGCAAGCCGCTCGCCGAGGCTTTTCCGGTCGTCGGCGCCGAGGTCGTGCTCGGCGTCAGGCCGGAGCATTTCTTCGAAGCGGGCGAGGGCGATTGCGACATTCCGGTCAAGGCCGACGTCGCCGAGCATCTCGGCTCTGTCAGTTATGTCTACGCCAATGCCGGACCCGAGGAGCTGATCGTCGAGCGCGAGGCCTCGCGCCAGCGCGCCAGCGGCGATCATTTCACGGTTTCGATCAAGGCGGAACGGGCGCTTCTCTTCGACAAGGCGGGCGCACGGATCCGCTGATCCGCAAGTTTCTTTGCCGGCACGCCAGGCGTGGCGGCGATCCATGGAGAATTCGACATGACATCCAAGAAAATCCGCTGGGGCATCCTTGGGCCCGGCAGCATCGCCAAATCCTTTGCCGGTGGCGTGGCGCAGTCGCGCACCGGCGAGCTGGCGGCGCTCGGCGCCCGCAATCCCGCCAAGCCGGGGCTTGCCGAGACCTTTCCGGGCGCGCGCATCCTCAACGGCTATGACGCGCTGCTCGCCGACAAGGACGTAGACGCCGTCTACATTTCGATTCCCCATCCCGGCCACGCCGAGTGGGCAATCAAGGCGGCGGAAGCCGGCAAGCATGTCCTATGCGAAAAGCCTCTGGCGCTGACCGCCTTCGAGGCCGACGCCATGATGCATGCGGCGCGCAAGGCCGGCACCTTTCTCGGCGAGGCCTTCATGTACCGGCTGCACCCGCAGACCATGCAGCTGGTCGAGCTGATCAGGTCCGGCGCCATCGGCGAGGTGCGCATGATCAAGTCGAGCTTCGGCTTCGCCATGCCGGGCTTCATGCCGGAGCACCGGCTCTATGCCAACGACATGGCCGGCGGCGGCATCCTCGATGTCGGCGGCTATCCGGTGTCGATGGCGCGGCTGATCGCGGGCGCAGCCGCGGGGCAGCCCTTCCTCGAGCCGGACAAGGTGGTGGGCGCCGCCCATCTCGGCCAGTCCGGCGTCGACGAATGGGCTTCCGCCTTGCTGCACTTCCCCGGTGGCATCGTCGCCGAAGTCTCCTGCAGCATCTCGCTCAATCAGGACAATGTGCTGCGCATTTTCGGCACCAAGGGTCAGATCGAGGTGCCCGATTTCTGGTTCGCCGGTGGCAACCGCGATGTCGGACCGGGCCGGATCGAGGTGATCCGGTCCGGGGCGGCTCGGGAGGTGATCAGCCTCGACGAGACCCGCCACCTCTATTCCTTCGAGGTCGATGCCGCCGGTGAGGCGATCCTCGCCGGACGGCAGGAATTCGCCTGGCCGGGCATGTCATGGGCCGACAGCCTCGGCACGCTGCGCGTGCTCGACAAATGGCGCGCCGCGGTCGGGCTGGAATATGAGATCGAGAAGCCGGCTAAGCGGGTCAACACGCTCTCCGGCCGGCCGCTGCGCATCGATGGCAAGGCCATTCCCAAGCGCGCCATTCCGGGCCTGCCGCGACAGGCCTCGGTTCTGGCGCTCGGCTTCGAGGATTTCCGCAGCTTCTCCTCCGGCTCGATCCTGCTCGACGCCTATTTCGAGGCCGGCGGCAATCTGTTCGACACCGGCTTTGTCTATGGCGCCGGCTACACCGAGACGCTGCTCGGCCAGTGGCTCAGGAACCGCGGCGTGCGCGAGCAGTCGGTGATCATCGGCAAGGGCGCGCATTCGCCGCTCTGCTATCCTGACGTCATCGGCAGGCAGCTGGCCCAATCGCTCGACCGGCTGCAGACCGACCATGTCGACATCTATTTCATGCATCGCGACAATCCGGGCGTGCCGGTCGGCGAATTTGTCGACGCCATGGACGCGGAGGCCAAGGCCGGCCGCATTCGCGGCCTGTTCGGCGGCTCCAACTGGACGATGGAGCGCATGGACGCGGCCATCGCCTATGCCGAGAAGAACGGCAGGCAGAAGCCCGGCGCGCTCTCCAACAATTTCTCGCTTGCCGAGATGCTGGAGCCGATCTGGGCCGGTTGCGTCACCTCGTCCACCGATGCGTGGAAGGCCTGGCTGGCGGCCAGGCAGATGCCCAACTTCGCCTGGTCGAGCCAGGGCCGCGGCTTCTTCACCGAGCGCGCCGGCCGCGACAAGCATGACAGCGAGGAGCTTGTGCGTGTCTGGTATTCGGAGAAGAATTTCGGTCGCCGCGACCGCGCGATCGAGCTGGCGCGCAAGCTCGACAAGAGCCCAATCCATGTCGCGCTGGCTTACGTGCTGGCCCAGCCCTTCCCCTCGGTGCCGCTGATCGGCCCGCGCACCCTGGACGAGCTGGAGGACAGCCTGAAGGCGCTGGATATCAAGCTGACACCGGAGGATGTGGCGTGGCTGGATGAGGGGCCGGAGAGGAGAAGGGCCTAGGGGGAGAAAACCATAGGCGTCGCGTTCCTTCGCCCCCCTCTCTGCCCTGCCGGGCATCTCCCCCTCAAGGGGGGAGATTGGCAGCTTCGATGCCGCCGCCTTTTCCGCAACATTGGTGATTGGCGAAAGCCGGCGTGACATCTGATCTCCCCCCTTGAGGGGGAGATGTCCGGTAGGACAGAGAGGGGGGCCTCGCGCCGACGTCTCGAACTGAGCAGCACCCCTCTACCGATCCACCCGCGTCGACAAAATAATCGACGACGAGGTCCGCTCCACCCCGTCCATCGCCCCGATCCGATCGAGCAGCGCGTCGAGATCGCGGATCGACGGCGCGTCGACGATGACGATCATGTCGAAATTGCCGCTCACCGAATGCACCGTCCGCACCGGCGGCATCGCCTCCAGGCTGCGCACCACCTTGTCGGCGAGTTTCGGCGTGACGGTGAGCAGCACATGCGCCTTGACCAGGCCCTGCTCATAGTCGGCCGACAGCCTCACCCCATAGCCGGCAATGATGCCGCGCTGCTCCAGCCGCTCGATGCGGCTCTGCACGGTCGTGCGCGACACGCCGAGCTGGCGCGCGAGCTCGGCGGTCGAGGCGCGTGCGTCGGCGCGCAGCAGGGTCAGCAGGGCTTGTTCGGCTTCAGTGATCATTTCGACGAAACCTTTCGGCAGATCGCTTAAAGTTGAGCTTCATATTGCCAGATTCCACGCTTCCTTTCGACAGGCAAGCTGCGAAGATTCCCGCCAAATCGAATTGACCCAAATCAGGATTGGCAGGGGAATTGATCATGAAGAACATCGTTGTCGTCGGCGCCGGCAAGATCGGCTCGACCATCGCCGAAATGCTGAGCGCCACGGGCGACTATCGCGTCACGTTGGTCGACCGCTCGGCCGCCCAGCTTGCGGCGGGCGAACTGCCGGCCGGCGTCGCGACCCAGGAGCTCGACATCGCCGCCACGGGTGAGCTCGAAAAAGTGCTCGCCGGCAAGTTCGCCGTGCTCAGCGCGGCGCCCTTCCACCTCACCACCCGCATCGCCGAGGCGGCCGCCGCCACCGGCGTGCATTATCTCGACCTCACCGAGGACGTCGTCTCGACCCGCCGCGTCAAGGAGCTGGCGCGTGACGCCGACAACGCCTTCATCCCGCAATGCGGCCTGGCGCCGGGCTTCATCTCGATCGTCGCCAACGACCTCGCCAGCCGTTTCGACACGCTGGAAAGCGTGCGCATGCGCGTCGGCGCGCTGCCGCAATATCCGTCCAACGCGCTGAACTATAACCTCACCTGGAGCACCGACGGCGTCATCAACGAATATTGCGAGCCCTGCGAGGCGATCGTCGAGGGCGAGCTGATCGAAGTGCCGCCGCTGGAAGAGCGCGAGGAATTCTCGCTCGACGGCGTCACCTATGAGGCCTTCAACACGTCAGGCGGCCTGGGCACCTTGGCCGAGACGCTCAAGGGCAAGGTGCGCACGCTGAACTACCGCACCATCCGCTATCCCGGCCACGCCGCGATCATGAAGGCGCTGCTCAACGACCTCGGCCTGCGCCACCGCCGCGACGTGCTGAAGGACATTTTCGAGAGCGCCCTGCCCTCGACGTTGCAGGACGTGGTCATCGTCTTCGTCACCGTCTCGGGCCGCCGCAACGGCCGCCTGCTGCAGGAGACCTACGCCAACAAGATCTATTCGCAGCGCGTCGGCAGCCTGGTGCGCAGCGCCATCCAGATCACCACCGCCTCCGGCATCTGCGCCGTGCTCGACATGCTGGCCGACGGCTCAATTCCGGCGAACGGCTTCGTGCGCCAGGAAGACATCGCGCTCGACGCCTTCCTCGCCAACCGCTTCGGCCGCGCCTACGCGCAGCACGAGATGGCGAGCCGCCTGGCGGGGTGAGGTGCGCCAGGCTCCCCCTTCCCCCCTTGTGGGGGAAGGTGTCGCCGAAGGCGACGGATGAGGGGTGCTCCAGGAAAAGCCGACGTCTCACTCCGCTGGAACACCCCTCATCCGTCTCGGCGCTTCGCGCCGATCCACCTTCTCCCACAAGGGGAGAAGGAAAGGCGCTCCCCTCAAATATGCAGCGCGTGGCCCAGCGCCTTCAGCGCCGCTTCCTGGAACCCTTCGCCTTGCGTCGGATGCGCATGGATGGTGCCGGCGATATCCTCCAGCCGCGCGCCCATCTCCAGCGCCAGGCCAAACGCGGCCGCCAGCTCCGACACGCCCTGCCCGACCGCCTGGATGCCCAGCACCAGGTGATTGTCCGCGCGTGCTACGACCCGCACGAACCCATCCTCGCCCTGCTTGGTCATGGCGCGGCCATTGGCGGCGAACGGGAACTGGCCGATCTTGATCTCGCCGGCGAGCGCCTTGGCCTCCTCCGGCGACAGGCCGGCGGTGACCAGCTCCGGATCGGTGAAGCAGATCGCCGGAATGGCGCGCTTGTCCCAGCTTCTCTTATGGCCGGCGGCGATCTCGGCCACCATCTCGCCCTGCGCCATGGCGCGATGCGCCAGCATCGGCTCGCCGGTGACGTCGCCGATGGCAAAGATGCCACGCATCGAGCTGCGGCACTGGTCGTCGATGCGGATGAATTTTCCGACACGGTCGAGGTCGATCTGCTCCAGTCCCCAACCCTCGGTGAGCGGCTTGCGGCCGACCGTCACCAGGATCTTGTCGGCGGCGACCTTGGCGTTCTTGCCGTCGGCCGTCTCGACCAGCAGCGCATCGCCCTTGCTCGACAATCCCTTGGCCTTGGCACCTAGCATCACTTCGACTCCAAGCTCGCCGAGCCGTTTGAGCACCGGCCTCGTCAGCTCGGCATCATATTGCGCCAGAATGCGCGGCAGCGCTTCGACCACAATGACTTCCGAACCCATCTTGGCGAAGGCCATGCCGAGCTCGAGCCCGATATAGCCGCCGCCGACGACCGCGAGCTTCTTCGGCACGTCGCTGAGCGCCAGCGCTTCGGTCGACGAGATGACCGGCCCGCCGAAGGGCAGGAACGGCAGCTCGACCGGCGCCGACCCGGTGGCGATCACGACGGTCTCGGCGCGGATGACCTGCGTGCCGGTCTCGGTTTCGACCTCGACGGTCTTGCCGTACCGGAATGTCGCCCAGCCGTGCACGGTCTTGACTTTAGCCTTCTTCAGCAATCCGGCGACACCGCTATTGAGCCGGCTAACAATAGCGTCCTTCCAGGCGACGGTGCGGGCCAGGTCGAGCGTCGGCGCGGCGATGTTGATGCCGAGCGGGCTCTTCCCGCCAGCCATATGCGCTACTTTCTCGAACTCGTCCGCGGCATGGATCAGCGCCTTGGAGGGGATACAGCCGACATTGAGGCAGGTGCCGCCCGGCTTGCCCGCCTCGACGATCACCGTGTCGACGCCGAGCTGGCCGGCGCGGATGGCACAGACATAACCGCCCGGACCGGCGCCGATGACGAGCAGCTTGCAGGAGATTTCTTTCATGGGCTTACGCTCTTCTTGATAGCGAAGGTCGCGGCGCGCCTTCTCCTTCTCCCCTTGTGGGAGAAGGTGGATCGGCGCGATAGCGCCGAGACGGATGAGGGGTGTTCCAGCGGAGTGAGGCGCTGACGTTCCAGCGGAGTGAGGCGCCGGCGTTCCCTGGAGCACCCCTCATCCGTCGCCTTCGGCGACACCTCCTCCCACAAGGGGAGAAGGGGGAGCGCGTATCCCGGCGCCGCGACGTTCGAGATCAACTCCATCCCTCTCTAATCCACGAAAATCAGCGCCGGCGTTTCCAGCAGCGCCTTGATCCGCTGGACGAAAACCGCGGCATCCCAGCCGTCGATGACGCGGTGGTCGAAGCTGGACGACAGGTTCATCATCTTGCGCGGGATAAACTGCGTGCCGTCCCACACCGGCCGCACCATGATCTTGTTGACGCCGACGATCGCCACTTCCGGGTAGTTGATGACCGGCGTGGTCGCCACGCCGCCCATGGCGCCGAGCGAGGTAATGGTGATGGTCGAGCCGGACAGCTCCTCGCGGCTCGCCGTGCCGGCCTTCGCCGCATCGGCCAGCCGGTTGACTTCGACCGCGCAGTCCCACAGGTCGCGCGCCTCGGCATGCTTCACCACCGGCACGACCAGCCCGTTCGGCGTCTGCGCGGCGATGCCGATATGGATGCCTTCATGCTGGTGGATGATGCCGGCATCGTCGTCGAACAGCGCGTTGAGATTGGGCTGCTCGCCGATCGCCTTGACCATCGCCCGCATCAGGAAAGGCAGCAGCGTCAGCTTCGGGCGATCGGTCCGCTTCTCCTTGTTCAGCGTCGCGCGCAATTCCTCCAATGCCGTGACGTCGATCTCCTCGACATAGGTGATGTGAGGGATGCGCGATTTGGCGAGCGACATCTTCTCGGCGATCTTGCGCCTGAGACCGACGACCTTGATGTCCTCGACGCCGTCCTTCTGCGCAAGCCCGGTGGCGCGGGCAAGTTGCGGACCGCGCGCGACGAACGCATCGATGTCCTCATGACTGATGCGCCCGGCCGGCCCGCTGCCCACGACCTGACGGAGATCGATGCCGGCCTCCCTGGCGCGCAGCCGCACGGCGGGCGAGGCCAGCGGCTTTTCGCCTTCCGCGCGCGGCGCGCCGGAAACGGAGGCAGGACGCGCGGCCTTCGGCGCGGCGGCAATCGTCTTCGGCGTCTCGGTCGGCTTTGGCGAGGCTTTCGGGGCAGCGGCCGGCGCCGGTTTTGCCTCGGCCGGCGCAGCCGGTGCTTTCACCTCGGGCGCTGCAGCGGCAGCGGCCTTCACATTGCCTTCGCCGGCCACCTTCAGCCGCACGATCGGCGAGCCGATCGCCACCGTGTCGCCGATCTCGGCGCCGAGCCAAAGAATCTCGCCGTCGACCGGCGAGGGGATCTCGACGGTTGCCTTGTCGGTCATAACGGCAGCGAGAACCGTATCCTCGCGCACGAGGTCGCCGACCTTGACGTGCCATTCGACGAGCTCGGCCTCGGCGACGCCTTCGCCGACATCGGGCAGCTTGATGACGTGCTCACCCATCTCAGGCCTCCCCCATTATGCTTCCAATGTCTCAATAAGCGCGCGCCCGACGCGCGCCGGGCCGGGGAAATAATCCCATTCCTGCGCGTGCGGGTAGGGCGTGTCCCAGCCGGCCACCCGCGCCACCGGCGCCTCCAGGTGGTAGAAGCAGTTCTCCTGCACCAGCGAGACCAGCTCGGCGCCGAAGCCGGAAGTGAGCGTCGCCTCATGCACGACGACGCAGCGCCCGGTCTTCGTCACCGAGGCGACGATGGTGTCGAGGTCGAGCGGCAGCAGCGTTCTGAGATCGATCACCTCGGCGTCGATGCCGGTCTCCTCGGCCGCGGCCTGCGCGACATAGACCATCGTGCCATAGGCAAGCACCGTGACCGCCGCGCCCGGCCGGCGGATCGCCGCCTTGCCGAGCGGGATCGTGTAGTGGCCGTCGGCGACTTCGCCCAGCGCATGCTTCGACCAGGGCGTCACCGGACGGTCGTGATGACCGTCGAACGGGCCGTTGTAGAGCCGCTTCGGTTCCAGGAAGATCACCGGGTCCGGATCCTCGATCGCCGCGATCAGCAGGCCCTTGGCGTCATGCGGGTTGGACGGCACCACCGTCTTCAGACCGGAGACATGGGTGAACAGCGCTTCCGGGCTCTGGCTGTGCGTCTGGCCGCCGAAGATGCCGCCGCCGGTCGGCATGCGCACCACGATCGGGCAGGTGAAATCGCCGTTCGAACGGTAGCGCAGCCGCGACGCTTCCTGCGTCAGCTGGTCGTAGGCCGGATACATGTAGTCGGCAAACTGTATCTCGACGCAGGGTTTCAGCCCGTATGCGGCCATGCCGATGGCCGAGCCGACGATGCCGGATTCGTTGATCGGCGCGTCGAAGCAGCGGCTCCTGCCGTATTTGGCCTGCAGGCCTTGCGTGGCGCGGAAGACGCCGCCGAAGAAACCGACATCCTCGCCATAGACGATGACGCGCTCGTCGCGCCCCATCGAGACGTCGAGCGCATCGCGGATCGCCTCGATCATGGTCTTCCTGGGCATGGTCAGACTCCCGCCTGCTGGCGCTGGCGCCTCAGATGCGGCGGCATTTCTTCATAGAGCCCCTCAAACATGTCGCGGGTCGACGGCTTGCCGCCGGCATGCAGCGTGCCGTGGCCCTCGGCCTCCTTCTGCGCCGCGATCACCGTCTCCAGGATCTCGGCTTCCGCCTGGGTGTGGCGGTCCTCGGACCAGATGCCTTTCTGGATGAGATGGTTCTTCAGCCGGATGACAGGATCGCCGAGCGGCCAGGCGTCCGACTCGGCCTTGGGACGGTAAGCGGACGGGTCGTCCGAACTCGAATGCGCGCCTGCGCGGTAGGTGACATATTCGACCAGCGTCGGCCCGAGATTGGCGCGCGCGCGTTCGGCCGCCCATTTGGCCACCGCGTGGACGGCGAGATAGTCATTGCCGTCGACGCGCAGCGCCGGAATGCCGAAGCCGAGGCCCCGCGCCGCGAACGTGCCGGAACCGCCGCGCGCAATGCCCTGGAAGGTCGAGATCGCCCATTGGTTGTTGACGACGTTGAGGATGACCGGCGCCTTGTAGGTCGAGGCAAACACCAGGGCGGAATGGAAATCGGACTCCGCCGTCGAGCCGTCGCCGATCCAGGCGGCGGCGATGCGGGAATCGTTTGAGATCGCCGAGGCCATCGCCCAGCCGACCGCCTGGATATATTGCGTCGCCAGATTGCCCGAGATCGAGAAGAAGCCGTGCTCCTTAGAAGAATACATCACCGGCAGCTGCCGACCCTTCAGCGGGTCGGCCTCGTTGGAATAGATCTGGTTCATCATCGTGACCATCGGATAGCCGTCGGCGATCAAAAGACCGGCTTGCCGGTAGGTCGGGAAATTCATGTCGCCCGGCTTGAGCGCCTTGCGGAAAGCGCAGCTCACCGCCTCTTCGCCCAGATGCTGCATGTAGAAGGAGGTCTTGCCCTGGCGCTGCGCCATCTGCATGCGCGCGTCGAAGGTCCTGAGCGTCATCATGTTGCGCAGGCCTTCGAGCAGCTCTTCGTCGGTCAGTAGCCCGGCCCATGGCCCGACGGCTTCACCGGCGCGGTTCAGCACCCGGATGATGGAAAAGGCCATGTCGCGGATGGTGCGCGGATCGACGTCGATCTCGGGACGCGGCACCGAGCCCGCCTTGGGAATGGTCACATTCGAGAAGTCGGGCGTGCCGCCGGGCCGCACCTCCGGCTCGGGCACATGAAAGCGCAACATTCCAGCATCGGCCATGAGCTCACATCCTCCAATGTTGCCGGTGCGATCTTTGCACATCCGCGCCGCCAGACCAGTGCCATTTCGCCGAGTCTCGGCGCGGCCGTCCTCCCCGGTCGTCGGCCTTTGGGAGCCGATGCGGCACGTAGGCGCCAAGATGCAGATATGGCGGCGAAATTTCTTGTCGATGTTTTTGGCTCACGAGCAATTTGGCGGAAGTTTGCGCGGCGATTGCCGCCAGATAATGCAATTAACGGGTAGCGAGGGCGCAGCGCAGTCTTCCCTTCTCCCCTTGTGGGAGAAGGTGGCCGCGAAGCGGTCGGATGAGGGGTGCTCCAGGAAAAGCCAGCGTCTCACTCCGCTGGAACACTCCTCATCCGTCTCGGCGCTGCGCGCCGATCCACCTTCTCCCACAAGGGGAGAAGGAAAGGACGCTGGCGCCGCTTCGCCGTTCACTCGGCCCCCGCCTCATGCTAACTCACCCCGCATGGCACAGAAGAAAGGATACGAGGTCGATTCGTGGCTGGCGAGGCCCGATCCCTCCATGGCAATCGTCCTGCTTTACGGCCCCGACCGCGGCCTTGTCGCCGAGCGTGCAAAAGCCTTCGCGGCGAAAACCGGCCTGCCGCTCGACGACCCCTTCTCCGTGGTGAAGCTGGACGGCGCGGAAGTCGACCGCGACGACGGCCGGCTGCTCGACGAAGCCCGCACCGTGCCGATGTTTTCCGACCGGCGGCTGCTTTGGGTACGCAATGCCAGCGGCCAGAAAGCGCTGGCCGACGACATCAAGGCGCTGACTGCCGAGCCCGCGCGCGACGCCATCATCCTCATCGAGGCGGGCGACCTGAAGAAAGGCACAGGCCTCAGGGCCATCGTCGAGGCCGCCGGCAACGCCATCGCCCTGCCCTGCTATGCCGACGAGGCGCGCGACCTGGATACGGTGATCGACGACGAGCTGCGCAAGGCCGGCATGTCGATGACCTTGGACGCCAGGCAGGCATTGCGCCGCAATCTCGGCGGCGACCGCCTCGCCTCGCGCGGCGAGATCGAGAAGCTGGTGCTTTATGCGCATGGCCGCAACGAGATCGACGTCGACGACGTCAACGCCCTGTCGGGCGATGTCTCCGGCGCGTCGTTCGACGCCGCGGTCGACGCCATGCTGGAGGGCAAGGTCGGCGACTTCGACATCGCCTTCAACCGCCACTGCCAGTCCGGCGGCCATCCCTTCCTGGTGCTGTCATCGGCGATGCGTCAGTTGCAGGCGATCCAGGTGATGCGCGGCCAGATGGAGAGCGGCGGCCGAAACGCCGCCTCGGTCGTCGCCGGCGCCCGCCCGCCCGTCTTTTTCTCACGCCGCAAGCTGGTGGAAAAGACGCTGGAGCGCTGGAACGTCGAGGCGCTTGGACGTGCCCTCGGCCGGCTGCAGACGGCGGTGCTGCAGACCCGCAAGCGGCCTGACCTGTCGGAGGCGCTGGCCAGGCAGGCGCTGCTCGGCATCGCGATCGAGAGCGCGCGGCTGGGGCAGCGGTAGGCTGATCTCCCCTCGAGGGGGATGTCGCGGCAGAGGGGCCTCGCGCGCGAAGTGGCGGCTTCGTCATTCTAGGGCGGAGCAAGGAGCGAAGCGACGCGCGCAGACCCTAGAATCCATGCCGTGACATTGGCCGTAGAATGCAACGGTCGAGAATAGCCGTTGGCAATGGTGCCAACTGAGATCGCCACATGACAGGCTACGTCTACATGACCGCGAGCCAGAAAGGCGGCACGATCTATATCGGTGTCACCAACGACCTTGCTCGCCGGATGCCCGAGAACAAGACAGGCCAAGCGTCTCGTCTGGTACGAGGAGTATTTCGACATCACCGACGCCATCCAGCGTGAGACGTCATTGAAGCGCTGGCCGCGGCAATGGAAGATTGATTTGATCGAGAAGACCAATCCGGAATGGTTCGAACTGTTTCGCGGCATCGGCTGGTGAGCGTTCTTCACCGTGGCGGCTCTCAACCATCGCGGCATGGATTCTAGGGTCTGTGCGCGTCGCTTCGCTCCTTGCTCCGCCCTAGAATGACGAAGAATAGGAGCGCGTCCGGATGCCTTCATCGCTCAATTCATCATCATTCCACCCACCGCTTGGAAGGTCGGCAGCGCCTGTGGAAAGACCAGCACCGCCGCGCCGTAAAGCAGCAGAGCCACTCCCGACACCTTGGCTATCCGATCTCCGGCCGGGAGGGTCTTTTCCGCAAAGATCAGCAGGGTGACCACGGCCATCGCGGCGACATTCATCAACCCGAGAGGAAAAAGGGCGAGAAACAGCAGCCAGCAGCAGCCAAGACAAAAGGCTCCATGCTGGATGCCCATGCGTGCCGCGCCCCAGCGACCGTCGCGCCATGAGGTCAGGATGAACCCGACCGGCGTGCGGCATTTGGCCAGGCAAAGATCCTTCAACGGGGAGAGCTGGTAAGCGCCCGCAACGATCAGCAGCGCACCGCCGATACGCGCGGCGGTGGCGGTGGACATTCCCATCCGCTCGCCGAGCATCTCCGCGCCTGCCGCGCCGGCAAAGGCGAGAACGCCGATCGCGCTCCAGACCAGCATGTAGCCGGCCACGAACACCCAGGTGGAGACGAAGGTCCCGCCGCGCCCTCGCTTGGCCGCTTGGACCTGGTGAAACGTCAGGATCATGGGCGCGGCCGTCGGAAACATCATGGCAATCATCATGATTATCCAGACGGCAAGAAAGAGCGGCGCCGTCATGCCCATGGTGGGTGAGTGCATTTCCATGCCCGGATCTATGCCGACCTGCTGCCGGATGAGCACGGTCCACGACACCGCGGCGCTCGCAAACAGCAGCGCGAGAATGATGTTTCGCTGTAGTGTCAGCGTCATGGACGAGCCCGTCCGGCCATGCGGGCAGGGACTATTGCTGCCCGGACCAATTGATCGGAGCGTAGTGCGCGTTTCGACGGGAATTATCCCAACTCATGCCATGGTCGCTGAAAGTGTTGCCTTCCACCCCCACCGCCAGGCCGAGCCAGTCGGGATTGACGGGATGGCCGGTGGCCGCCCACATCTCGCCGTCCTCGCGCATGGTCGGCAACGGTTCGACCGCCAGCTTCATCACGCCGGCAACCTCCGCCGACCGCTTCTTGTCGTTGACCTGGTATCTGATCGGTACCTTCTTGGCCCCGAGATTGGTGCTGATCATCGGCGCGAAGGCAGCCATCGGCCCACCCGCGGCGCCGGTGAAGATGGCGCCTAGCGCTTCCGTTTGCGGGTCATCCGCACGGTCGTCGATATAGGCGGCCGCCGTCCAATTGCCTTCCGCCATCGGACCTGGCGTCTGAGCGACCATCGCGACGCTTAGGCCATCCAGGCGAACGTCGCCGAAATTGCCCTTATCGATATGAAAAACCAAAGCGACGTCGCAAATGCCTTTCGTCGGCTTCGATGTCAGCTGCGGATTGGTGGACAGCAGACAGGGACATACGACATCGCAGCTGCAATTCTCGAAGTAACTGCCGGATAACTGCCAACGGACTGCCATTTGCGCCTCCCATTGTGTCGGACGCGTCGGCATGTCGCTTTGGCGAGGTAGCGCCGTTCGCATCATACAAACGGCATATAGCCCGACATTGCGACTGCTCGGCACGCCAGGGCATATATAGTTTAGCTGTATCTAATGCAGGTTACGCCGATGCCCGGCACTGTCAAGTTGCAGGCATCGCGTGAAGGAATGCCGACCTATCCTTCGTCATTCTAGGGTCTGCGCGCGTCGCTTCGCTCCTTGCTCCGCCCTAGAATGACGAAGGAAATGTTGGCCTTCGCAACCACTATGCCTTGCCGGCATCTTTCCCGAGAGAGAAGTCGCCACCTTCACCATCGCCAAACAAAAAAAGGCCGGCGCATCGCCAGCCCTTCATTGTCTATCACCGATATATCAGGCGTATCCAACCTTAAGCCGAAACCTCATATACCAGCCGAATACCGTTACCCCAACCGCCTACCGCTCGTCCTTCAATCGCCGGCAGAGCTCATCGAGCTGGTCGAGCGAGCGATAGCTAACCTTCAGCGAGCCGCCCTTGGCCTTATGCTCGATGCTGACGATCATGCCGAGCGTGTCGGTCATCAGCTTCTCGAGCGCCAGCGTGTCGGGGTCCTTGTCCGGCGCGCCTGCCGCGGTCTTGGTCTTGGCCGGCGTCGGGCCGGCGGGCATCTGCGCCAGCGCTTCCGCCTGGCGCACCGAAAGCCCTTCCTTGACGATACGCTTGGCTAGCCCGGCCGGGTCTTGCGCCGTCACCAGCGTGCGGGCATGACCGGCCGACAGATCGCCGTCGACCAGCATGTCGTGGATGACATTGGGCAGCTTCAACAGCCGCAGCGTGTTGGCGACATGGCTGCGGCTCTTGCCGATCACCTGGCCGAGATCGGCCTGCGTGTAGCCATGCTCGTCGATCAGCTGCTGATAGCCTTGCGCTTCCTCGACCGGATTGAGATCGGCGCGCTGCACGTTTTCGATGATCGCCAGTTCCAGCGCGGTGCGGTCGTTGACGTCGCGCACGATCAGCGGGATCTCGGTCAGGCCGGCGCGCTGCGCCGCCCGCCAGCGCCGCTCGCCGGCGATGATCTCGTAGCGGCCGGGTTGCGACGGCGAGGGGCGCGCCACCACCGGCTGCACCACGCCATGCTCGCGGATCGACTGCGCGAGATCGGTGAGCTCGGCATCGCCGAAATGCCGGCGCGGGTTCTTCGGGTTCGGGCTGACGAACTCGATCGGCACCTTGCCGTCCGCCGCTACCACGGCGCTCGGCTTTTCCGGCGCCGCCGGACGGTCGATTTCCCCGATCAGCGCCGCGAGGCCGCGGCCCAGTCTTTTTCTTGATTGGTCTTCGCTCATTATATTGTCCAGATCGTTTCGGAATCGAATCGGCTAGTTAACCAGGCTGCCGCAAAGGGCGTGGCTCAGGCGGCGCGCAGCTTGCGCTCGCGGCGGATCACCTCGGAGGCGAGCTGCAGATAGGCCTGGCTGCCCGAGCACTTCAGGTCATAGAGGATCGCCGGCTTGCCATAGGACGGCGCCTCGGAAACCCGCACATTGCGCGGGATGATCGTCTCGTACACCTTGTCGCCCATATGGGTGCGCACATCCTGCACCACCTGGTTGGCGAGGTTGTTGCGTCCGTCATACATGGTGAGCACGATGCCCTGGATGGTGAGATCCGGATTGATCGTATTGCGCACCTGCTCGACCGTCTCGAGCAACTGGCTGAGGCCTTCGAGCGCGAAGAACTCGCATTGCAGCGGCACGAGAACGGAATCGGCCGCCGCCATTGAATTCAAAGTCAAAAGGTTGAGCGAGGGCGGGCAGTCGATCAGCACATAGCCGAACGGCGCCGAACGCTCGGCCGCGGCGCGCAGCGCGTTGCGCAGCTTGAGCACGCGGTCGGGCGCCGAGGCGATTTCCATCTCGATGCCGAGCAGGTCGAGCGTCGAGGGTATGATGGACAAGCCCGGCACCGCCGTCGGCACCGCGGCCTGCTCCAACTCAAGCTCGCCGGTCAGCACGTCATAGGACGAGACGGTGCGGTCCTTGCGATCGATTCCCAGCCCGGTGCTGGCATTGCCTTGCGGGTCGAGGTCGACGATCAGCACGCGCTCGCCAATGGCCGCCAATGCCGTAGCCAGGTTGATGGCCGTCGTCGTCTTGCCGACACCGCCTTTCTGGTTGGCAACAGTGATGATACGCGGTGCTGTGCTCATGGGCCTATGCCAGTAATTCATTTGCGGGTCGCCGGGCGCAATTCGGTGATTTCGAGGATGACGCCTTCGGCGTCGGTCACGCTCGAATGTTCTACCAGATCGAAACCCCAGCGGTGAGTGCTTTCTTCCACTTCGGCACGGTAATCCCGGCCTTTGTGGAACAGCGCGCGCGCCCCCTCGGTCAGCCAGGGCGCCGATAGATCGAGCAGGTCCGGCAGCGCCGCCAGCGCCCTCGCCGTGACGATTTCCGGTGTGGAAACAAGCCCATAGCTGTCATCGATGCGCTTGGCTACGACACGCGCCGGTAAATCGAACTGGCCTATGATGGATTGCAGGAACGAAGCCTTCTTGCGGTTGCTTTCAACCAGGGCAATCGACGCGCCCGGACGCTCCGCCAGCAGGAAACCCAGCACCAATCCGGGAAAACCGCCGCCCGAGCCGAGGTCGACCCAGCGTGTTGCCGCAGGCGCGATTCGCGCAAGCTGGGCGCTGTCCAGGATGTGGCGGCGCCAGACGTCGTCCAGCGTCGACGGCGCCGCCAGATTGATGCTGCGATTCCATTTCAGGAACAGCTGTTCGAAGGCCTGCAGCCGCTCGAATGTTTCACGTGAAACCGGACCCGCCGCCTTTTGCAGATCTTCCCAGGTGCTCACGCCACGTCCCTTCGCGCGGCGAGCTCGGCATTGCGGACATGTGCCACGATGATGGCAAGCGCCGCCGGCGTCATGCCTTCCATGCGCTGCGCATCGGCGATCGAACGCGGCTGGCGCGTCTTCATCTTCTGCTTCAACTCGTTCGAAAGTCCCGGGACATCCGAAAAATCGATGGTCTGGGGTATGAGCCGCGACTCCTCGTGCCTGATCTGCGCGACGTCGGCTTGCTGGCGATCGAGGTAAACCGAATATTTCGCTTCCGTTTCGAGCCGCTCCGCCGTCTTGGCGTCGAGCCCAGCAAAACGCGGCTCGACACGTGCCAGCCAAGCCATGTCGACGCCAGGGTGCGCGAGCAGCTCGTAAGCCGAGCGGCGCACGCCGTCCTTGTTGATCTCCAACCCATGCCGCCCCGCTTCGTTCGGCGTCAGCGTCACCGATTTTGCCAGCGCGCGGGCCTGATCGAGTTTCAGTGCGATCTCGCCGAACCGCTGCATCCGCGTTGAGGCCACGATGCCGAGCCAGTCGGCCAAGGGTGTGAGCCGCTCGTCGGCATTGTCGGCGCGTAGCGACAGCCGGAACTCGGCACGCGAGGTGAACATCCGGTACGGCTCGGCGATGCCCCGACTGGTCAGGTCGTCGACCATCACACCGATATAGGCTTCCGTGCGGCTGAGCACGACTTCTTCACCGGCTGAGGCCTTCCGCGCCGCGTTGATGCCGGCGAGCAGGCCTTGCGCGCCGGCCTCTTCATAACCGGTGGTGCCGTTGATCTGCCCGGCCAGGAACAGGCCGGCGACGCGCTTCGTCTCCAGTGTCGTCTTCAATTCGCGCGGATCGACATGGTCATATTCGATGGCGTAACCAGGCTGCAGCATGGTCGCTTTTTCCAGCCCGGGAATGGTCTTCAGAATGTCGAGCTGCACGTCTTCCGGCAGCGAGGTCGAGATCCCGTTCGGATAGACGGTGTCGTCGTCGAGACCTTCCGGCTCGAGGAAGATCTGATGGCCCTCGCGATCGCCAAACTTGACGATCTTGTCCTCGATCGACGGGCAGTAGCGTGGCCCGACGCCTTCGATCGAGCCCGAATACATGGCCGAGCGGCCGAGATTGGCGCGGATCAACTCATGCGTCGCCGGCATGGTGCGGGTGATGCCGCAATGGATCTGCGGATTGACGATGGCGTCCGTCATCAGCGAGAACGGCACCGGATCTTCGTCGGCCGCCTGGCTTTCCAGGGAGGCCCAGTCGATGGTGCGGCCATCGAGGCGAGGGGGGGTGCCGGTCTTCAGGCGTCCGAGCTTGAAACCCGCGCGGCTCATAGTCGCCGACAACCCCATGCTTGCCTGCTCGTTCATGCGGCCGGCGACGATCCTCCTCTCGCCGATATGGATGAGACCGCGCAGAAAGGTGCCGGTGGTCAGCACCACCGCGCCGCAGGCCAGCCGCCGATCGCCGGAAACCAGCACGGCGGCCACGCGGCCGTCTTCGATCTCGAGATCGAGAACCTCACCCTCGACCACGTCGAGATTGTTCTGCTGCCGAATCGCTTCCTGCATGGCCAAGCGATAAAGCTTGCGATCGGCTTGGGTGCGGGGACCGCGCACGGCCGGGCCCTTGCGGCGGTTGAGCAGCCGGAACTGGATGCCGGCGGCATCGGCGATGCGGCCCATCAGCCCGTCCATGGCGTCGATCTCGCGCACGAGGTGTCCCTTGCCGAGACCGCCGATCGCCGGATTGCAGGACATGACGCCGATCGTGTCGAAGCGCAGCGTGACCAGCGCGGTCCTGGCGCCGGCCCGCGCGGCCGCACTTGCCGCCTCGCAGCCGGCATGGCCGCCGCCCACCACCACCACGTCATAGTGATTGGTCATTTTCCAAGAATCCGCTTTCAGAGATGCCGACACATGTCCCCGCGACATCTCTCTGTCAAGGACGAAGACCCGGCTCGTTTCACGTGAAACATAAATCGCGCATCCGTGGGTGTTTCACGTGAGTCACTCCCCGGGCAGGGGACAGCTGTGTTTCACGTGAATCATTTACCGATGCAGAACTGCGAAAAGATGACGTCGAGCAGATCCTCGACGTCGACCGCGCCGATGATCCGGCCGAGCCGGTCCGCGGCCAGCCGCAACTCCTCGGCCCGCAATTCCTGGCTACGCCCGGCCAGCGCCGCTCGCAGGAAGCCCGTCGCCTCCTTGAGAAGCTCGACGTGGCGGAGCCTTGACGGAAGGACTTCACTTGCATCGCCGGCTGCCGCGGCGGCGCGCTGGCCGATCTCGGCGAGCAGGGAACCTATCCCCGTACCGTCCCTGGAAGAGATCACCAGGTCATATTCGCCAGCCCCGGCTCTGGCGATATCCGACTTCGTCCCGACCCTGAGCAGCGGAGCCCCGCTCGAAACCTCGCCGACGGGGACCGGGTCGGCCATGTCCTCCAAAAGCAGGATCAGGTCCGTTTCACCGGCCTTGGCCCTGGCCCGTTCGATACCGATCGACTCGACCTTGCCCGCGGCCTCCCGCAACCCAGCCGTATCGACGATCCGAACCTTCAGCCCGTTGAGGTCCATGACGACCTCGAGCAGATCGCGCGTCGTGCCCGGTTCGTCGGTAACGATTGCCGCCTCGCGCCTAGCCAGCGTGTTGAACAGGCTGGACTTGCCGGCATTCGGCGCACCGAGGATGACGACCTCAAAGCCGTCGCGGATGATCTCCGCCGCCTTGAACCCTTCGACATGCCGCTCGATCTCGCCGATCATCACCGCCACGTCCGACCAGACCGCATCCGAAACGGAGCCTGGCACATCCTCTTCGTCGGCGAAGTCGATCTCCGCCTCGATCATGGCGCGCGCATGGATCAGCCGGCGGCGCCAGCTTGAATAAAGCTTGCTCTGCGCGCCTTCCGCGTTGCGCAAGGCAAAGCGGCGCTGCGCTTCCGTCTCGGCATTGACCAGATCGGCCAATGCCTCCGTCTCCACGAGGTCGAGCTTGCCGTTGAGAAAGGCACGACGCGTGAACTCGCCGGGCTCGGCATGCCTGACGCCCTCAAAACGGGTGATTGTCTCCAGCATCCTTGCCGCGACGGCCCGGCTGCCGTGAACATGGAATTCGGCAACATCCTCGCCGGTGAAGCTGCCGGGCCCTGGAAAGAACAGGACAAGGCCATGGTCGATCGTCGAACCGTCGGCCGCCCTGAGCCTCCGCAACGTGGTAAACCGATCCTTAACGGCACCTGCAATCGTTTCGACCACGAATCGAGTCTTCGAACCGGAAATACGGATGACGGCAAGGCCGGCGGGCAGCCTGCCGCTTGACAGCGCAACAATTGAATCCTTGGAAATCATTTGCCGGACCTACCGAACCGCCCTAGCCTTTAACTTGCCAAACCCGAGAGCCGAGCCCGCCCATCTTGACCCTGCCCGCGCGAAACCTGCTTGCCGAAGAGGCCAGCCCCTATCTGCAGCAGCACAGCGACAATCCCGTGCATTGGCGCGGCTGGTCGCCCGCGGCCCTTGCCGAAGCGAAGGAGCTCCAGCGGCCGATCCTGCTCTCCATCGGTTACGCCGCCTGCCACTGGTGCCATGTCATGGCGCATGAAAGCTTCGAGAACGATGCCGTGGCGGCCGTCATGAACCGGCTCTACGTGAATATCAAGGTCGATCGCGAGGAGCGGCCGGACATCGACCAGATCTATATGGCCGCGCTGCACGCCATGGGCGAGCAGGGCGGCTGGCCATTGACCATGTTCCTGACGCCCGACGGCAAGCCTTTCTGGGGCGGGACCTATTTCCCGCGCGAGGCGCGTTACGGGAGGCCTGGCTTCATCCAGGTGCTTGAGGCGATCGACAAGGCCTGGCGCGAAAAGCAGCAGAGCCTCGCGGAAAGCGCCGACGGGCTGACCGCCCATGTCGAGCAGCGGCTGGCCGGCACGAAGGGCAAGGCTGTTCTCGACCGCGACGGGCCCGCCGATCTTGCCAGCCGGATCGACGGCATGATCGACCGCGATCTCGGCGGCTTGAAGGGCGCGCCAAAGTTTCCCAACGCGCCGTTCATGCACGCGCTTTGGCTGTCCTGGCTGCGCGACGGCCAGGCCGCGCATCGCGACGCGGTGCTCCTCAGCCTTGAAAAAATGCTCGCCGGCGGCATCTACGATCATGTCGGTGGCGGCCTCAGCCGCTACTCGACCGACGCCGAATGGCTGGTGCCGCATTTCGAGAAAATGCTTTACGACAACGCCCAGCTCATCCGCCTGTGCAACTGGGCCTATGCCGCCACGGGCAACGACTTGTTCCGGGTGCGAATCGAAGAGACCGTCGGCTGGCTGCTGCGCGAGATGCTGGTCGAAGGCGGCGCCTTCGCCGCCAGCCTCGACGCCGACAGCGACGGCGAAGAGGGGCTTTTTTACACCTGGAGCCGCGAGGAGATCGAAACCGCGCTCGGCGGCGATGCCCCCATCTTCTTCCGCTATTTCGAGCTCGCCGCGCCGCACGGCTGGGAAGGCAAGCCGATCATTCGCCAGAGCGCGGCGCAGCAAAGCCAAGGCATCGCCGACTATGGTCAGCTCGCGCCGCTGAAGGCAAGGCTGCTGGCCGTCCGCGAACAGCGCGTCAGGCCGGGCCGCGACGGCAAGGCGCTTACCGACTGGAACGGGCTGACGATCGCCGCACTTGCCGAGGCGGGCCGCGCGCTTGGCAGGCGCGACTGGATCGACGCCGCCGCAAGAGCCTTCGCCTATATTGTTGGGGCGAGCCAGGGCGGCCGCTTGCCGCATTCCATGCTTGGCGCCAAGAAACTCTTTCCGGCGCTGTCGAGCGATTACGCCGCCATGACCAACGCGGCGATCGCGCTGTTCGAGGCGACCGGCGATCCGGCCTATTCCGATCGCGCCCTGGAGTTCATCGGCGAACTCGACCGCTGGCACCAGGACGGCGACAAGACCGGCTACTGGCTGACGGCGTCGGACAGCGGCGACGTTCCGATCCGCATCCGCGGCGATGTCGATGAGGCAATTCCCTCGGCGACCGGCCAGATCGTCGAGGCGCTGGTGCGGCTGTCGTCCCTCACCGGCGACCTCGATCTCTGGGAAAAAGCCTGGACGACCGCCGAGCATGCGATGGGCCGCGCATCACAGCAGGCCTATGGCCAGGCCGGCATCGTCAATGCCTGCGCGCTGGCGCTCGAACCACTGAAGCTCGTCATTGTCGACAAACCAGAGTTGTCAAGCCTCGTTCCGGTTGCGAATCGGAATCCGGACCCGCGCCGTGTCGATATTGTCGTGGCGATCGGTACGGAAGCGAATCGACCGCTGTTGCCGGGCGGCGTGCTGCCGCCGACGGACAAGCCAGGCGCCTGGTTCTGCAGCGGGCAGGTATGCCTGCCGGTGGTGACGGAACCGAAGGAATTGGAAAAGCTGTTGCGGCGGGAATGACAGCTTCGTCATCCTCGGGCTTGACCCGAGGATCCATGCCGGGACGCTTGCCGTAGAAAGCACGGTGCAGAATTCTGGACCGCTGCAAAGCTCAAAGGTAACGGCATGGATTCTAGGGTCTGCGCGCGTCGCTCCGCTCCTTGCTTCGCCCTAGAATGACGACCGAACGGCTACCGCGGCAAGTCGCCAAGGTCGTGAAAACAAAAAGCCTGTGGCTGAAGATGGCGATGGGTCGAGCGGCCGCTTCTGGCGCCGAGGCTGGAAATTAGCCGAGGCCTCCCGCGACGTCGTCATACTCGGGCTTGACCCGAGTATCCATGCCGTGACCTTTGTCTCAGAATGAGACGGTGCAGAATTCTGCACCGCAGCAACGCCCTGGCCTAACCGCATAGATTCCGCGCGTCGCTACGCTCTTTGCTCCGTCCTGGAATGACGAAGAGGAGGGGCGCTTGGCCCCTCCAATCACGTATTCATCGAATCGAAGAAATCCGCGTTGGTCTTGGTCTGCTTGAGCTTGTCGATGAGGAACTCGATCGCGTCGGTCGTGCCCATCGGCGCGAGGATGCGGCGCAGCACGAAGATCTTCTGCAGGTCCGCGCGCGGCACCAGCAGGTCTTCCTTGCGGGTGCCCGACTTGAGGATGTCCATCGCCGGGTAGATGCGCTTGTCGGCCACCTTGCGGTCGAGCTGGATTTCACAGTTGCCGGTGCCCTTGAACTCTTCGAAGATGACTTCGTCCATGCGGCTGCCGGTATCGATCAGCGCGGTTGCGATGATGGTCAGCGAACCGCCTTCCTCGATGTTGCGGGCGGCGCCGAAGAAGCGCTTCGGGCGCTGCAGCGCGTTGGCGTCGACACCGCCGGTCAGCACCTTGCCGGATGACGGCACCACGGTGTTGTAGGCGCGGCCGAGGCGCGTGATCGAATCGAGCAGGATGACGACGTCGCGGCCATGCTCGACCAGGCGCTTGGCTTTCTCGATCACCATTTCGGCGACCTGCACGTGGCGCGCCGCCGGCTCGTCGAAGGTCGAGGAGATCACCTCGCCCTTCACCGAGCGCTGCATGTCGGTCACTTCCTCCGGACGCTCATCGATCAGGAGCACGATTAGGTAGCATTCCGGATGGTTGGCGGTGATCGAATGGGCGATGTTCTGCATCAGCACCGTCTTGCCGGTGCGTGGCTGCGCGTTGATCAGCGCGCGCTGTCCCTTGCCGATCGGCGCGACCAGATCGATCACGCGCGGCGAGATGTCCTTGGAGGTCGAATTGTCGATCTCCATCTTCAGCCGCTTGGTCGGGTAGAGCGGCGTCAGATTGTCGAAGTGGATCTTGTGACGGATCTTTTCGGGATCGTCGAAATTGATGGTGTTGACCTTGAGCAGCGCAAAATAGCGCTCGCCCTCTTTCGGGCTGCGGATCGGTCCTTCGACCGTATCGCCGGTCTTGAGCGAAAAGCGCCTGATCTGCGACGGCGAGATATAGATGTCGTCGGGACCCGGCAGGTAGTTGGCGTTGGCCGAGCGCAGGAAGCCGAAGCCGTCCTGCAGCACCTCGACCACACCGTCGCCGATGATTTCGATGTCCTGGGCGGCGAGCTTCTTCAGGATCGCGAACATCAGCTCCTGCTTGCGCATGACGCTGGCGTTCTCCACCTCGAGCGTCTCGGCATAAGCGATCAGCTCTGGCGGCTTCTTGTTCTTGAACTCTGCGAGTTTCATTTCTTGCATTAGATAGACTCTGGGTAGGCTTTGGGGAGAAAATCGGCTGAATACGACAAATGCCGGGCGCGGCCGAAAGCGAGTAAAGGGGCGGCGCATGACGGGAAGGAAGACCCGTCTTTTATCGTCGGTCGTCTGAAAGAGCAAGCCGCCTTTTGCGGGGTCCCAGCCTGACGGGGAAGCCTAAAGCATGATCCCGAACCGAAGGTCAGCGTAAGCAAAAAGTGGGAACCGGTTTTCGGAAAAGATCATGCTCGCGATCTAGAACGGCTTCACGACGACCAGGATGACGATGGCGATCATCAGCAATGTGGGGATCTCGTTGATGATCCGCCAGTGCCGCGCCGGTTTTTCATTCTTGTCCTCGGCAAATTTCCTGACCGCGGCGGCGAGATAGCCGTGCAGACCCGACAAGACGAGCACCAGGGCGATCTTGGCATGCAGCCAGCCGCCTTCGAAATGGAAGATCTTCCAGGCCATCCACAGGCCGAACACCCAGGTCACGATCATCGCCGGATTGATGATGCCCCTGAGCAGCCGGCGCTCCATCACCTTGAAGGTCTCGGATTGCACCGAGCCTTTCACGGCATCGACGTGATAGACGAAGAGCCGCGGCAGATAGAGCATGCCGGCCATCCAGGCGATGACGGCAATCACATGGATCGCCTTGGCCCAGGGATAGAAGCCGTCACCCGCCACGAAATAGAGCAGCGCCGTCAGCACGACGAGCACGACAATGCCGACCACCATGCGCATCATCGCCTGGCCGGTGCTATTCTCGTTGCCCACATTGCTCATCGCCGGCTCCTCACCATTTTCACGATCGCCTCGACATGCGCCACCGGCGTTTCCGGCGTGATGCCGTGGCCGAGGTTGAAGATCAGCGGCCCACCACCCAAAGTCCTCAAGATCGCATCGACGCCGTCGGCCAGCGCCTTGCCGCCGGCAACCAGGCGCAGCGGATCGAGATTGCCTTGCACCGCTCCGTCGCGCTGCAGTTCCTTCGCCATCGACAGCGGCACGGTCCAGTCGAGGCCGAGGCCGGTGATGCCGGTCTTTGCCCTATAGTCGCGATAACGCTCACCGGCGCCCTTCGGAAAACCGATCACCGGCACGCCGGGGTGAACCGCCTTCACCTGCCGCACGATCTCGGCCACCGGCTCGACGCAGAAGGCCTCGAAGGACGGCTGGTCCAGCACGCCCGACCAGGAATCGAAAATCTGCACCGCATCGGCGCCGGCTTCGATCTGGCGGATGAGATAGGCAGCCGAATGGTCGGCCAGAATCTTCAGAAGCTGTCCGAAGGCCTCGGGCTCGCGATAGGCGAAAAGCCGGGCAGGGCCCTGGTCGGGCGTGCCGTGCCCAGCAATCATATAGGTCGCCACTGTCCAGGGCGCACCGCAGAAGCCGAGCAGCGTGGTCTCGTCGGGCAGTTTGGCGCGCAGCCGGCGCACGGTCTCGTAGACCGGTTGGAGATTCACGTGAAACATGTCGCCGTTCAGCGCCGGAATCTCCGATGCCGAGATCGGCTTCAGGATCGGTCCGCGGCCCTCTTCGAAGCGAACATCCCGCCCCAAGGCATTGGGCACGACAAGGATATCGGA
The DNA here is from genome assembly GCF_057784215.1 of Mesorhizobium sp. CNPSo 4661. Taxonomy (NCBI): domain Bacteria; kingdom Pseudomonadati; phylum Pseudomonadota; class Alphaproteobacteria; order Hyphomicrobiales; family Phyllobacteriaceae; genus Mesorhizobium; species Mesorhizobium sp. CNPSo 4661. The sequence goes on along the minus strand of NZ_JBWGIO010000007.1, from coordinate 250,822 downwards.
AAACAGGATCGAGGCGTCGAAGCCGAAGCGCTCGATCGGCTGCAGCGTCACCTCGACCGCGAGGTCCGGATCGTAGCAGAGATCGAGGAAGGATCCCGCTCGCTTCCTTGTCTCACGATATTCCGGAAGATAGCGGCCCGCCTGGCGCATCATCCAGAGCGGCGGCGGTGAAACCGCTTCGCCCTTGAGGACGTCCAGCATGATCCGTTTCCCAGCCATCCAGCGCTGCCCTCTCCAGTCCCTCTAAATCAAATATCTATTTTAAAAGAGTCTTCTGATTCTAAGAGTCTGTTGGTTGTGATGATTGCGACCTGTCCAGCCTGCGGGCCGAAAAGGCCAGTCAGCATATTGTCGCGTACTCGCTTTCGCAATTTGGAGGGATCTGGGGACGAAGCGGATTCTAGCTTTGGAGTCAAAAGCTTGAGCTTTTCGTTCCAAACTCCGTGCTGTGGATGAAACCGGCCAGGAAAAGTTGATCCCCAGTTTTGTCCCCAGCGCCGCGACAAAGCCTACAGCGGGTCGAATTGTGGACAAGCGGCCATCTGATACAGTCGCCTCCCGACCCAAGGCCTGCTCACCCAGCCTTGTCCACAATTGCCCACAGCCTGGACCCATCCCCTGTGAACAAACCTCAGAGCTTCTTCCATCTGCATCTGATCTCCGACGCTACCGGCGAGACGCTGCTGGCGGCCGGCCGCGCTGCATCCGCCCAGTACAAGGATGCACGTGCCATCGAGCACATCTATCCGCTGATCCGCACGGAAAAGCAGATCGCCAAGGTCTTCGAGGATATCGAGGAGGAGCCCGGCATTATTCTCTATACGGTGGTCGACCAGAAGCTGGCGCGCTCGATCGACGAGCGCTGCGCGGCGATGGGCCTGCCTTGCGTCTCGGTGCTGGAACCGGTGCTTACCGTCTTCCAGTCCTATCTCGGCACGCCGGCCGGCCGCCGCGTCGGCGCCCAGCACGTGCTCGACGCCGAATATTTCCGCCGCATCGATGCGTTGAACTTCACCATGGAGCATGATGACGGCCAACTGCCGGCCAATATGGACGATGCCGACATCGTGCTGATCGGCATTTCGCGCACCTCGAAGACGCCGACCTCAATCTATCTCGCCAATCGCGGCATCAAGACCGCCAACATCCCGATCGTGCTCGGCGTGCCGCTGCCCGAAAGCCTGATCGCCGCCAAGACGCCCTTGGTCGTCGGCCTGATCGCCACGGCCGAGCGCATCTCTCATGTGAGGCAAAACCGCATCCTCGGCAACACCGCCCCCTATGTGTCGACCGACTATGTCGATCGTGCCGCGATCAACGAGGAGCTCGCCTATGCGCGCCAACTCTGCACGAGACATGGCTGGCCGATGATCGACGTCAGCCGCCGCTCCATCGAGGAAACGGCGGCCGCGATCGTTGCCCTGCGGGGAAAGACACGGTAACTGGGATTGGCCGAGACGCCAGCCACTTCGTCATCCTAGGGCGGAGCAAGGAGCGAAGCGACGCGGCATAGACCCTAGGATCCATGCCGTGACGTCGAAGTGTTGCGACGGTGTAGAATTCTGCTCCGCTGCGCCCCTCGGTTGAGGTTATGGCATGGATCCTAGGGTCTTCGCGACGGAGCTTCGCTCCTGCTTTGCCCTAGGATGACGAAGTTCGTAAGGCTTTGGCCATTCTTCAAAGTTTGTGCTGGACCCCCGGAGAAACGATAGGTCAACAGCGTCAGGGAGCTAGTTGGGCGAAGAACATGCCGGAAAAAATCATCCTCGCTTCGGGCAGTCCCTACCGCAACGCGATGCTCGTCAATGCCGGCCTCGACATCGAGGCGGTGCCGGCAAATGTCGATGAGCGCGCGCTCGAGGCTCCGCTGAAGGACAGCGGCGTCTCGCCGGAGGATGTCGCGTCGATCCTGGCGGAGGCCAAGGCGACCGAGGTCAGCGAGCGCAGGCCGGGCGCGCTGGTGCTCGGCTGCGACCAGACGCTGTCGTTGGGCGACGAGATCTTCCATAAGCCCGCCGACATGGAAGGCGCGCGTCGCCATCTGCTCGCGCTTTCGGGCAAGACGCATCAGCTGAACAGCGCCGCCGTGCTTTGCCGCGACGGCGCAGTGCTGTGGCGCCATGTCGGCGTCGTGAGCCTCACCATGCGCAAGCTCGATCCCGCTTTCATCGGCCGGTATCTGGCGCTGGTCGGCGCCAAGGCGCTGACCAGCGTCGGCGCCTACCAGATCGAGGGCGAAGGTATCCAGCTGTTCGAGAAGATCGAGGGCGACTACTTCACCATCGTCGGCCTGCCGCTCCTCGCGGTGCTTAAGGAGCTGCGCGAACTGGGGGCCATCGATGGCTGAGAAAAAGGCCTTCGTGACCGGACATCCGATCGCCCATTCGCGCTCGCCTCAGATCCACGGCTACTGGTTGGCGCAATACGGCATCGATGGCAGCTATGAAGCGATCGACGTCGCGCCGGATGATTTCGCGTCCTTCCTGAAGGCGCTTGGCGATAATGGTTTTCGCGGCGGCAATGTCACCATCCCGCACAAGGAGGCGGCCTTCGCCGGCGTCGCCCGTCGCGATCACGCGGCCGACGCGATCGGCGCGGTCAACACATTGTGGTTCGAGGATGGGGTCCTGTGGGGTGGCAACACCGACGGCTACGGCTTTGCCGCCAACCTCGACCAATATGCGCCGGGCTGGGCGGCCAACGGTCCGGCCGTGGTGCTCGGCGCCGGCGGCGCTTCCCGCGCGGTCATCCATGCGCTGAAGGAGCGCGCGGTGAGGGACATCCGCATCGTCAACCGGACGCTCGGCCGCGCCGAAGAACTCGGGCGCCATTTTGGCGCCTCGGCGCATGGCGGAGATGCGCTCGGTGAGCTGCTCGGCGATGCCGGCCTGCTCATCAACACCACCTCGCTCGGCATGCATGGCAATGAGACCCTGTCCGCCGATCCGGGCGCGTTGCCGGACCACGCCATCGTCACCGACATTGTCTATGTGCCGTTGGAGACGCCTTTGCTCGCCGCCGCCAGGGCGCGGGGCCTAAAAACGGTCGACGGGCTCGGCATGCTGCTGCATCAGGCGGTGCCTGGCTTCGAGCGCTGGTTCGGCAGGAAGCCCGACGTCACGCCCGAGCTGCGAAGCATGATCGTCGCCGACATCGAGGGCCGTTGATGATCGTCCTCGGCCTAACCGGATCGATCGGCATGGGCAAGTCGGCGACGGCCAAGATGTTCGCCGAGGCTGGCGTGCCGGTGCATGATTCCGACGAGACCGTGCACCGCCTCTATTCGGGCGAGGCAGCCCCCTTGGTCGAGGCGGCATTCCCGGGCACGACGCTGGCGGGTGTGGTCGATCGCGTCAAGCTCGCCGGAAAAGTGCTCGGCGATCCCGCCGCGCTGAGAAAGCTCGAGGCCATCATTCACCCGTTGGTACGCGCCGATGCCGATGCGTTCCTGGCCAAGCACCGCGCCGCCGGCGCGCGGCTCGCCGTGCTCGACATCCCGCTGCTGTTCGAAACGGGAGGGCGCAGCCGCGTCGACAAGGTCGTGGTCGTCACCGCGTCGCCCGACATCCAGCGGGAGCGCGTGCTCGCCAGGCCGGGCATGAGTGAGGAGAAGTTTTCGTCGATCCTCGCCAAGCAGGTACCCGACGCTGAAAAGCGCCGCCAGGCCGATTTCATCATCGACACCGGAAATGGCTTCGAGGCGGCGCGGAAGTCGGTCGAGGCCGTCATTGGCGAATTGTTAGTACGCTAACACAGAAGTTCTGACCGGTTGGTTCGTGTGCGTTGGTAGATACCATGGCTTGGCGATTGGCCGAGACGCCTATCGCGGTCGTCATCCACGGGCGGAGCAAGGAGCGAAGCGACGCGCGTAGACCCGAGGATCCATGCCGTGACTTGGAAGCGCCGCGGCGGTCCAGAATTCTGTGCCGTTGCACACTTCGGTCCAGGTCACGGCATGGATTCCAGGGTCTGCGCGCGTCGCTTCGCTCCTTGCTCCGCCCTGGAATGACGAGGTTCAGAGCCTTCAGCTCATCGCCAGCGTTTGCGCTGACTACCCCAAACCGACGTTGATGGCCTAACCCGACAAGTCTGCAATCTTTCAAAATCACTGTGTTGAGGAAGCATGATGTTGTCCGAAAACCGCTTCACACTTTTCGGCATCATGCTCTGGGGATAAGGCGGACACACCGTCCTCCTGACTCTTGCTGTCAGCAGCCGGCATTGCCATTTTTCGCCGAAGCACGATGCTACCCGTGCCAAAAACAACTGATTCGCCAAGACCTGCTGATTCGAATGCGTGAGATCATCTTCGATACGGAAACCACCGGCCTTGATTTGCGCGACGACCGCATCATCGAGCTCGGCGGCGTCGAACTGGTCAACCGCTTCCCGACCGGCCGCACCTTCCACAAATTCATCAATCCGCAGGGGCGCGCCATCCACGCCGAGGCGCAGGCCGTGCACGGCATCAGCGCCGCCGACCTTGTCGGCAAGCCGACCTTCGCCGAAATCGCCCAGGAATGGCTGGACTTCACCGACGGCGCCAAGCTGATCGCCCACAACGCCACTTTCGATATCGGCTTCCTCAACCTCGAATTCAGCCGGCTCGAGCAGGCCGCCATCGATCCCGGCCGCGTGGTCGACACGCTGGCGCTGGCGCGCCGCAAGCATCCGATGGGGCCGAATTCGCTGGACGCGCTCTGCCGGCGCTACGGCATCGACAACACCCGCCGCACCAAGCACGGCGCGCTGCTCGACTCCGAACTGCTGGCCGAGGTCTATATCGAGCTCATCGGCGGCAAGCAGGCGGCGCTGGTGCTGGAGGCCGTGGCGGTGCAAATGAACGGCAACGGCGAGGTGGCCGATATCGACATCTCGATCGGCGCAAGGCCGATCGCCCTGCCGCCACGGTTGAGCGAAACGGACCGCGCGGCGCATGCCGGGCTGGTTACGACGCTGGGCGAAAAGGCGCTGTGGCTGAAGGTGGCGACCGCGGGCTGAGCGGGGTGCTGAAGCGCCGACGTTGGAGAATGGCAGAACCCCTCGTGACGTCGTCATACTCGGGCTTGACCGAGTATCCATGCCGCGACCTCTGCCATAGAGCGCAGCGGTACAGAATTCTGTAACCGTTGCAACGCCTTGGCATCACGGCATGGATTCTAGGGTCTGCGCGCGTCGCTTCGCTCCTTGCTCCGCCCTAGAATGACTACGGCACGGAGGCCTTCACTAATCTCAGACGTCGCCAACAAAAAAGCCCGGCGCGAAGCCGGGCTCTCGATGCGTAGCGGTGCGCCCTCTCAGCTCACCTGGACCTTGCCAGCCGCCGCCTGGTCCTCGGCGATGCGCTGCTGGAACATCTGCGCGAAATCGATCGGGTCGAGCATCAGCGGCGGGAAGCCGCCATTGCGGGTGGCGTCGGCGATGATCTGGCGGGCGAAGGGGAACAGGAGCCGCGGGCATTCGATGAAGAGCAGCGGCAGCATGTGCTCCTGCGGGAAGCCCGAGATGGCGAAGACGCCGCCATAGACCAGCTCGACATTGAACAGCACTTCCTGGTCGAAGGAGGCTTTGGCGTTCAGCGTCAGATTGACATCGAACTGCTTGTCCGAGAGCGGATTGGCGTTGACGTTGACGTTGATGGCGATGCCCGGCGCCTTGTCGCGGCCGCGCAGCGAATTCGGCGCGCCAGGGCTCTCGAAGGACAGGTCCTTCACATACTGGGCAAGCACATTGAGCGAGGGCTGGTTCTGGGTGCCGTTGCCGTTGGCGGCGCCGGTCGCCGCGTCGTCGTTGCTGGCCATGAGCCTTAAAGTCCTTTTGCCTGGGCAGCATTGCTGACCGGATTGAAATCGCGGGTTCGCTACCATGGTCGGCCGGACAAAACAAGTTTTGCCGCCTGTGCGGGACAGTGGGCTGCGATTAGTCGTTCTTCAGCCGCCGCCAGGGTGAATTGTGGTCCGGCCGGTTCGGATAGTCGTCGCGCGAATAGTCTGTGTCGTCGAGGTCGATGACGTTGTCGCGCCGGCGGGCCGAAAAGCCGCTCGAGAAGCTTGTCGCCATGACGATGCGGTTCTTGAGCAGGCGCCAGGCGAGGTCGCGCACCGGCGGCAGCAACAGAAGAATGGCGAAGATGTCGGTGATGAAGCCCGGGATGATCAAAAGGATCGCCGCGAGCACGATCATCGCGCCATGCGCGAGCTGTCGGCTGGGGTCGCGCCCGGCATCCATCTCCGTCCGCACCCGCGTCATGACGCCAAAACCCTGATGCCGGAGCAGCAGGCTGCCCGCGACGCTGGACAGGATCACCAGCCCGACCGTCGCCAAAGCGCCGATTTCGCGGCCGACGACGACGAAGCCGGCGATCTCCAGCAGCGGCAGCAGGAGCAGGAACAACGGGATGAACGAGATGCGCAAGTCTTTGACCGATCGCTTTCTTCTTTTGCGGCGCTCGCGGCAATCGCCGCTGGCCTTGGCGCCCTTAGATAGGTATGGCTGCCTTTGATTTGAATGATTGCGCCTGCCGTTCTATATGCTTTGAGTGTTGAACGCTATGCGACCGCGGTCCCCCGAGGGGGCTATGCCGGTCCGGCAAGGACAGGATCGGGTTGGCGGAAAATATGGGTTTCTTCGACTTCGGCACGATTTTCTTCCTGATTGCGGCGGTTGTGATCTTTTTCCAGCTGCGCAACGTGCTTGGTCGTCGCACCGGAAACGAGCGTCCGCCCTTCGATCCCTATTCGGCGAGCCGTACCCGCGAGGCCGATGCGGCGCAGAAGCCTGAAAATGTCGTGTCGCTGCCGCGCAAGCGCGCGCCGGGCGAAACAGCGCCCGAGACCTACGCCGACATCGACGCCTTCGCCAAGCCCGACACCGATCTCAACAAGGGCCTGCGCACCATCAAGGACAATGACGCGTCCTTCGAGCCGAAGGGCTTCGTCGACGGCGCCAAGATGGCCTATGAGATGATCGTCATGGCCTATGCCGACGGCGACCGTAAGACGCTGAAGAACCTGTTGTCGCGCGAAGTCTATGACGGTTTTGTCGCCGCGATCGGCGAACGCGAGGCCAAATCGGAGAAGATCCAGTCGTCCTTCGTCGGCATCGACAAGGCCGACATCGTCGCCGCCGAAATGAAGGGCTCGGAAGCGCACATCACGCTGCGCGTCGTCTCCGAGCTGATCTCGGCGACCCGCGACAAGGCCGGCGCCGTCATCGACGGCGACCCGGAGACGGTGGCCGAGGTCAAGGATGTCTGGACCTTCGCCCGCGACACCCGCTCGCGCGACCCGAACTGGAAGCTCGTCGCCACCGAAGAAGAAGATTGATCTAGAGCATGATGCCGAAAAGTGTGGGGCGGTTTTCGGATCACATCATGCTCCATCTCTTTGAATTAGAGGCGGATTCAGATTTCAGGTCGGTTCGACCTGAAATCATCCGGCTCTAAGCGGCGGGGCTCGGTCGTGCCGCTCTCTCCCACATTCAGCCAAAAGTCGTTCAGGGACCTGCCCGGATGGGCCGGGGATGACCACCGCGCGGCTTTTGCGGCGTTCCGCCGCTCGGCCTTTCACGCCCCGATAAAGCCTTACCGCACAGGATCGCTCGGCGTCGATTTCAACGCTTTTGCCGAGGCCTATGCCGAGGCGCGTGCCATTTCGGAGCCGAATCGGTTGGAAGCGCGCTCCTTCTTCGAACGGCATTTCGTTCCGATGCTGGTGAAAGGTGAAGGTGGCAGCGCCGGTCTCGTTACCGGTTTTTACGAGCCGGAGGTCGAGGCCTCGCCGGTCAGGACGGAGCGGTTCACCGTGCCGCTGCTGTCCCGCCCCGCCGACCTGATCGACATTGACGACGGCAACCGGCCGGCCGGCATGGACCCCTATCTGGCCTTCGCCCGCCGGACGAATGCTGCTCCCGTCGAATATTTCGACCGCGGCGAAATCGAGCGCGGCGCGCTTGCCGGCCGGAACCTGGAAATCGCCTGGCTCGCCGAAAAGGTCGATGCCTTCTTCATCCATGTGCAGGGTGCGGCGCGGCTGAAGATGACCGATGGCAGGCTCGCCCGCGTCACTTACGCCGCCAAGTCCGGCCAACGCTTCACCGGCCCGGGCAAGACCTTGAGCGAGCTCGGCGAGATACCGCTCGAAAAGGTGACGATGCAGTCGATCCGTGCCTGGTTCAAGGCGCATCCCGACCGCGTCGACGAGATCCTGTGGCAAAACCGCTCCTACATATTCTTCCGCGAAGCCGAAGTCGACGATGTCAGGCTCGGTCCGATCGCCGCCGCCAAGGTGCCGCTGACGCCGGGACGCTCCGTCGCGGTCGACCGCCTGCTGCATACATTCGGCACGCCCTTCTATATCGACGCGCCGACGCTCACCGCCTTCGACCAAAAACCGTTCCGGCGGCTGATGATCGCCCAGGACACCGGCTCGGCCATCACCGGACCCGCGCGCGGCGATCTCTTCGCCGGCTCGGGCGACGCCGCCGGCGAGATCGCCGGCGTGGTCCGCAACGCGGCGGATTTTTATGCCCTGGTCCCCCGCGGCCTGTTCGGCAGAGCGCGCCGGTGAGCCGCCGCGACGATCATCTCAGCGATGACGACCGCATCCTGTGGAACCTGGTGGCGCGTTCGGCCCGGCCGCTGAAAGGCAAGGCCGCCGTCGAGCCCCCCGACATCGTCGAGCCCAAGCCCGAGCCGCCGCGCCCTGCCGCCAATGGCGTTGCGGCCGTGGCGGCAAAGCCGAAGACGCCGCACGTCTCGCATGCGCTTGACGATCAGACATTGCAAAAACTGAAAAAAGGCCGGCTGCCGATCGAAGGCCGTGTCGACCTGCACGGCATGACGCAGGACGAGGCCTATTCGCTGCTGCTCACCTTCCTCAACCGGGCGCATGCCGGCGGCATCCGTTACGTGCTGATCATCACCGGCAAGGGCTCGTCCTCCGGCGGCGACGGCATCCTGCGCCGCGCCGTGCCGGCCTGGCTGTCGACGCCGGCTTTCCGCCATCTTGTGTCCAGCCACGATCACGCGGCCCGCAACCATGGCGGCTCGGGCGCGCTCTATGTACGGCTGCGGCGGATACGCTCATGAGCCGGCCGGCATGACCCCGTTCGGCGAGAAGCTCCGGGCGCTGCGTGCCGAGCGCGGCGTCAGCCAGAAGGCGATGGCCGAGGCCATCGGCGTTAGCGCCGCCTATCTGTCGGCGCTCGAGCACGGCCGCCGCGGCGCCCCGACCTGGACGCTGATCCAGAAGATCATCGGCTATTTCAACATCATCTGGGACGATGCCGAGGATCTTGTCCGTCTCGCCGAAAGCTCGCACCCCAGAGTCAGGATCGACACGTCTGGCCTGTCGCCGGCGGCCACCGAGCTGGCCAATCTTTTGGCTGAAAGCATCGAGAGGCTCGATGAGACGGAATTGCGGAAAATCACCGCGTCGGTCCGGGCTGCGCTGAGGGGATAGTTGCCCTTATGACAACGGGTGGGTTAGCCGAAGCGCCCGAGCTTCGTCATCCACGGGCGGAGCGGGCGCGAAGCGGACGCGCAGACCCGAGGATCCATTCCGTGATCTCGCGCGAAGGGCAAAGGCGGTGCAGAACAGAGTTCGTTCTGCACCGCGGCGACGCCTATAGGTAACGGAATGGATTCTAGGGTCTGCACTGCGTCGCTGCGCTCCTCGCTTCGCCCTAGAATGGCGAAGCCGCGAGGGCCGAGGCTCTTGCCTACCACGCCGCAGGCAGCCTTCTCGATCTCACTTTGAGATCAGTTCTTGCCGTTGGTGCTGCCGCGGCCGCCATTGTTGCCGTGATGGTCGCGGCCGCCGTTTCCGCCGCCCAGGCAATTGACGCTGCTGACGCCGCAGCAGCGGCCGCTCCAGAGGTCGTTGAGATTGGTCTTGGCGCAGCTTTTGACGGTGTCGTCGGCCAGGGCCGAACCGGTCAGGGCCGACACGGCAATGGCGGCAAGCAAGGTGTTTCGCAAAAAGGCAGTCATTGAAATTCTCCACGGTTGGGTTTGTCGTCTACGGCTGTGTGTCGCCGGCCGAACGGAAACGGTTCATGGAGTCGCCTGAAAATTTTCGGAGGCGGTTACGGGTTTTTTGTTGTCATCGGCCTTTGCAATGTGAGGCTACGACAGCTCGGTCGTCATTCTAGGGCGGAGCAAGGAGCGAAGCGACGCGCGCAGACCCTAGAATCCATGCCGTTACGCCAACGCTTTGCAACGGTTACAGAATTCTGCACCGTTGCACTCCACGGTAAGCGTCACGGCATGGATACTCGGGTCAAGCCCGAGTATGACGACGTCACGTAGGGATTCGGCCAATCTCCAAGGTTGGCGCCAGAAGCTCAACACACCTCCACCTTCAGCCACGGGGAGCTTTTCGCCCAGCGTCGAAACCGGCCCGGCATGCGCCGCGCGGTTCACCCACCGCGCAGGGAGGTAGAGCGCCTCGCGAAGAAAAGCAGGCGTCCGGTTTCTACTGCACCGAGCCGACAAGCACCGGCTGGCCGTCGCGGATCGAGACCCAGCGGCCGGTGTTGTCGATCGCCTGCCGCTTGAGGAAACGATAGCCGGTCGCGTCCCAGGCCTTGACCTTGTCGGTCAGGTTGTCGAGCACGTAATCGCCCCTGTCGGTGCGCACCGTCAGCACCGAATGGCCTTCGCCGTCCGGCTTGCGCACGACGGTGATCAAGAGGTCGGCCAGCGACATGCCCATGCGATAGAGCTGGCGACGCTTTTCCAGCACATAGTCCTCGCAGTCGCCATAGCCATCGTCCGGATAGGCCCAGACCTCGTCCTTGCCGTAGTGATCGAGATCGCTCAACGGCTTGACGGCGGCATTCACCTTGGCGCTCACGCTGACCAGCCTGCGCCACAGGCTGTCCGTCATCTTTGCAGGCTCGAGATCGGCAGGGTGGATGTTGCATTCGTTCGGGCGCGCTTTGCAGAAATCGTAATGGCCGATCGGCTGCGAGGTCAGGCCGCTCGTGGCCATCGCGCCCGCCGCCCAGGCGGGCGCCGCCCAGTGAGCCGAAATCGCCAGCCCTGCGACCGAACACAAACGCAGAATCCGCGCCATCGCTGAGGAAGTCATTGTCCCCGCCGCCCTGTTCTTTATTAACGAAACGTTAAAGGCGATTTACAGTCCGTGTCAATTAGAGACGACGGCCAGTTTGACGGCATGGTTACCTGGACGATCCCATAGCGGCACTTTCGCAACAGAGGCATGGGCGCAACACCGCCGGCCGCCGGATGGCGGCAGTCCGCTCCGAAGCGGCTTTACGACGTTCAGCTCTTGGCGGAACGGACCAGCTTCGGCTTCGTCGCCACGCGGTGCTGGCGGCCATAGCTGGAAATGAAGTCGGCGATGCGCGGCACGATTTCGGAGCGGAAGCGCGAGCCGTTGAAGACGCCGTAATGGCCGACGGCCGGTTGCATGTAATGCGCCTGTCTGTCGGCCGGGATGTTGACGCACAAATCGTGCGCGGCCTGGGTCTGGCCGAGGCCGGAAATATCGTCGTTCTCGCCTTCGATGGTCAGCAACGCGACATTGCGGATCGCCTTCGGATCGACCGACTCGCCGCGATGCTTCATCTCGCCCTTCGGCAGGGCGTGGCGCACGAACACGGTGTCGACCGTCTGCAGGTAGAACTCCGCCGTCAGGTCCATCACCGCCAGGTACTCGTCATAGAAGTCGCGGTGCTTCTCGGCATTGTCGCCGTCGTTCTTCACAAGGTGCATGAAGAAGTCCTTGTGGGCGATGATGTGGCGGTCGAGATTCATGCTCATGAAACCCGAAAGCTGCAGGAAGCCGGGATAGACCACGCGGCCGAAGCCCGGCACCGGCCAGGGCGCCTGCATGATGACATTGTCGCGGAACCAGTCGATGCCCTTTTCCTCGGCCAGAAGATTGACCGCGGTCGGATTGCGGCGCGTGTCGATCGGGCCGCCCATCAGCGTCATGGTGGAGGGCACGAAGGGATCGCCGCGCTTTTCCATCAGCGCCACCGCCGCCAGCACCGGCACCGAAGGCTGGCACACGGCCATCACATGGGTGTCGGGACCGAGCGCATGGAACATGTCGATGACATAGTCGATATAGTCGTCCAGATCGAAGCTGCCTTGCGCCACCGGCACCATGCGGGCATCGACCCAGTCGGTGATGTGCACGTCGGCATGGGGCAGCATCGCCTCGACCGTGCCGCGCAGCAGCGTCGCGTAATGGCCCGACATCGGCGCCACGATGAGCAGCTTGGGGTCGGGCTTGCGGCCGGCGGGCAGCGCACGCTCGAAACGGACGAGGTTGCAGAACGGCTTCGACCAGACCGTCCTTTCCGTGACGTCGACGCTTTTCCAGTCGACGACGGCCTTGTCCAGGCCGAATAGCGGCTTGCCGTAGCGGCGCGTGGTCCGCTCGAAGAGCTCCGCGGTCGCCGCGACCGAGCGGCCGAAGGGGGTGTGGGAAATCGGATTGAGCGGGTTGGAGTAGAACAGCCGCACCGCGTCGGCATAGAGGCGGGCCGGCTGCAGCGCCGCATGGTTCATTTCGTAGAGCTGGTAGAACATCGAGAACCCCGCTGCCGTCCGACGACCAAAGGGACGACGGACAGCGCCGAGCCTTGAATGTCTCGCGCGGAGGTTAACAAGATATTGTTGCGATGCAATACGTCATTTTGTCTGACGAATGCATCTTTCGTTCAACCTGTTGAAAATCAGCCTTGCGCGGACGAGCCGGCTCAATGTGCACTGCGGAAATGTGAAAGATATGTGAGGGCTCGCATCGGATCGTGGTGCGACGGCCGCCCAACCTCGTCATTCTATGGCGGAGCAAGGAGCGAAGCGACGCGGCGCAGACCATAGAATCCATGCCGTGACTTGGAAGCGCCGCCACGGTGCGGAATTTTGCTCCGTTGCACTCCTGGCGAAGGTAGCGGCATGGATTCTAGGGTCTTCGCGACGGAGCTTCGCTCCTGCTCCGCCCTAGAAATGACGATCACGATAGGCGTTTCGGCCGATCTCCAAGGCATGCCGCCTGCCAATGCAAACAGAGCCGACCGGTCAAATCCCTGTGCAGTGTATCAGACGCGCGCCATGCAGACGGCGGTATGGCCAGAACCGATGAAGCCGAGCTCGCCGGCTGCGCCGCGCGACAGATCGAGCATGCGTCCCTTCACGAACGGGCCGCGATCGTTGATGCGCACGACGACGCTGCGGCCGTTGTTCTTGTTGGTGACCCGGAGCTTGGTGCCGAAGGGCAAGGTGCGATGGGCGGCAGTCAGTGCCGAGGGGTTCATGCGTTCCCCTGAGGCGGTTCTGGAATGCAGCGCATACCAGGAAGCGCGGCCGCACTGAGCGGCGGCGGAGGAAGCGGACGAGGCGCCGGCCATCAGGCCAGCCGCGATCGTTGCCGCGACAAGCGCGGTCTGGTTGGATTTCTTCATGCTTTGGGGGTGGCTCCGTTAAAGGTAGGCCCCGCCGATATGTGCCGAATGAGGCACGAAATGCGGCATTGATCTGGCGGTTCCATGGCGACGGCACACGTTTGGAGTCGCCGCGAAACAGTTTGTCATGATATTTCCAGCACCAGGAAGGCGTATTCTCAATGAATATCGGGTCGGCTCCGGGGACATTCCGGGCAACATCGGCCCTCAAGATTTGAAGTACGGAGGAGCCGAACTGTTTCGATTCCTCCGCATCTTTTGTTGCGTCCCCATTGCCGTTCAGGATCGACTTCCGGAGAGGGTCAAGCCGATGCGATTGATCAGGTTTGTGCTGGCGCTGATTGTGCTGGGGCTGGGTGCGTTGTGGTCGCTGCAAGGCCTCGGCTTCGTCAAGGGCAGCTTCATGACCGGCCAGACGCAATGGCTCTATATCGGGCTCGTCACCATGCTGGTCGGCGTGGTCGGGCTGCGCTGGGCAAGCCGCACCCGCGTCTGACCGGCATTGATGGCAAGCAGTGGCGTGCGTGCCGTACGATCAAGCCCGGCCGAACAGATGGTCCAGGATGGTCCCCTCGATATGGGCGAGCTCCGCCGAGCCATGCCGGCGGGGCCGCGCCACCGGCACGTCGAGATCGAGGGCGATCCTGCCGGCGCCGATCACCACGACGCGGTCGGCGAGCGCCACGGCCTCGCCGACATCGTGCGTCACCAGCACGGCGGTGAACTTCTGGTCGAGCCATATCCGTTCCAGGAGCTGCTGCATCTCGATACGGGTCAATGCGTCCAGCGCGCCAAGCGGCTCGTCGAGCGCCAGGATCTGCGGCTGGCCGACCAGGGCGCGGGCAAGCGCCACGCGCTGCTTCTGACCGCCAGACAGCACCGAAGGCCACTCGTCGGCGCGATCGGCCAGCCCGACCTCGTCAAGCATGGCAAGTGCCCGCTGCCTGGCCTCGATGCCGCCGGCAATGCCGGTGAGGCCGATCTCGATATTTTTCACCACGCTCATCCACGGCAGCAGGCGCGGTTCCTGGAACATGAAGCGCGTGCGGCTGTGGCCTTCCTCGCCTGAGAAGGTCAGCGAACCGCTGCTCGGGCGGTCGAGCCCGGCCAGCAGCCGAAGCAGCGTGCTCTTGCCGCAGCCGCTCTTGCCGATGATGGCCACGAATTGTCCGGCCCGCACGTCGAGGCTGATGCCGTCCAGCACGATCTTGTCGCCGAAGCGTTTTCCCACCTCCTTGAACGCGAAGGCCCGCCGGCCCTCGACCGAGCCGATCGTCCGGGCTTGCGCCGGCGTGGAGACGAGGGAACGTGCGGCGGTTAAGGTGGCGGCTGGCATCTTGTTCTCACCCTTTCTGGAAGGCGGGATGCCAGCCGAGCGACAGGCGCTCGAGCAGGCGGGCCAGGCTGTCGGCGAGCTTGCCGAGCAGCGCGTAGATCAGGATCGACAGCACCACGACGTCGATCAGCAGGAACTCGCGCGCCTGCATGGCCATGTAGCCGAGGCCGGAACTCGCCGAGATCGTCTCGGCGACGATCAGCGTCAGCCACATGATGCCCAGCGCGTAGCGCAGGCCGACGAAGATCGACGGCAGCGCGCCGGGCAGGATCACCCGGAAGAACAGCGCGCGCCGGTCGAGGCCGTAGACGCGGCCCATCTCGACCAGATGTGGATCGACGCTCTGGATGCCGAGCAGCGTGTTGACGTAGATCGGGAAGAAAACGCCGAGCGCCACCAGGAACAGCTTCGCCTCCTCGTCGATGCCGAACCACAATATGACCAGCGGGATCAGCGCCAGATGCGGGATGTTGCGGATCATCTGCAGCGTCGTGTCGGTCAGGCCCCGGCTCAGCGCCGACAATCCGTTGGCGAGGCCGAGCGCGAACCCGATCGCGCCGCCGATGGCGAAGCCGGACAGCGCGCGCAGGGTGGAGACGCCGATGTTGCGGATCAGTTCGCCCGACAGTGTCAGCCGCCAGAAGGCCTCGGCCACCGCGCTCGGCGCCGGTAGCACATTGGCCGGGATCAAGCCCGCGCGCGCCGCGGCTTCCCAGCCGGGGATGATTGCCGCCGGCAGCAGCCAGCCGGCCGCGCCGCTGCGGGCAAGGCGGGCGGCCAGGCTCATGACGCCGCCTGCAGGCGCCCGGCGCCGTGGAAGCCGACGGAGAACTCGTTGGCGATGTCCTTGTGCGCCCGCTGCCGCTGCGTGCCGAGGCCAAGGGGTGGGAACAGGAGCTCGGCGACGCGGTAGGCTTCTTCCAGATGCGGGTAGCCGGAGCCGATGATGGTGTCGATGCCGATCGCCTGGTATTCGCGGATGCGCTCGACGACCTGCTCGGGCGTGCCGACCAGCGCCGTGCCGGCGCCGCCGCGCACCAGGCCGACGCCGGCCCAGAGGTTTGGCGAGACCACGAGCCGGTCGCGCCGGCCGCCATGCAGTTCGGCCATGCGCCGCTGCCCGACCGAATCCATCTCCTTGAGGAAACGGGCCTGGGCATTTTCGATCTGCGCGTCGGTGACATGGCTGATCAGCCGCTCGGCGGCGCGCCAGGCCTCGTCCTCGGTTTCGCGCACGATGAAATGCAGCCTGATGCCGAAACGCATCTTGCGGCCGCGCCGCGCCGCCTTCTCGCGCGCCGATGCGATCTTTGCGGCAACCTGCGCCGGCGGCTCGCCCCAGGTCAGGTACATGTCGACGAGGTCGGCCGCGAGCTCCTGGCCGGCATCGGAAGAGCCGCCGAAATAAAGCGGCGGCCGCTCCTGCAGCGGCAACAGGTCGAGGCGGCCGTTCTCGACGCGGTAATATTTGCCTTCGAAATTCACCCGCTCGCCAGAGACCAGCCCGCGCCAGATGCTGAGGAACTCCTGCGCCTGCGCATAGCGTTCGTCATGCGGCAGGAACACGCCGTCGCCGGCAAGCTCGGTCGGGTTGCCGCCGACCACGACATTGAGCAGCAGCCGGCCGTTGCTCAGCCGGTCGAGCGCCGCGGTCTGGCGCGCCGCGAAGGTCGGCAGCGTCACGCCGGGTCTCAGCGCGACCAGGAATTTCAGCCTTTCGGTCAGCGTCGCAAGGCCGGTGGCGGTGATCCAGGAATCCTCGCAGTTCTGTCCGGTGGGCAAGAGCACGCCGGGGAAACCAAGCCTGTCGACCGCCTGCGCGATCTCCTTGAAGTAGCCGAACTCGGGCGGACGCTGCTGCTTCTCGGTGCCGAGATAGGAGCCGTCGCCATGCGTCGGGATGAACCAGAAGAAATCGAGCGGGCTGGCTGATGCGGTCATGGCTGATACCCTGGAGAAGGCAGGAGAAAACGCGGCGGCGCCGGGCGTTCGCCGCCAGGCGCGTCAAGGAAAATCAGTTGCCCGGCGCGGTCCAGATGGCGTCGGAAATCCGGACCGCTTTCGGGATCAGGCCGAGCTTGAAGAAGCGATCGGCCGTCGCCTGCTGGCCGGCGACGATCTCGTCGGTGATCGGGAAGATGCCGAACTTGGTCCGGTTGGCGGCGATCGTCTGCGCGTCGAGCGGCACGCCGGTCACCTCATGCAGCGCCTCGGCCACCTTGTCGCGGTTCTGGTCGGCCCATTTCGCCGCGTCGCCGAGCGCGGCGATCGTCGTCGAGACGACATCCGGATGCGCCTTGGCGAAATCCTTGTTGGCGAGGAAATAGGTGTTGACCTTCAGCACGTCGCTGGAGCGGACGAGCACGCGCGGCTGGTAACGGGTCTCGGCGATGGCGAAGAACGGATCCCACACCGCCCAGGCGTCGATCTGGTCGCTGGCGAAGGCGGCCGCCGCGTCGGCCGGGCTGAGATAGACCGGCGTGACCTGATCGAAGGCGATGCCGGCTTTCTCCAGCGCCGCGACCAGGAGATTATGCGCGCTGGTGCCCTTGCCGACGCCGATGCGCTTGCCTTTGAGATCGGCCAGCGACTGGATCGGCGAGGCCGGCTTGACGAAGATCGCCTCGCCGTCGCCATTCGACGGCAGCGCCGCCGCATAGACGATGTTGGCCCCGGCCGCCTGGCCGAAGATCGGCGGCGCGTCGCCCGTCCAGCCGACGTCGATGGCGCCGACATTCAAGGCCTCCACCAGCGGCGGGCCGGCGGTGAACTCGACCCATTTCACCGTGACGCCCTTGTCGGCCAGCGCCTTTTCGATGATCTGCCGCTGCCTGGCGATGACCGGCAGGCCGGTCTTCTGGTAGCCGATGTTGAACGCCTTGAGCTCTTGCGCCGCGGCGCCGAAGGATGTCTTCGCGATGGATGTGGCAAAGGCCGCCGCTGCCAGCAGGCCGGTACCGAAAACGCGTCTCGTCAGATTGAACATGACCCTCTCCTTCGATGGCCCGGGGCTGCCGGGGGTTTGGAATGGGGTCAGGCTAGGTAAATCTATAAAGTTAGTAGAGAAACGATCTTGCGAGTTCGGCGGAGTGGATGGAATTATTTTCTGCGTGTAACCTGGGGTCGTTATTCTAGTTGACACCGCACAGGGATTTTGACCGGTCGGCGCTGTTTGCTTTGGCAGGCGGCATGCCTTGGAGATTGGCCGAAACGCCCATCGCGATCGTCATTCCAGGGCGGAGCAGCCGCGAAGCGGCGTCGCGTAGACCCTAGAATCCATGCCGCTACCTTCGCCAGGAGTGCAACGGAGCAAAATTCCGCACCGTGGCGGCGCTTCCAAGTCACGGCATGGATTCTATGGTCTGCGCCGCGTCGCTTCGCTCCTTGCTCCGCCATAGAATGACGAGGTTGGGGCGGCTTCAGCCAATTGGCGAGGCACAGACCCGAGGATGACGAAGACTTGGGGGCCAGCGCAAAGCTGAGCCCCTCATTGCGACCAGCACTGCCAGGCCCAGTAGAAGCTCTCGTCGCGCGGCGGCAGGCGGTCGCGTTCGCCGGCAAGCAGCACCGGCGTCGGCGATTTCGGCTCCTCCGCGGGCCGCGTGTCGCTCGGTGGTAGACGAAGCAGCCACGTGCCGACCTGCGCGAACAGCACCGCGGTGGAATGGGTCATCGTCCTTCTCCTTCGCTTCCGTTCATTCCCGACCCGCCCATGGCACCAGCACCCGCTCGATCCGGCGGATGATGAATTCCAGGGCAAAAGCGATGATCGCGATCACCAGGATGCCCATCACCACCACGTCGGTGACCAGGAACTGCGCCGCCGACTGGATCATGAAGCCGAGCCCGCGCGTCGCCGCGACCAGCTCGGCCGCCACCAGCGTCGACCAGCCGGCGCCAAGCGCGATGCGCAGGCCGGTGAGGATCGAGGGCAGCGCGCTGGGCAGGATCACGTGGCGGATGACCTGGGCGCGGGTGGCGCCGAGCGATCGCGCCGCGTCGACGCGCTCGCGCGAGACGCCGCGCACGCCGGCGGCGGTCGACAGCGCGACCGGCGCCAGCATGGCGATGGCGATCACCAGGATCTTCGACGGCTCGCCGATGCCGAACCAGATGATGATCAGCGGCAGATAGGCGAGCGGCGGGATCGGCCGCAGGAACTCGAGCAGCGGATCGAACACGCCGCGCCCGATCCGGCTGATGCCGATGGCGAGGCCGACCGGGACGCCGACGACGATCGCGGCGATCAGCGCCGCGAAGACGCGCCAAAGCGACGCCAGGATATGCTGGAGCAGCGTCGCATCGACGAACCCGTCGCGGGCAACGACGACGAACTTGGTCCAGACCGCGGCCGGCGAGGGCAGGAAGACCGGCGACACCAGCTGCAGCGAGGCTGCCGCCGTCCAGGCGGCCAGCAGCACGAGGATGGTGATCGCGCTGACCAGCCGGGCCGAAACCGCCCGTCTCGGCTTCGGCGCGGGCCGCGACCATGGCACGGAGAAGCCGTCATTCTCGCCGGCTTTCGCTCTCGCGCGTTCGCTATAGGCGCCGACGCTCATGCCGCCTCTCCTTCGAAGATCGCATCTGTCAGCTCCGCGCGGGAAGCGGCGAAGGCGGGATCCGCCTTGATCGCGCGGATCGGCTCGCCGGCCGCATAGCGGCGGCCGAAATCAGTCTCGAATGTCCGCACCACATGGCCGGGCCCGGGCGCCAGCACGACGATGCGGGTCGCCAGCACCAGCGCCTCCTCGATGCCATGCGTCACCATCAGCACACCGACCTGGGCCGCCGCCCACAGATCGAGCAGCGTCGTCTGCATGCGCTCGCGCGTCAGCGCATCGAGCGCGCCGAGCGGCTCGTCCAGCAGAAGGAATTCGGGTTCGGCGGCGAGCGCCCGGGCAAGGCCGACGCGCTGGCGCATGCCGCCGGAAAGCTCCCAGATGCGCTTGTCGCCGGCGCCGCCGAGCTTGACCAGCGCCAGCAATTCGTCGGCGCGCCGCGCCCGCCTGCCGGCCGGCACGCCGCGCAGCCTGAGCGCGAAGGCGACATTTTCCCGCGCCGTCAGCCAGGGAAACAACGCATCGCTCTGGAAGACCACGGCGCGGTTCGGCCCGGGCCCGGTGATCGGCCGGCCGCCGACCGTGGCCAGGCCGCCCACGGGCTCGACCAGGCCGGCGGCGACGTTGAGCAGCGAGGTCTTGCCGCAGCCGGAACGGCCGACCAGCACGACGAAATCGCCCTTACCGACGTCGAGCGAAACGCGCTCGACCGCGGGCGCTTTCTGGCCGCCATAAAGAACGCTGACTTTGTCGAGGATGAGATGCGACATCGGCGTTTTGGCCTCTGTTGGATTAGGGCCTGCCCCGAAGCCGCGCCTCGTAAGCGGCTTCGGGGCAGGCAAGCGCAAGGCCAGGGAAGAAGGCGCCGCGCTTCCGAACAATCCCCGGAAAGGCGGTCATCCTTCCGGGGATTGCATTGAGAAAAGCTCAGTTCGAGGCAAGCGCCTCGCTGGCATATTTCGCCGTCACATATTTCGAATAGTCCGGCAGCACGGCGTCGACCTTGCCCTGCTCCTTGAGGAAGGCGGACGTCGCCGCGACGGCCTGCACGGTCGCGCCGCCAAGGAACTTGTCCGAAGCCTGCTCCTCGAGCGAGGGGAAGACATAGCCCTTGAGCAGCTCCGGCACCTCTTCCAGCTTGGCGCCGGTGAGCTTGGCGATCTTGCCGGCTTCCGGCGAGGACACCGACCAGGCGTCCGGCTTGGCGAGGAACTGGGCATAGGCCTCGCCGGTCACCTTGACGAAGTCGCGCACGGCCTCGGGGTGCTTGTCGGCAAAGTCGGTGCGCACGATCCAGGCGTCGAAGGTCGGCGCGCCCCAGGCGGCCACTTGCGAGGAGTCCAGCACCACCTTGCCGGTTGTCTTGATCTGGCCAAGCGCCGGATCCCAGACATAGGCCGCGTCGATGTCGCCGCGCGCGAAGGCGGCGGCGATCTCCGGCGGCCTCAGATTAAGGATCTGCACCGACTTCGGATCGACATTCTCATGCTTTAGCGCCGCGAGCAGGCTGTAATGCGTGGTCGAAACGAACGGCACGGCGACTTTCTTGCCGGCCAGATCGGCGAGCTTCTCGATGCCGGCGCCGTTGCGGGCGACCAGCGCTTCCGACGGGCCGATAAGGCCGACGACGAAGATGGTCTGGATCGGCAGCTCGCGGCTGGCGGCCGCCGCCAGCGGGCTCGAGCCGACATAGCCGATATCGACCGACCCGGAAGCGATGGCGGCGATGACGTCGGCGCCGGAATCGAACTTGCGCCAGTCGATCGTGGCCTTGGTCGCTTTTTCATAGGCGCCGTCGGCCTGCGGCACTTTCGATGGCTCGACCGCCGTCTGGTAGCCGATGGTGATCTTGAGATCCTCGGCGCTGGCCGGGCCGAGCAAGGCGGCGGCCGTAAGCGCCGCCGATGAGAAAAGCAGGATGCGTCGTGAAAGGATTGACATTGAAAGGCTCCATAAACCCCGACAAACTGGATTGCCTTTCTATCGTCCGTTAATTCTATCGGGTTTGTAGAGTTAAATCCTTCCAACGAAGGCCGCTTTGTTGGAAAAGTGTCGCCGGGTACCGGCGGAAAGGGCGCAAAAGGACGGTCGCGGCGGGGCGCGGGTGGGCGTGAGCGCAGGCCGCGCTCTCGGGTGCCCTGGGTGGTTGGCGGAGCCATCCGTCCGGTCGTCATTCCAGGGCGGAGCAAGGAGCGAAGCGACGCGCGCAGACCCTGGAATCCATGCCGTGACATGGACACGATGCTGCGGTGCAGTGGGGTTGGACAAGGTTCCATTCTCGTCCGTCGCATCTCTCGCGAAGGTCACGGCATGGATTCCAGGGTCTATGCGCCGCTTCGCGTCGCTCCGCCCTGGAATGACGAAGGTAGGTAGGCAGCCGCTCTCAGCTGAAGGAGTTTCCATGCCCTGACATAGAAGCGATGCTGCGGTGCAGACCTATCTTTCAGTGGGGTTGGACAAGGTTCCATTCTTTACCGCTGCATCTCTCACGAAGGTCGCGGCATGGATTCCAGGGTCTACGCGCCGCTTCGCGTCGCTCCGCCCTGGAATGACGACCGCGCGGGTGCGGCCCTCTCTCCAGCACCTCCGGCCGAACGAAAATCCTTCTGCCATCCTATCTCGGCAAATCCATGCTTCAAAAGGCAGTCGAATTGGAACCCGGGTTTCCTGCCCAGCGTGGTTAGTATAGTAATCTTATCAACATTGGGAGTGAGAGAACGATGCGCGACCTTCTGAAAACCGTTCCGGCGATCGTTCGTGGCTTGCGGCCGAAGCCGTCCGCGGCGGCGGCCGCGCGCTGATCGCCGCGTCAGGTTCCCGGCTCGCAACCATGGTTGGACGCGGCAACTCCATCATCATTGTCGGCGGCGGCGCCAGCGGCGTCGTGCTCGCCGCGCATCTGCTCAAATCGCCCAATCCGGACCTGCGCGTCACGCTGATCGAGAAGCGGCCGCATTTCGGCCAGGGCATGGCCTATTCGACGCTGCTTTCGGCGCATGTTCTCAACGTCAACGCCTCCGGCATGAGCGCCTATGCCGACGACCCGACGCATTTCGCGCGCTGGGTGCTGGATCGCGGTCTGGCGAAACCCGACCAGGGACCGTTCTATGCGCCGCGCAGCCTCTATGCCCGCTACCTGCAGGACCTGCTCGACGGCCTGATGGAGCGCGAGCGCGAGACCGGTCGTCTGCGGCTGATCCGCGAGGAGAGCCTGTCGATCGCGCCGACGCCGGCGGGCGTCGAGGTGGTACTCGCCAACGGCACCAGCGTCGTCGCGCATCTTGCCGTCCTGGCCACCGGTCACGACGAGCAACCCGGCGCCTTCCAGGGCCACGCCGTCCGCATGGGAGCGGAGGCCGACACCACGCTCGATCCGCAGGCCCAAGTGCTGCTGCTCGGCACGGGGCTGAGCATGGTCGACGCGTTTCTCTCGCTGGAACAGCGCGGCCATCGCGGCGCCATCGTCGCGGTGTCGCGGCGCGGGCTGCTGCCGTCGCCGCACCGCAAGGGCAACCCGATCAAGCTCGATATCGCCGACATTCCGCTCGGCACCCAGCTTTCCTATTTCGTCGGCTGGTTCCGCAACCTGATCCGCGAGACCCAGAAGGCCGGCGGCGACTGGCGCGACGTGGTTGATGGGCTCAGGCCCTTCAACCAGACGATCTGGCAGAACTGGCCGTCCTCGGCCAAGCGCCGCTTCGTCGAGCACACCAAGGCCTGGTGGGACATCCACCGCCACCGCATGGCGCCGGAAGTCTACGCGCGTGTCACCGAGGCGGTCAGGTCTGGCCGCATCCGCCTCGTCGCAGGCAGGGTCGTGAACGTCGAGGCGAACGGCGGCTTCGTCGTGAAAATCCAGCCGCGCGGCACGCAGGCTGTTGAGACCCTGGACGTCGCCCGCCTCTATGATTGCATGGGCATCGCCCGCGACATTTCGCGGACGTCGAACGGCGTCGTGCGCTCGCTGCTCGAGCGCGGCGTGGCGCGTCCCGATCCGCTGCGCCTCGGCCTCGACGTCACCGGCAAATGCGAGCTGATCGCGGCCGACGGCGCGGTGTCGTCGAAGCTGCTCGCCGTCGGCCCGCTGACGCGCGGCACCTTCTTCGAGATCGACGCTATTCCGGATATCCGCGTGCAATGCGCCAAGCTCGGCAAGCTGCTGCTGGGGTGAGGCGTTCGTTCTTGTAGTTGCCGAATCTGGCACTCTACGGCGCCCCCCTCTGGCCTGCCGGCCATCTCCCCCTCTTGGGGGGAGATCAGCAGTTCCGCTGACGGCGCTATTTCTGCGGCGTTGGTGATAGGCGAAAGCCGAGGTGTCTATCCAATCTCCCCCCAAGAGGGGGAGATGTCCGGCAGGACAGAGGGGGGGCGCCTCGCGCCGGCTTCAACATTGAGAACCGGGTGCGCAGCCCTCCGCGAAATTCCATTCCCCCTCTCCCCGCCGGATTGGCACGATCTATCTTCTTTCCAGATGAAAAGGGCTGGAAAAGACACCTCGCGCCATCCGCGAAACCGGAATGGATTCCGGCGGTTCGGTGCGCGAGATTGCGGCTACCCGCATCGAACTGCTTCCACGGAGCATTTGAGATGAGCGAGCAGAAGAAAGCAGCGCCCGACGGCGCGGAAGGCGCCCTCTCCCGTTTGCGTCCGCCTTACGCCTCGGTGCTCGACCTGATCGGCCAGACGCCGGTCGTCGAGCTGACCAAGTTCGACACCGGCAAGTGCCGGCTGTTCATCAAGCTCGAAAGCCAGAATCCCGGCGGCTCGATCAAGGACCGCATCGCGCTGTCGATGATCGCGGCGGCGGAGAAATCCGGCGCGCTGAAGCGCGGCGGCACGATCGTCGAGGCCACCGCCGGCAACACCGGCCTCGGCCTTGCTCAGGTCGGCATCCCGAAAGGCTACCGCATCATCCTCGTCGTGCCCGACAAGATGTCGCGCGAAAAGATCCAGCACCTGCGCGCTTTGGGCGCCGAGGTGCGCATGACCCGCTCCGATGTCGGCAAGGGCCATCCCGAATATTACCAGGACATGGCCGAGAAGATCGCCGCCGAGCTGCCCGGCGCCTTCTATGCCAACCAGTTCGCCAACCCGGCCAATCCGCTGGCGCATGAGACCACCACCGGCCCGGAAATCTTTTCGCAGCTTGAGGGCGATGTCGACGCGGTGGTGGTCGGCGTCGGCTCCGGCGGCACGCTCACCGGTCTCGGCCGCTATTTCGCGGAACACTCGCCCAAAACCGAGATGGTGCTGGCCGACCCGGCCGGCTCGGTGCTGGCGCCGCTGATCAAGACCGGCAAGATGGAAGAGGCCGGCTCATGGACCGTTGAAGGCATCGGCGAGGATTTCGTGCCGCCCAATGCCGACCTCTCGCTGGTGAAAAAGGCCTATTCCATCACCGACAAGCAGAGCATGCTGGCGGTGCGCGATCTGTTGTCGCGCGAAGGCATCCTCGCCGGCTCGTCCTCGGGCACGCTGTTGTCGGCGGCCCTTCGCTACTGCCGCGAGCAGACGGCGCTCAAGCGGGTCGTCACCTTCGTCTGCGACAGCGGCAACAAATATCTGTCGAAGGTCTTCGACGATATCTGGCTGGCCGAGCAGGGCCTTGCCGACCAGGCCCAGCATGGCGATCTGCGCGACCTCGTCATGCGCTCGCCGCGTACCGGCGACATCGTCACCGTCGGCCCGGACGAAAGCCTGCTCAACGCCTATGGCCGCATGCGCCGCTCCGACGTCTCGCAACTGCCGGTGCTGGACGATGGCAAGCTGATCGGCATCGTCGACGAAAGCGATATCCTGGCCAAGGTCGACGGCCCCTATGACGGCCGCTGGGACCGCTTCAACGGCCCGGTGCGCTCGGCCATGAGCTCGAACCTGCATACGCTGCAGGCCAGCCAGACGCTCGACGCGCTTTTGCCTGTCTTCGACCGCAACGAGGTGGCCATCGTCTTCGATGGCGACGAGTTCGTCGGCCTGATAACCCGTATCGACCTGATCAACCATCTGAGGCGCCGCGCAAAATGACTTCGAACGGCAAGAACCGCCTGGCCTTTTCCACCCGCGCCATCCATGGCGGCCAGAGCCACGACCCGCTGACCGGCGCGGTGATGGTGCCGATCTACGCCACCTCTACCTACGGCCAGCAGTCGCCCGGCGTGCACAAGGGCTTTGAATATGCCCGCAGCCAGAACCCGACGCGCTTCGCCTTCGAGCGTGCCGTGGCCGATCTCGAAAGCGGCTCGGCCGCCTTCGCCTTCGCCTCCGGCCTGGCGGCGATCGGCACGGTGCTGGAGCTGCTCGACGCCGGCGCCCACATCGTCGCCACCGACGACATCTATGGCGGTTCGTTCCGGCTGATGGAACGGGTGCGCAAGCGCTCCGCCGGCCTGCAGGTCAGCTTTGCCGATTTCACCGACCTTGCCGCGGTCGAGGCGGCGATCCGTCCCGAAACAAAGCTGCTCTGGGTCGAGACGCCGACCAACCCGCTGCTGCGCATCGTCGATCTCGAAGGCCTTGCCGCGCTGGCGAAGCGCAAGGGCCTGCTCACCGTCGCCGACAACACTTTTGCCAGCCCTTACATCCAGCGGCCGCTGGAGCTCGGCATCGACATCGTCGTTCATTCGACGACGAAATATTTGAACGGCCATTCCGACATGGTCGGCGGCGTGGCGGTCGTCGGCGACAACAAGGACCTCGCCGCGCAACTGAAATTCCTGCAGAACGCCATCGGCGGCATCTCCGGCCCGTTCGACAGCTTTCTCGCGCTGCGCGGCATCAAGACCCTGGCGCTCAGGATGGAGCGCCACTCGGCCAACGGGCTGAAAATCGCGCAATGGCTGGAAACGCGAAAAGATGTCCGCCGGGTCATCTATCCCGGCCTCGCCAGCCACCCGCAGCACGCTATCGCCGTCCAGCAGATGCACGCCTTCGGCGGCATGATTTCCGTCGACCTCGACCGCGACCTGGCGGGGACGAAACGCTTCCTCGAACGCACGCAGCTCTTCACCTTGGCCGAAAGCCTGGGCGGCGTCGAAAGCCTGATCGAGCACCCGGCGCTGATGACGCACGGCTCGATCCCGGCGGAAAAGCGCGGCGCGATCGGCATTACGGATTCGCTGGTGCGGCTGTCCTGCGGGATCGAGGACGGCGACGATCTGATCGCGGATCTGGAGCAGGCGCTGGGCGGGTGAATGGGCTTCGTCATTCTAGGGCGGAGCAAGGAGCGAAGCGACGCGCGCAGACCCTAGAATCCATTCCGTGACGCTAAGGCGTTGCTGCGGTTGCAGAATTCTGCACCGTTGCACCCTACGGCAGAGGTCATGGCATGGATACTCGGGTCAAGCCCGAGTATGACGACGTCATGGAGGCCTCGGGCTAATCTCCAACGTCGTCGCCAGAAGCGCTCACTACCCCACCGGCGCCTTCAACCAGAGCGCCTTTTTCGCCCAGCGTCGAGACGTCAGGGATTAGCGACGACATTCGTTCGATGCGCCATTTGCGATCGTCCTGCCGACGAGCGGCGCTGTCCCGCCGACATCTCCGCATGTGTGCCATTGCACACTGCAGTCCACACTCTAAACTGCCCCCAACTTGCGATCTCCGGAGGCGCCATGCGCGTGATCGTGTTGGGTGGCGGCGTGGTCGGCGTCACCACCGCCTATCAGCTGCAGAAGGACGGGCACGAGGTCGTCATCCTCGAGCGCCAGCAACAGGTCGCCGCCGAGACCAGCTGGGGCAATGCCGGCATGATCGCGCCGGGGCATTCCTTCGTCTGGTCGTCGCCCAGGGCGCCAATGATCCTGCTTAAATCGCTGGTGTTGAAGGATCAGGCGCTGCGCTTCAGGCTCTCGGCCGATCCCCGGCTCTACAGCTGGTCGTGGCTGTTCCTGATGGAATGCACGGCGCAGAAGGCCCGACGCAACACGCTGCTCAAGCATCGCCTCGCCGTCTACTCGCAATCGATCCTGCACGAGGTCGTCGCCGATGAGGCGATCGACTACGACCGCAACGATCGCGGCATCCTCTATTTCTACCGCAGCCAGCAGGCGCTCGACAAAGGCGTCGAACATATGCGGCTGCTCGAATCCGATGGACAGCTGATCAAGGTGCTCGACCGCGACGCCATCGTTGCGCTCGATCCGTCGCTGGCCTCCGCACGTGAAAAGATCGCCGGCGGCATCCATTGCCCGACCGACGAGACCGGCGACCCGGCGAAATTCACCCGGGCGCTTGCGGCAAAGGTGGTCGAGCGCGGCGGGGAGATCCGCACCGGCACGACCATCACCGGCATCGAGACGTCCGGCAACGGCGTCGCCCAGGTGATGACCGACAAGGGCGGGGTCAAGGGCGACGCCTATGTGCTGGCGCTCGGCTCCTACAGCCCGCTGATAGCCAAGACGGTCGGCATCAGCCTGCCGATCTATCCGATCAAGGGCTATTCGCTGACCATTCCTGTCGGCAATTGCCCGGCGCCGCCGACCATCGCGGCCATCGACGAGCACAATCTGGTCGCCGTGTCGCGCTTCGGCGACCGGCTGCGCGTCACCGCCACCGCCGAGTTCGCCGGCTACGACACCAGCCACAAGCCAGCCGATTTCGCCTTCATGAAGGGCGTGACCGAGGAGCTTTATCCCGAAGGCGCCGATTACGACCGCGCCGAAATGTGGGCGGGCCTGCGGCCGATGACGCCCAACAACCTGCCCGAGTTCGGCCAGCGGCGCCTGCGCAACCTCTATTTCAACACCGGGCACGGCCATATCGGCTGGACCATGTCGCACGGCTCGGCCCGCATCACCGCCGACCTGATCGCCGGCCGCAAGCCGGCGATCTCGATGGACGGACTTTTGAACTGAGAACATGATCCCGACGGGGTCGACCAGGAAAGGGAATGCCATGTCTGTCAGCGCGGCTGCCACCCGCCCTCAATCTTCGGGGCCTGTCGATTTGGGCGTGCTTCCATCCGAGATCGACGGCGGCCTCGCCTCGCGCGCGGCGATCGGGCTCGCGATCCTCGCCACCGACCAGACGCTGGAGCATGAGTTCCGTGCGCTGGTGCGCATTCCGGGCGTCGCCTTCTACGAGGCGCGCCTCTTCAACGACAACGACATCACGCCGGAAACACTGCGCGCCATGGGCCCACGCATCGCGCCGACCGTCGACCTCATCCTGCCCAGCATCCCGCTCGACGTCGTCGGTTTCGGCTGCACCTCGGCGACCATGACGCTCGGCGAGGAAGCCGTCTTCGCCGAGATCAGGAAGGCGCGGCCCGGCGTCGCCTGCACCACGCCGGTCACCGGCGCCTTGGCAGCCTTCAAGGCGCTCGGCGTCAAGGGCATCGGCCTGCTGACCCCCTATGCGCCCGAGATCAACCAGGGCCTTGTCCGCTATTTCACCGGCCGCGGCCTCGACATATCAGCCGTCGCCACCTTCGACCGACGCGACGACCGCGAGGCGGCCCGCATCTCGCTCGCCTCGATCGAGGCGGCGGCCGAGCGCATGGCTGAAGTGCCGGGCGTCGAAGCGATCTTCATCTCCTGCACCAGCCTGCGCGTCGCCGAGGCGGTGGCGGAACTGGAGCGGCGCATCGGCATTCCCGTCACCTCCTCCAATCACGCCATGGCCTGGCACTGCCTGCGCCTTGCCGGCATCGACGACGTCGTGCCGTCCGGCGGCCGGTTGTTTGCGCTGAACGCCAGTTGATCGGCTACTTGGCCGGCCGCGCGCCGATCCCTTCGGCCACGACCCGGACAAGCCGGCGAGCGCCGAAAGCATCGCCTGGCCATGTCATGGCCGGTCGAGAATGTGGTGATGGCGCATGGCGAGCCAGTGCGGGAAAACGGCGGTGCGTTTTTGCAGCGGGCGTTTGGATGGCTGGATGTCTGATGCCGTCCCTCACTCGGTAATCGTCTCACGCAGATCCGCCAACGAGACCATCAGTGTCATCGGATTTAGTGGCGAAGGGCTGAAACCCAGCGCGGTGTAGAAAGTCTGCGCCTCATTCGAGATTGCGTGAACCAGAATCCCGCGAATGCCAAGCGATTGCGCCGCGTTCATCACCCGGCGAGCCGCGTCCTGCACCAGCGCCCGGCCGAGGCCCCGGCGTTGATGGGAAGCATCGATTGCAAGACGCGCAAGGATGGCAACTGGAATGGGGTCCGGCATGTTGCGCCGGAAGCGACCTGATACCTGGCTGCCGGTGATGCTGCCGGAAGCGAGTGCATAATAGGCAACGATCCTTGCATCCTGGCAGAGGACGAAAGTCCTTGTCGCGCCGCTATCCTGATTGGCAAGCGCCCGACGCTTGAGCCAGTCATCGAGAACTGGAACGCCGGATGAGAAAGAGGATAGATCATGGCTGCGGTCCAGCGGCACCGGCGGCTGGAGCGTCACTGGCTCTTCCAAGGCAACGGCGCGTTCATCAGCCGAGAGAGCCTCTCGTTGGATTTGGCCGGCGCATCGAGCAAGGCTAGAAATTCCGCATAAGCCTCCGGCGAGACTTTGATGAGTGTCCGGTCAAGCAATGTGTCCTCGGCCATACGCCGAGCAGCATCGAGGATGAAATCCGTCCTGGTCTTGCCAAGCGCACGCGCAGCCTCGTCGATTAGGCCCCGCTCCTCAGGCTTGATGCGGATATTGAGAGTGCTCCTCTTGGAAGCCTCGTCTGGAGATTCGTGTTTCATGGCGCAAGAATAACAGATCGTAATGACGGTGTCATTACCTTGCCTTCATCGCCGCCTATGAGTTCGAAATCCGCCCGTTAACCGAATCGGAAGGAGATGTTTAACGCTTCGTCTCTATGTCCCCTGCCCGGGGAGGCACCACAGAGCGAGCATGATGAACGACGAAAAGCGAAACGAATGGCGTGCCATCTTCTACGTGCAGGCGCGCGTCGCCATCCTGTTTGTGCCGGTCGTGCTCAGCCTTCTCCTAATCGGCATCCTTGCCGGCAATGAGCGCAAATCCGTGCCCGACGCCGTCGATCCGACCGTGACGAGCTCGGTGCGCTAAACCGGACGCTTGGCCGCGCCGGCTTGCCCTGCACGCTCAAACAAACTTCGGGATCGGGCCGTTCTGCGGCGTCGTATCGCCTTCGAGGTCGATGAACACCTCGTCGACGAAGCACCAGGCCCAGCCTTCCGGCGGGTCGTAGCCTTCGATGATCGGATGCTGCGTGGCATGGAAATGCTTTGTCGCATGGCGGTTGGGCGAGTCGTCGCAGCAGCCGACATGGCCGCAGGTCCGGCAGAGCCGCAGATGCACCCACCAGGACCCGCTCTTCAGGCATTCCTCGCAGCCGAGCGCGCTCGGCGTGACCTTTTTGATGTCCTTGGTATGCCTGCATTCGTCCATCACGCTCTCCTCGCCGGTTCACCGTTTCGCGCCAGATAGGCATGCAGCGCCGCGACCACCTGCGCGCCTTCGCCGACGGCGGCCGCGACGCGCTTGGTCGAGCCGCAACGCACGTCGCCAATGGCGAACACGCCGCGTCGGCTCGTCTCCATCAGTCCGTGCCCCGGTGTCGTGTCGGGTCCGGTGCGCACGAAACCCTTGGCGTCCAGCGCCACGTTGCAATTCGCCAGCCAGTCGGTGTTCGGATCGGCGCCGATGAACAGGAAGAGGTGATGGATGGGACGCGTCGTCTCTTCACCGGTCGCCCGGTTGCGCCAGCGCAACGCTTCCAGATTGCCTTCGCTGCCCTCCAGCGCCGCGACCTCGGTCTCGGTCAGAACCTCGATGTTGGGCTGCGCCGCGATGCGCTCGACCAGATAGCGCGACATGGTGGCGTCGAGGCTGTCGCGGCGCGCCAAGAGCGTCACCTTGCGCACCTGGCTCGCCAGATAGACGGCCGCCTGTCCGGCCGAATTGCCGGCGCCGACCAGCGCCACCTCCTGGCTTTGGCAAAGCCTGGCCTCGATCGGCGAGGCCCAGTAATGCACCGAGGTTCCCTCGAACTGCGCCAGGTTGGCGATGTCGAGGCGGCGGTAGCGCGCGCCGCTGGCGATCACCACCGCGCGGGAGCGCACCGTTTCGCCGTCGCCGATGGCAAGCTGGTAGGGGGCGCCGTCGCCGGCGTCGTCGAGCAGCTTTGCCTCGTCGGGGATGACCATTTCGACGCCGAATTTCTGCGCCTGGTTATAGGCGCGCGCCATCAGCGCCATGCCGGTGATGCCGGTCGGGAAGCCGAGATAGTTTTCGATGCGAGCCGAGGCGCCCGCCTGGCCGCCGAAGGCGCGGCAATCGAGCACGATGGTCGACAGCCCTTCCGAGGCGGCATAGACCGCCGCAGCCAGCCCCGCCGGTCCGGCGCCGACGATCGCCACGTCATAGACCTTATCGGCATCGATCGGCCGCAGCAGCCCGACGCAGCGGGCAAGCTCGGTCTCGCCCGGATTGTGCATCAGCTTGCCGTTCGGGCAGAGCACGATCGGCAGATGGTGCGGATCGACATGGAACCGCTCGATCAGCGTTTTCGCGCAAGGGTCGGTGTCGGAATCGAGCGCCCGGTGCGGCAGCCCGCTGCGCCGCAGAAACCCTTGCAGTCGCAGCACGTCGCCATTGCCGGGCGGGCCGATGACGACCGGCCCGCTGGCGCCGCTTTCGAGCAGGCCGACGCGGCGCAGGATCAGCGCCCGCATGATGCGCTCGCCGAGGTTCGCCTCCTGCACCATCAGGTCGCGCAGCCGCTGCGAGGGGATGACGATCGCCTCGACCGGCGAGGCCGCCTCGGCATTGACCAGTGACGGCCGGTTCGACAACTGCGCCAGCTCGCCGACGAAATTGCCCGCGCCATAGCTGATGATCGGCTCGCGCGGCCCGATCCCTCCGGCCTGGGTGATGTCGACCTTGCCCGACAGGATGAGGATCACGCCTGGCGAAACCGCACCAGCCGTGACGATATGATCGCCGGCGGCATAGGCGCGCGCCTCGCCGAAGCGGCGCATGCGCTCGATATCCGCGTCGGTCAGGATGGGAAACATCTGGTCGCGGCGCGCGGCAATGGTCGGGCTGACGGAAGGGGCCATGGGCGGACCGTAGCGTCCGGGGCGGCGGGTTTGAAGCGGTTTGTTGGGGGACTGGCCGGAAGGGGAGGTGGTGAACCGCCTTCGTACTTCGTCATTCTAGGGCGAAGCGACGCGAAGCGGCGCGCAGACCCTGGAATCCATGCCGTTGCGCCAAGGCGTTGCTGCGTTTCAGAATTCTGCACCGTTGCACTCTGCGGCAGAGGTCACGGCATGGATACTCGGGTCAAGCCCGAGTATGACGACGTCGCGGGGGGCTACGGCTAATCGCGAACGTCGTAAATCTGGGAAGCGCTATCCCGTTGGCAGTCGGGATGAATGGCGACCCCTTCGCTCTTGGAACTTCGGGATGGCCTGCCATCCGAAGCTCGAAGAGCGAAGGATGGTGCCCAGAAGAGGACTCGAACCTCCACTCCTTGCGGAACACGGACCTGAACCGTGCGCGTCTACCAATTCCGCCATCTGGGCTGGTGCGGGCTCATGTAAGCGGGCAAACGATATGTGTCAACGCGCTTTTTTCGTCGGCGCCGATGCTGGATAGCCGGGGCTCCGGTTCTGGCTTTGAGCCCGGACGAGTTAGTCGCGGAAGCTGGCGCTGCCCCTCATCCGCCTGCCGGCACCTTCTCCCCGTATAGTGACGGGGAGAAGGAAGCTTTGCCTCACCCCTCGAGCACGTCCTTCGACGCCACGGTGGAATCGGCATTAAGCTTGTAGATGACCGGCACGCCGGTGCCGAGCTCGAGCTTGACGATCTCCTCGCCGCTCTTGCCGTCCAGCGCCATGATCAGCGCGCGCAGCGAATTGCCGTGCGCGGCGACCAGCACCGTCTCGCCGCGCAGCACATGCGGCTGCACGTCATGCAGGTAATAGGGCCACACGCGCGCGCCGGTGTCTTTCAGGCTTTCGCCGCCGGGCGGCGCGATGTCGTAGGAGCGGCGCCAGATATGCACCTGCTCCTCGCCCCATTTCTTGCGCGCGTCGTCCTTGTTGAGGCCGGAGAGGTCGCCATAGTCGCGCTCGTTGAGCGCCTGGTCGCGGATCGTCTTAAGGCCGCTCTGGCCGACCACGTCGAGGATGTGCTGGCAGGTCACCTGCGCCCGCTTCAGCGCCGAGGTGTAGGCGATGTCGAATTTCAGGCCGCGCGCCTTAAGCTTTTCGCCGGCCGCGAGCGCTTCCGCCGTGCCCTGTTCGGTCAGGTCGACGTCGCGCCAGCCGGTGAACAGGTTCTTCAGGTTCCATTCGCTCTGGCCGTGGCGCACGAGCACGAGAGTTCCCGACATGTCAGCTCCTCTAGGGGTTGGGCAATTCCAACGGTTTCGTCCGGAACTGCCTAAGAAGGAAATACTTCAGGCTTGTGTCAGGAAAGTCCGAGCACATCCCGCATGGAATAGAGGCCCGGCTTCTTCGCGCGAGCCCAAAGCGCTGCCTTCACCGCGCCGCGCGCGAAAATCGCCCGGTCCTCGGCATGATGGGAAAGCGTGATGCGCTCGCCGGTGCCGGCAAGGATCACGCTGTGGTCGCCGACCACCGAGCCGCCGCGCAGCGCCGCGAAGCCGATGGAGCCGGTCTTGCGCACGCCGGTGTGGCCGTCGCGC
This sequence comes from Mesorhizobium sp. CNPSo 4661, assembly GCF_057784215.1. Classification (NCBI taxonomy): domain Bacteria; kingdom Pseudomonadati; phylum Pseudomonadota; class Alphaproteobacteria; order Hyphomicrobiales; family Phyllobacteriaceae; genus Mesorhizobium; species Mesorhizobium sp. CNPSo 4661. Next base: position 216,873 of record NZ_JBWGIO010000007.1, on the reverse strand, counting down.
ACCCGCACGCTGTTGTCCGCAAGATCGATCCCACGTCCCTTCGCCGCCGCTTCGCCGAGCAGCAGCGCCGTGCCGGACGGCGCATCGACCTTGTGCCGGTGATGCATCTCAAGGATCTCGATGTCGAAATCCTCCGGGTCGAGCGCCTTGGCGGCCTGCTCGACGAGCACGGCAAGCAGGTTGACGCCGAGGCTCATATTGCCGGATTTGACGATCGTGGCATGGCGCGCGGCGGCGCCGATCCTGGCATTGTCGTCGGCCGAGCAGCCGGTGGTGCCGATGACATGGACGATGCGCGCCTGCGCCGCATAGCCGGCGAATTCGACGCTCGCGCTTGGAGCCGTGAAATCGAGCACGCCGTTGGCCTTGGCGAAGGCCGGCAGCGGATCGTCGACGATCGGCACGTTGATGATGCCGATGCCGGCAAGCTCGCCGGCATCCTTGCCGAGATGGGCCGAGTCCGGCCGCTCGATCGCGGCGGCGACGCGCGCGCCGGGCATGGTGTGGATGGCGCGGATCAGCGTCTGGCCCATGCGGCCGGCGGCGCCCACCACCACCAGGCCCATATCGCCGGCTTCACTCATGCGCTTCTCCTGACGGTCTTCTTGGCGCGGCTGCGCGGCGCCGGAGTTTGGGCCGAAGTTTGGCTTGCCTTGACGTCGTCGACAAGCCCCAAGCCTTTCTTGCCCTGGATCCGGTGGAAACGGGCATAGATGCTGTGCGGGTCGGCCATCAGCATTGCATGCGTGCCTTCCTCGACCAGCCGGCCCTCTTCCAGCACGATGATGTGGTCGGCATTGACCACCGTCGAAAGCCGGTGCGCGATCACGATGGTCGTGCGCCCTTCCATCACATGGGTCAGCGCTTCCTGGACGCGCGCCTCTGCCTCGTTGTCGAGCGCCGAGGTCGCCTCGTCGAGCAACAGGATCGGCGCCTGGCGCACGATGGCGCGCGCGATTGAAACGCGCTGGCGCTGGCCGCCGGAAAGGGTCGAGCCGCCTTCGCCGACCGGCGTGTCGTAGCCTTGCGGCTGCTGGCGGATGAACTCGTCGGCCGCCGCCTGTTTCGCCGCCTGCTCGATCTCGGCGTCGGTGGCCGACAGCCGGCCGTAGCGGATATTGTCGCGGATCGTGCCTTCGAAGAGATAAGGCGCCTGCGCCACATAGGCGATCGATTGGCGCAGCGAATGCTTGGTCACCTTAGCAATATCCTGGCCATCGACCTCGATCGAGCCCCTGTCGACGTCGTAGAAGCGCTGCAGCAGCGCCACCATCGTCGACTTGCCGGCGCCCGAGGCGCCGACCACCGCCGTCACCTTGCCGGCGGCGGCGGTAAAGCTCAGGTCCCGCAGCACCGGCGTGTCGGCGTTGTAGCCGAAGGTCACATTGTTGAAGCGCACCTCGCCGGTGGTGATCTTCGCCTCGACGGCGTCGGGGGCGTCGCCCTGCTTCGGCTCGAGGTCGAGCAACTCGTAGATCATGCGCGCGTTGACCAGGGCGCGTTCCATGCCGACCTGCGTGCGCGCCAGGCGTCTTGCCGGGTCATAGGCCAGGATCAGCGCCGTGATGAAGGAAAACACCGCGCCCGGCGGCTGCCCAAGCACCAGCGCCCGATAGCCGGAATAGGCGAGCACGGCGGTAACGGCGAGGCCGCCGAGGATTTCGGAAATCGGCGACAGCCGCTCCGCGACGCGGGCGATCTTGTTGTTACGCTGCTCGGCCGTGTCGGCCATGATGCCGATGCGGCGCGCCAGCTCGTCCTCCAGGGTGAAGGCCTTGACGATGGCGATGCCTTGCGTGGCCTCCTGCACCGACCCGTTCAGCCGCGAGTTGATCAGCACGGATTCGCGGTTGATCTTGCGCAGGCGGCGGGTGATGTAGATGACGGCCCAGATCAGCGGCGGCCCGATCAGCAGCGAGCTGAGCGACAACACCGGATCCTGGTAGATCATCACCCCGACGAGGGCGACGAGCGAGACCGCGTCGCGGCTGATGGAGGTCAGCGTCAGCGACAAGAGGTCACGGATGCCGCCGACATTCTCGTTCACCTGTGCCGCCAGCCGGCCGGAACGGGTCTCGTTGAAGAAGTTGACGCCGAGCTTCATCAGATGGTCGAAGCTGCGCTTCTGGTAGCGGGCGACCAGGTTGTTGCCTATCCTGGCCAGCGCCACCGCCTGGCCATAGCCGGCGAAGCCGCGCAGCACGGAGGCGCCCATGAAACCGGCGCAGATCCAGACGATCATGTCGCTGCGCCGTTCGTAGAAGATCTGGTTGATCATCGGGGCCATGATCCACGCCGTGAAGGCGGTGGTGCCGGAAACGATCAGCAGGCATACGACGGCGACGACATAGGTCCAGCGATATTCCTTGCCGTTTTCGGCCAGGATGCGGCGCAGCACCGCACTGACCTCGGTAGGCTGGACTTTCAGTTTGAGGGAACTTTGAACAGTCAAATCGGGGGCGCTTCGTGGTTTTCCGCGTGCAGGATGGGCCGCATTTCGGCATCCTCTTAGAGCAATTCCAGGAAAAGTGTGAGCGGTTTTCCGTCCGGAATTGCGTCAAAACAAAGGGATAGCCCCGGCTACGGCTTGCCTATGGCGAAACTTCGTCGCGGCGGCCGATCGCTACCCCCAAAGCCGGCGCGATCACGCCCGCCAGTGGCGTCCCGCCGTGTTCACGCCGAACAGCGACGGCGTCCTGGCATAGGCGGCAAGCCCGAGCAGCGCCGCCAGCGGATGGGTGATGACATAGACCGGCATTTCGCGCATCAGCGCGCTGTGCGGCGCCTTGTCCTCGAAGGCGGCGCGGAAATTGCCCGCTTTCAGCGCCGGCACGATCTTTTGCGCGATGCCGCCCGTCAGGAACACGCCGCCGCGGCCCATGAACACCAGCGCCAGGTCGCCCGCGGTGCGGCCGAGGCAGGTGACGAAGAGCGTCAGCGCTTCTTCAGCCACCGGATCGGATTTCGAAAGTGCGGCCGCAGTGACCTCGGCCGGCGTCGTCAAAGGCGTCGGCTTGCCGTCGGTCCTGGCCACGGCCCGATAGACGTTGACCAGCCCGCGTCCGCACAGGATCTGCTCGCCCGAGATGCGGCCTTCGAGCTTGTCGATATGCGGGAACACCTCGAAGTCGCGCGGCGTGCGCGGGCCGATGTCCATATGCCCGCCCTCGCCCGGCACCGGGATCCAGTGGTTGAGCGCATAGATCAGCCCGGCGACACCAAGACCCGTTCCGGGGCCGAGCACGACCCGGCTCGCATTGGGCTCCGGCGTGCCGCCGCCGATCTTTTCCATATGCTCCTCGCCGAGCGCCACCACGGCCAGCGCCTGCGCCTCGAAATCGTTGAGCACGACGACCTCGCTCAGGCCCAGATTGGCGAACATCTGCCGGGGCTTCACCACCCAGGGGCAGTTGGTGAGCGGGATCTCGTCGCCGTCGACCGGCCCGGCGATCGCCAGCACCGCCGAATTCGGCTGGATGGACGAGCGGTCGAGCACCGCCGCCTGGATCGCCTCGTCGATGGTCGTGAAATTGGCGGTCTGGACGATCTGCGGCTCGGTCGCTTCCGAATTGGCGTCGAGCACGATCGAGAAGCGCGCATTGGTGCCGCCAATATCGCCGATCAGGACCGGGAACCGCAGCCCCGTCTCGTTCTCGCCTGACATGCTCTTGATCGTCCTCGTTGCGGCGCCACTGCGCCGTTTCAATCGATTGACTAGCGCATGGCCCCGGAAAGGGGAAGCCCGCTTGCGCGTCAGTTCCCGGGCCGTGGGCGCGGCAGCGGGATGCCGATCTTTGGCGTCGGCGCGAAGGCGCTCGCCGCCGACGGCATCGCGGCGTTGCCGCTGGAGATCGTTTCCGCCGGCTCGCTCGGCTGCGGCTCGGCCACGGCCACCGCGGCGGCGGCGCCGCCGTGATAGGTCACCGCCTCCAGCGAGGGCGCGTCCGGCGCGCCGAGCACGTCCTGGCATTGCTTCGGCAGATTGGCCATCGTCATCAGGTCGCGCGCCTTGGGCGCGTCGGGGTTCTTGTTCGGCCGCCAGGGCTCCTCGGTGAACCACCAGGCCAGCGGCTTGCCGCAGCCATCGTCGTCCGGCGTCGTCTCCTGCGCCTTGCAGAAGGGCGAGCCCGGCTGGCAGCCGATGCGCATATGGAAATGATAGTCGTGGCCCCAGAATGGCCGGACCTTGCGCAGCCAGGAGCGGTCGCCGGTAACGGTGTCGCAGAGCTTCTTCTTGATGCCGGGATTGACCAGGATGCGCTCGACCTCCGGATAGCTTGCCGCGCGCTTGAGCAGCCTGGTGTGGGCCGGCGTCCACAGCGCGTCCTTCACCAGATGCGTCTTCTCGTCGACCATCAGCGTCGCGCTCATCGATTCGCGCTGCGCCATGCTCAGCGGCCGCTTCGGCATCGGCGTCAGCCAGATGTCGGCGTCGAGACCGATCTGGTGCGAGGCGTGGCCGGTCATCATCGGGCCGCCACGCGGTTGCGAGACGTCGCCGACCAGAAGGCCCGGCCAGCCATCGGCCTGGGCGTCGCGCGCCAGTTTTTCGATCAGCGCGATCATGGCCGGATGGCCCCAGCGCCGATTGCGCGACGGGCGCATCACTTCCCAGCCCGGACCCTCCATCGGCAGCGCCACGCCGCCGGTGAAGCAGCCCTTGGAGTAGAAGCCGAAGGATTGCGCGGGCGCCACGGCCGGCAGTTTTCGCGCACCGAACAGGTCCTTCGCTCGGGGTCCGGCCGAGATGGCGACAGCCGCCAGCGCGGCCAGCGTCACCAGCGCCAGGGCTGCGGTCAGGAACGGTTTGCGGTCAGGCAGAGATCGCAAATTCATCAGGCTGGGGCCCCTCTCCAGTCTATCCGTTTTGCCGCGCGGTCAGGCGAACCTGATCGGGAACGAATCATACCACGCCGCGCGTCCCGCATCGATCATGCGGCTTCAATCAAGGAAGGGTGATGCCGAAAACCGCTTCACATTTTTCGGCATCATCCTCTCATCGGGCTGCGCGGCGCGCCGTCCCGCCAGTTGCCCTCGGCCCACATCCGCTCCAGCGCCACCCGGTAGTTCGGGAACCGGAAGCGATAGCCAGCGGCCTTGATCGCCTGATTCGCGACGCGCTTGTTCTCGCCATAGAAAGACCGCGCCATGGGCGAAAGTTGGGCGGTCTCGAAAGGAATTTCGGGCGGCGGTGTGAGGCCCATCAGCCCGGCGGCATAGGTAACGACGTCCTGCGGCGGCGCCGGCTCGTCGTCGGTGACGTTGAAAATCCCGCCGAGATTGTTTTCAGCCAGAAGCCAAAGCGCGCCTGCGATGTCGTCGCAATGGATGCGGTTGAACACCTGGTCCGGCTTGACCAGCCGCCGCGCCGTGCCGTCCTCGAGATTGGCCAGCGCGTTGCGGCCCGGCCCGTAGATCCCGGAAAGCCGCAGGATCGCCACCGGCTTGCCGATCTCGCGGCCAAGCGTCAGCCATTCCTGTTCGGCCGCCACCCGCATCACCGAGCGCTTCGACACCGGCCGGCAGTCGCTGGTCTCGTCCACCCAGGCGCCGCCATGGTCGCCATAGACGCCGACGGTCGAGAGATAGCCGATCCACTCAAGCGCCGGCATCTTATTCCGCAGCGCATCGCCGGCGGCGTTGAGCACCGGGTCGCCGGCCTCGTCGGGAGCGACCGACACGATGAGATGCGTGGTCTTGGCGAGCGCATCGCCGAGCTCGGGCGGCAGCGCGCCGTCGAATTGCAGCGGTTCGATGCCGGCCGATCGCAGCGCCTCGAACTTTTCCGGCGCCCGGGTCGTGCCGGAGATCGGCTCGTGGTGCGCGTTGGCCCGCGCGAAAGCCCTGGCCGAATAGCCGGCGCCGAAGATGAAGAAGCGTCTTTCGCTCATCGATGAACCTCCTTCAATCGGCCTTTGCCGGATGTGCCGGTGCCGCCAGCCATTCCTCGCGGACCATCGCATCCGCCTCGGTCTTCGAGGCTTTGGCGGCAAGCTCGCCAAATTCGCGCTCGGAGAGCAGCCGCGACAGGGCCCAGATTGCCGCACCCCGCACCAGCGGCGCGGCGTCGTCGAGCAGACCGCGCACAATGGCGGCCAGCGACGCATCGCCGGAATTGCCGGCGGCGATCAGCACGTTGCGGATGAAACGGTCCCGGCCGATGCGCTTGACCGGCGAGCCCGAGAAGAAAGCGCGAAACGCCGGATCGTCGAGCGCGAGCAGCTGCGAAAGCTTCGGCTCACGCAGATCGGCGCGCGCGGCAAGCTTCACCTCCGAAGCCACCCGAGCGAATTTGTTCCATGGACAGGCGGCCAGGCAATCGTCGCAGCCATAGATGCGGTTGCCGATCGCCTCGCGGAACTCGCGTGGGATCGGCCCCTTGTTCTCGATGGTCAGGTAGGAAATGCAGCGCCGCGCGTCGAGCCGGTAGGGCGCCGGGAAAGCGTCCGTTGGGCAGGCGTCCAGGCAGGCGCGGCAGGAGCCGCAATGGTCGATCTCGGCCTGGTCCGGCTCCAGCTCGGCCGTGGTGAAGATCGTGCCGAGGAACAGCCACGAGCCATGCGCGCGGCTGACCAGGTTGGTGTGCTTGCCCTGCCAGCCGAGCCCGGCCGCTTCCGCCAGCGGCTTCTCCATCACCGGCGCGGTATCGACGAACACCCTCACGTCGCCGCCTGCCTTGGCCACGATCTTGCCGGCGATCTCCTTCAGCCGGCCCTTCATCACATCGTGATAGTCGCGGTTTTGCGCATAGACCGAGATCGCCCCGCGGTCGGGCTTGGCGAGGATATCGCGCGGGTCGCGGTCCGGGCCGTAATTCATGGCGAGCACGATGATCGAGCGGACTTCCGGCCACAGCGTCGAGGGCTCGGCGCGCCGCTGAAGCGTCTCGGCGATCCAGTCCATCGAGCCGTGGAAACCGTCGGATACGAATTCGGCGAGCCTTGCCGGCGCCAGCGGGATCGCATCCGGCCGGGTCACGGCGACGGCCTCGAAGCCGGCGCGGCGCGCCTCCGCCTCGATCAGCGCGCGTAAGGTTTCAGAAATCGAGGTCCGCATAATGCGATACCGGCGACAAGCCGCGCACCCGGTCGGAGAGCAGCGGCCGGAATGACGGCCGCGATTTCACCCGCGTGTACCATTCGCGCGCGGCCGCATGTTCGCGCCAGTCGATCTCGCCCAGATAATCGAGCACCGACAGCGTCGCCGCCGCCGCGAGGTCGGCATAGGTCACCTTGCTGCCGGCCAGCCAATGGCGGGTGCCGGCCAGCCAGTTGGTGTATTTCATGTGCTGGCGGATGTTGGCGCGCGCGGCGCGGATCGCCGCCGAATCCGGCGAGCCGCCGCCGGCGGTTTCCGGCATCACCGGCTTCAGCACCCGCTCGCGCACCAGATGCCGCGTCACTTCGCTTTCGGCCTTGCTGAGATACCAGTCGGTCAGCCGACGAATCTCGGCGCGCTGCATCGGGTCCTCGGCGAACAGCCGCTTGTCGCGCTTCAGCACCCCGCGCGTCTCGTCGAGATATTCGGCGATAACCATGGCGCCGACGATCGGCACGTCGCCTTCGGCCAGCAGGATCGGCAGCGTGCCGGCCGGGTTCAGCGCCAGGAACTCCTTGCGCCGCGTCCACGGCTTTTCCTCGATCAGCGCCAACTCCTCGCCATACTCGCCGAAGGCGAGGCGGACGAACCGGCAGGTGGCGAACATGGGATGATGGAAAAGCGTCAGCATGGTTCCGCGATGATAGGGCGCACTGGCGAATCGTTACCCGCGCCGGTAAGTCTTGGCGGCCCGTCATGCGGCCGTCACGGTGTTGCGACCTATAGGGGGACTTCCGCGCCGTGACAAGCAAGCCGTTGTCCCCATCTATCCCCGAAATCCTGAGGTTGCCATGGAAAGCCAGACCATCGTCGAAGCGCTGCTGCTTGGGCTTTTGGAGGGCCTGACCGAGTTCATCCCGGTGTCCTCGACCGGCCACATCCTGCTTGCCGGCCATTTCCTCGGCTTTCATTCCACCGGCAAGGCCTTCGAGATCCTGATCCAGCTCGGCGCGATCCTGGCCATCCTCAGCGTTTATTTCAGCAAGCTCTGGCAGATGCTGATCAAGCTGCCCAGCGATCCGCAGACCCGGCATTTCGTCATCGGCATCCTGATTGCCTTCCTGCCGGCGGCGGTCATCGGCGCGCTGGCACATGATTTCATCAAGACCATCCTGTTCGAATCGCCCAGGCTGATCTGCATCATGCTGATCATCGGCGGCGTCGTGCTGCTTGTCGTCGACCGCATCAATTTCAAGCCGGTGCATCACGACGTCGAGCGCTTCCCGTTGAGCGTCTATCTCAAGATCGGCCTGTTCCAGTGCCTGTCGCTGATCCCCGGCACCTCGCGCTCCGGCTCGACCATCGTCGGCGCGCTGCTGATGGGCGTCGACAAGCGCGCGGCAGCCGAGTTCTCCTTCTTCCTCGCCATGCCCACCATGGTCGGCGCCTTCGCCTTCGACCTGTTCAAGAACCGCAACGTGCTGACCTCGGCCGACCTGCCGATCATTTCCGTCGGCTTCATCGCGGCCTTCGTCACCGCGCTCATCGTGGTGCGCTTCCTGCTCGATTACGTCTCGCGCAACGGCTACGCGCTGTTCGGCTGGTGGCGGCTTGTGGTGGGTGGCGTCGGGCTGGTGGCGTTGATGGTCTGGGGGTGAGGCGGGCTTCGCCCACACCGCTTTGTCGAGTTCCCGCCAACCCCCCTCTGGCCTGCCGGCCATCTCCCCCGCAAGGGGGGAGATCAGACGCCATCGCGGCTTTCGCCAATTATCGACGTCGAAGAAGGGCGCGGCGCCTAACTGCCAATCTCCCCCCTTGCGGGGGAGATGTCCGGCAGGACAGAGGGGGGTGCTGTCCCGCCGACGCCCAAAGTAACCCTCAATTCCGTCCATAAAACGCGTTCTCGACATGCACCGGCCAGCGCCAGGGCAGCACCGCCACCATGTCGAAACGCATCGAAAGCCTGCCGTAATCCGGCTGGCGCGACAGCCACAAATCCGCGGCGCCCTCGATGCGGCGCTCCGATTCACGGCCGATTGCCTCCATCGCCTCGATCAGCGTGCGGCGCGTCTTGACCTCGACGAACAGCACGAGGTCGCCGCGCCTGGCGATCAGGTCGATCTCACCGAGCCTAGTGCGGTGGCGGCGGGCAAGGATGCGATAGCCTTTCAGCATCAGCGCCAGCGCCGCCAGCCATTCGCCGCGATGGCCGCGCCGATAGGCTTTTCGCCGGTGGCCGGCCGTGCGCTCAGCCATCTTTTTGTTTGACCCTGATCTTTTCCAAAAACCGGTTTCCACTTTTTGGGATCATGGTCTGTCCCTAAGCTCCAGGAGCCGCCGGTAAAGCGCCTGCTTCTGCCCGCCGGTCATCTTCGCCGCTTCCGCCGCCGCCTTGGAGGCCGGCATTTCGGCGGCGAGCGACAACAACAGCCGGTCGATGTCGGCCGGCTGGTCTGCCACGGCCTCCGCCGGACCGACGCAGATGACGATCTCGCCCTTGGGCGTGTCGGCGGCCGCATAATGGTCCGCCAACTCGGCCAGCGTTCCGGTGCGCACCTCCTCGAAGGCCTTGGTCAGCTCGCGGCCGATCGCGGCTTGCCGTTCGCCACCCAGCGCCTCGACCATGGCGGTGAGCGTCTCGGCCAGCCGTCTGGGCGACTCGAAGAAGATCAGTGTTGCCGGCACCTGCTTGAACGTTTCCAGCTTGGTCAGCCGCTGCCCGGTCTTCACGGGCAGGAAGCCGGCGAACAGGAAGGCGTCGGAGGGCAGGCCGGAAGCGGTCAGCGCCGCGAGCGCGGCCGAAGGCCCCGGGATCGGCACGACGCGAATGCCACGCTCCAGCGCCTCGCCGACCAGCCGGTAGCCCGGATCGGAGACCAGCGGCGTGCCGGCGTCGGAGATCAGCGCCACGCTCTGTCCGGCCGCCAGCGCCTCGATCAGCTTCGGTCCGGCCTCGCTCGCATTGTGCTCGTGATAGGCGGTGGTGCGCCGCCGGATGCCGTAGCGTTCGAGCAGCACGCGCGAGACGCGCGTGTCTTCGCAGGCGACGATGTCGGCGGCGGCAAGCGTCTCCAGCGCGCGCAGCGTGATGTCGGCCAGATTGCCGATCGGCGTCGCCACCAGATAGAGCGCCGGCTGAAGCGCCCGCGCCGCGATCTCGGTCTGTCCGATCAGATAGCTGCGTTTGTCGCCGGTCACCGAATGCCCCTCATTCGAGCAATTCCAGGAAAAGTGTGAGCGGTTAGGCTCGGCGACTTCGCCGTAGCCTTCCGTCCGGAATTGCGAAAGAACCAAATCTGTTTCGCATGGCTGACGCCCCGTTGCAAAACGTGAGGTCGGCATAAAGGAAATCGCCATGCCTTTGCCACAGTGCGGAACGAAACCCACATCGGCGAATTTAACCCCTGATTCCCCGGGAGGAGGCAGGACCGAACGATGCCCAATCGCTTCGACATTTTTATCAGCCGACTTGAAAGCAAAACCGCCCGCGAGGGCATGGCCCCACATTCGATCGCCGCCCAGCCCGGCGCGCGCCGCGACAAGGCCGACCAGAAGCAGGCTCGCAACGGCGAGGCGCATGGCGAGAAGACCCGCGGCAAGCACCGCCAGAAGCACGACGCTTAGAGAAATTCCAGGAAAAGTGTGAGCGGTTTTCCGTCCGGAACTGCGTAAAAACAAAGAGATAGGTCGTTGATTAATGCATATCGTTGCCGCAAAACCGAGGTCACTTTTGCGCGACATGCATTAGAGGTATCGTGCCGCCAGAGTCACCGCGAAAGCGCAGAACCATGTGACGCCGGTCGCCGTTCGAAACGGTTGCACCGGACGTGCGCCGACAGGGAATGATGCCAGCCCGCTGGCCACGCCGCGCCTGCTAACCCACCTTCGCGTAGCCGCTCAGAATTTATAGTTCACCTTGGCAATAACGCTGTTTTCGGTCTCATTGAACCTGATCGAGGGTGGCGAAATGCCCCCGTCGCCAGTCTTCTTCCCGAAATCGTAATACTTCCACTCCACGCCTGCCGTGATGTGGTCCGAAAAGGCATACTCAGCACCAAGGCCAGCTGTCCAGCCGGTACGTGAGCCGCCATTCCATGACTGATCAAGTAAGACGGTCTGATCAAACTTATATTTCGTGAAGGCGACGCCGCCAGTCCCATATATCAGCAACCGATCGAAGGCATAGCCAGCGCGCCCGCGAACCGAGGCAAGCCAGTCCTGCTTCGTTCTGCAAACACTTCCAGCTGTCGTCGAGCACTGATTATCACCTTTGACGGATGATCCGTCGAAATCAGCTTCTACGCCCAGCACGAATTGTTGGATTTGGTAGTTGTATCCGATTTGGCCGCCATAAACGACACCGCTGCCGTTCGTGTTGAACTCCGGGCCCCCAAAATCGGTCCACTTGCTGTCATTCCACGCTCCCCCGACATTGGCACCGACGTAAAAGCCGGTCCAGCTGTAGGATGCAGGCTCGGCCGTTTGGGCGGCAAGATCGGCAGCGAACGCCGGAGTTGCGAAAACAAGCGACGCCAGGATGGCAAAATTGGAAGCTCGCATGGAAGTTCCCTAAACGACAGGCGCTCTGATCCGGTAATCGGCAGTCTTGAGAATATCTCCGATGTGACCGCAAAGATGTTACTTTTCGGTCACAGGAGCGGACGAAAGAGTTAGCTCAATATCGGTGTCCCGTATCAAATGTTGAACCGACAACGCCACTTTCTAACGCTATCGACAACCATGCCCCGGATGCGATGGGAGAAGTCAGGATCGTGTTGATGATCTCGCGGACGCGGCATTCAGATATCTTGGGACCCTCACTTCAAGCAGCCGCACCAGTTCCGGGTCCATGAATTCGTAGTCGTCTGGAATATCCAGGCAGATCACCCTGGCGCCCTTCAGGCTCGCCCGGAAGTTCTTCTGCAGCTTGGCGCGATGCGCCTTTTCCATGACGAAGATGACGTCGGCCCAGGCGACAAGCTCATGCGTCAGCGGGTTGTCGGCATCATGATTGGTGCCGGCCGATTCGACCTCGATGTCGGGGCGCCTGGAAAACACCTGCTCGGCGGTGGGGCTGCGCAGGCGGTTTTGGCTGCAGACGAAGAGGATTTTCTTCAAGCAGCTACCTGGCCAAATCGGCAACCACCGCATCCAGCACGATCATGCCGGCGCTCGTGGCACGCAGCCTCGCATTGCCGACCGGCGCCACCAGACCTTCCTCCTGCAGCACCGAAAGCCTTGCGGTCGAAAGGCTGCGCCCGGCAAACGTCTCGTAGCGCTGCAGGTCGATGCCTTCGGCAAGCCTTAACCCCATCAGCAGGAACTCATCGGCTTCCTCGGCGCGGGTCAGGATTTCGCCGCCGGTGACGCCGTGCCCTTTGGCCTCGACCAGATTGGCCCAGGTCTCCGGCATCCTTTCCGCTATCGTCACCGTGCGGCGGCCGTTCTCGACGAAACGGCCATGCGCCCCCGGTCCGACGCCGACATACTCGCCATAGCGCCAATAGGTGAGATTGTGCCGGCTTTCCGCGCCCGGCCGGGCGTGGTTGGAAATCTCATAGGCCGGCAGGCCGTGCGCCGCCGTCACTTCCTGCGTCAGCGCATAGAGGTCGGCGGCGTGGTCGTTGTCGGGCAGCGTGAATTTGCGCGCCGCGTAAAGCGCATGGAAGGGCGTGCCCTCCTCGATGGTGAGCTGGTAGAGCGACAGGTGGTCGACGGTATAGCCGATCGCCTGCTCCAGCTCCGCCCCCCACGCCTCCGGCGTCTGGCCGGGTCGCGCATAGATCAGGTCGAAGGAAAGCCGCGGAAAAATCTCTCGGGCGAGGCCGATGGCATGCAGCGCCTCCTCGACATTGTGCAGCCGGCCGAGGAAGCGCAAATCCTTGTCGTTCAGCGCCTGCACGCCGAGCGAGACGCGGTTGACGCCGGCGGCACGATAGCCGCGAAAGCGCTCGGCCTCGACCGAGGACGGATTGGCCTCCAGCGTCACCTCGATGCCTGCCGGCACGGTCCAGTTCTTCGCCACAGCCTCCAGCACCGCGCCGACCGTTTCCGGCTTCATCAGCGACGGTGTGCCGCCGCCGAGGAAGATGCTGGTCACCTCGCGCGGGCCAGTGCGGTCGCGCATGGTCGCGAGCTCGGTTTCGAAGGCGCGGGCAAAACGCTCCTGGTCGACCGGCTGGTGGCGGACATGGCTGTTGAAGTCGCAATAAGGGCACTTGGCCGCGCAGAACGGCCAGTGGATATAGACGCCGAAGCCGGGGCTCCGGTCGAGCGGTATCGTCACTGCGCTCATGCGGGTCCTGATCGCGCCAAATCCAGGCGTGCCAGATCCAGGCGTGCCTGCGCGAATTTCTGGAAGGCGCGGGCGCGGTGCGAAAGCGCCGTCGCCTGGCCGGGCTTCCAGCCATGCTTTTCTTCCGCGCTCATCTCGCCAAAAGTCTTGTCGAAACCATTGGGCAGGAACACCGGATCGTAGCCGAAGCCGAGCGTGCCGCGCGGCGGCCACACCAGCCTGCCTTCGGCCTCGCCGCGATAATATTCGGCCTCGCCGTCGGGAAAGGCCAGGCAGATGACGGCGACGAAGCGGCCGGTGCGCTGGGAAGGGTCGGTCGCGCCGGCCTCCTCGAGCGCCGTTTCGGTCTTTTGCATGGCAATGCCGAAATCCCGGCTGCCATCTGGCTTCTCGGCCCAGTTGGCGGTGTAGACGCCGGGCGCGCCGTCCAGCGCGTCGACGCAAAGGCCTGAATCGTCCGACAGCGCCGGCAGGCCGGTCGCCTTGGCGGCCGCGTAGGCCTTGATGTAGGCGTTCTCCTCGAAGGTGGTGCCGGTCTCGTCGGGTTCGGCCAGGCCGTATTCCTTGGCCGACTTCGCCTCGAAGCCGAACGGCGCCATCAGGTCGGCGAATTCGCGCAGCTTGCCTTCATTGTGGCTGGCGATGACGATTTTCTGTCCGTTGAGGGAATGCATCAAAAACCCCAGATCCTTGGCTCGGCGAATTCGATCGAATTGCCCGATGGGTCCCGGATATAGATCGAATGCCCGCCCTGCGGCCACTCGAAATCGCTTTCGATGGCGATGCTCCTGGCCGTGAGATGCTTGCGCCATGCGGCGATCTCATCGGCGCTTGCGGCGAAGCAGAGATGTCCCTCGCCGGCCGTGCCATGCGGCGGCACTTTCAGGCGAGCGTCGGGCGCCGGCGGGATCCTCGTCGCCTCGGCGTTGAAGAGAAGCAGCACGCCATTGCCGCAGCGGAAGAAGACATGGCGGCCTTCGACCTTGCCGAGCGCCTCGAGGCCGATGATGTCGCGATAGAAGGCTTCCGCCGCGGTCAGATCGGTGACGTAGAGGGCGGATTCGAGGATTGCGGAGGGTATCACGAGGCCCCCCTCTCTGCCCTGCCGGGCATCTCCCCCTCAAGGGGGGAGATTAGCAGCTTCGATGCCGCCGCGCGTTCTGCAACGCTGGAGATTGGCGAAAGTCGGTGTGACATCCAATCTCCCCCCTCGAGGGGGGTGAGGAGCGGTCCGCGCAGCGGACGCAAAGCCAATTGCTTGGCTTTGCGAACGACGAACGCCCGGAGCGACAGCGAAGGGCCGGCGCCGGCAGGCCAGAGAGGGGGGCCCAGGCTCGGCATCCGAAAACCTACGCCACCGCCATCTGCTGCAGGCTAACCAGCCGCGAAATGCCCTTCTTCGCCAAGCCCATCAGCGCCGCGAACTGCTCCTCGGAGAAGGGCTCGCCCTCGGCGGTGCCCTGGATCTCGACGATGCCGCCCTTGCCGGTCATGACGAAATTGGCGTCGGTGCCGGCCGAGGAATCCTCAATGTAATCGAGATCGATGACCGGCTGGCCGTCATGGATGCCGCAGGAAATCGCCGCGACATGGTCCTTCAGCACCTTGGCGACGCTCACCATCTGGCGCGCTTCCATCCAGCGCAGGCAATCGTAGAGCGCCACCCAGCCGCCGGTGATCGAGGCCGTGCGGGTGCCGCCATCGGCCTGGATGACGTCGCAGTCGACGGTGATCTGCTGCTCGCCCAGCGCCTGCAGGTCGACCACGGCGCGCAGCGAGCGGCCGATCAGCCGCTGGATCTCCAGCGTGCGGCCGCCCTGCTTGCCGGCGGAGGCCTCGCGCCGCATGCGCTCACCGGTCGAGCGCGGCAGCATGCCGTATTCGGCCGTCACCCATCCCTTGCCGGAATTGCGCATCCAGGCCGGCACCTTTTCCTCCAGGCTCGCCGTGCACAGCACATGCGTGTCGCCGAACTTCACCAGGCACGAGCCTTCGGCGTGCTTGGAGACGCCGCGCTCGAAAGAGATGGCGCGCATTTCGTCGGCTTGGCGTTTGGAAGGACGCATCGAGGCCTCTTGTCTTTCTTCTTATTTCGGAATCGTGGCCGGCTTGTAGACGCATGCGGCGCAAGTCGCAAAGGAAAATGGGGTCGCAAAGGAAAACGGGCCGGTTGACCCCAAACGCAGCACCGTGGCCGCAAACGCGGCACTGTGACCGCAACGCGGCACTGGGTTGCGCCGGTGTGGCTTAAGTCTATATCTTTCAACAGGAGGTTTCTCGCCGGTATGAACAAACCAGTCGATCCGACGTCCCAGAGTCCCGGGTTTCAGTCGCCGGTCCTTCAGTCACTCGACATGCGCTCGCGCGATATTTTCCGGCGGATTGTCGATTCCTATCTGCGCGACGGCGAGCCGGTCGGCTCGCGCAGCCTGTCGCGCATCCTGCCCTCCTCGCTGTCGCCCGCCACCATCCGCAACGTGATGAGCGACCTCGAGCATCTCGGCCTGATCTACGCGCCCCATGTTTCCGCCGGGCGGCTGCCGACTCAGACCGGCCTGCGCTTCTTCGTCGACGCCTTCATGGAGCTCGGCGACCTTTCCGACGAGGAGCGCCGCGTCATCGAGGCGCAGGTGCGCGCCTCCGGCTCGGGCGCGACGCTGGAGCATATGCTGACCGAGGCCAGCCAGATGCTGTCCGGCATGTCGCGCGGCGCCGGCCTCGTGCTCGCCTCCAAGAACGAGGTGGCGCTGAAGCACATCGAATTCATCCAGCTCGAGCCCACCAAGGCGCTCGCCGTGCTGGTGTCGCAGAACGGCGATGTCGAGAACCGCGTCGTCGACCTGCCGGCCGGCACCACCGTGTCGCAGCTGCACGAGGCCTCGAATTTCCTCAACGCCCACATCCGCGGCCGAACACTGGCCGAGGCACGGGCGGAAATCGCCCGCATCAAGGACGAGACCAGGGCGGCCCTCGACACGCTGTCGCAGGATCTGGTCGAGAAGGGCCTCGCGGTCTGGGCCGGCGCCGAAAGCGGCCTGCCGGCGCGGCTCATCGTGCGCGGCCGCGCCAACCTCCTGGAAAACGTCACCGCCCAGGCGGACATCGAATTGCTTCGCCACCTGTTCGAGGACCTGGAAACCCAGGACGGACTGCTGCAGCTGCTCGACCTCGCCGAGGAAGGGCCGGGCGTGCGCATCTTCATCGGCTCGGAGAACAAGCTGTTTTCGCTGTCCGGCTCGTCGCTGGTCGTCGCCCCCTATCGCGACAAGGACGCCCGCGTCGTCGGCGCGCTTGGCGTCATCGGCCCGACCAGGCTGAACTACGCCCGCATCGTGCCGATGGTCGACTATACGGCACAGCTGATTTCGCGCATGCTGCGCTAGGTGTATCGATATCCAGGTGAGGCCGGCCTGACCTGAATCTCGACGCGGCTGAGGGCGCAAAGGAGAAAAACATGGCGCTGGAATCGCTCAAGGCCCAGATCGACCTTCTGCTTCAGGAAATGATCAATCAGCCCGAGGACGAGCACGAGATCCAGGAACAGTTGCGCGAGAAATTGCGGGAGCTGCGCGCCATGGGCCTGCCCTTGCCGGCCGACCTCGTCGAGCTGGAAAAGCGGCTCGACGACGACCTGGATGCCGAGGAGGCCTGAGCCCGGCGCCTCGTCAAATCCGCGTGCGCGAGCTTCTCTTCTAGATCGGGCGCCCAATATGTCCTGGGTCCGGGCGCCTGATCGATTGAGGCGTGTTGGCGGACGACGGAGAACAGCATGATGCGGATCGCCGGCCTTGCGGGCCTCGCGCTGGTCCTTGCCACCGGCGCCTTCGCGCAGCAGGCCGATCAACCCTTGCTCAGCGGTGAAAAGGCCTTCGGCGACTGGAAGGCCGACCGTCCGGGCGTGCGCCGGCTGCTGAAGCCTCAGGACCTGCAGAAACCCTATGTGACGGAGTCCGCCTCGAACGGCGGCGGCGTCATCGATCGCCCCGAAGGCGCCAAGCCGAGACTTCCGCCGGGCTTCTCGGCCGAGCTGGTCGCTTCCGGCATCGACAGTCCGCGCGTCGTGCGCGTGGCGCCGAACGGCGACCTCTTCGTGGCCGACAGCCGGGCGAACCAGGTCCGTGTCTACCGTCTGGCCGAGGGCAGCGCCAAGCCTGCCGAGGCGTCGATCTTCGCCAAGGGCCTGACCCGGCCCTACGGCATCGCCTTCTACCCGCAGGGCGACAAGCCGCAGTGGGTCTATGTCGCCAACAGCGACAGCGTCGTGCGCTTCCCCTACCGCGACGGCGACCTCGAGGCTTCGGGGAAGCCGGAGACCATCGTCGCCAAGATCCCGGCCAATCATCACTGGACGCGCGACATCGCCTTTTCGCCAGACGGCAAGACGCTCTATCTGTCGGTCGGCTCCGGCTCCAACATCGCCGAGGATATGGGCGCGAAGCCGAAGGGCGGTGTCGAGGCGTGGGCGAAATCGCAGCCGCTGGGCGCGGCCTGGGGCTCGGAGGAAGGCCGCGCCGACGTGCTGGCCTTCGACCCCGACGGCAAGAACCGCAGGACCGTCGCCACCGGCCTGCGCAACTGTTCCGGCATGACCGTGCAGCCGGCGACGGGCGCGCTTTGGTGCGTCGTCAACGAGCGTGACGAGCTTGGCGACAATACCCCCTTCGAATACGCCACCGCCGTGAAGGACGGCGCCTTCTATGGCTGGCCCTGGTATTATATCGGCGACAACGAGGACCCGCGCCACAAGGGCGCGCGCCCCGACCTCGCCGGCAAGGTCACGGTGCCCGACGTGCTGATGCAGGCCCATTCGGCGCCGCTCAACATCGCTTTCTACGAGGGTGACAATTTCCCTGCCGACTACAAGGGGGACGCCTTCGTCGCCTTGCACGGCTCCTGGAACCGCAATGTCCGCACCGGCTACAAACTGGTGCGGCTGAGATTCAAGGACGGCAGGCCGACCGGCGAATACGAGGATTTCGCCACCGGCTTCGTCATTTCCGACGACGCGGTCTGGGGCCGGCCGGTGGGCATCGCAGTGGCCAAGGACGGCGCCCTGATCCTCACCGAGGACGGCAACGGCACGATTTGGCGCATTAGCTATGGTGGGTAGCTGTTTGGGATGACTGCCGTTGTCGAGCGGCAAGGCATTCACCGCTCATTTCCATGAAATCAGCGCAAACGCTGGCGATTTGCCGAAGCCTCCCCAACCTCGTCATTCTAGGGCGGAGCAAGGAGCGAAGCGACGCGCGCAGACCCTAGAATCCATGCCGTTACCTTGGCCGAAGGATGCAAACGGCGTAGAAATCTGCACCATTGCGGCGCGTCGAAGTCACGGCATGGATCCTCGGGTCTGCGCGCGTCGCTTCGCTCCTTGCTCCGCCCGTGGATGACGACTGGGTGGGCGTCTCGGCCAATCTCCAAGCTATGCCACCACCCCACCAACGCAGACATAGCCGACCGGTCAAAATTCTTCTCGCTGCGGAAACCAACTCCTTACATCGCTGGCGCAACGAATCCCGCCGTGAGGGAATTACCGTCGAACCGACATCATGATAAAAGCCCGGCTCTAAATCGGTTCCTACGGCCAGTTTCCAAAACCATGACACTCACCGGATTCCTCGCTTACAGCGCCGCGCTCGGCGTCGCCGCCGCCATTCCGGGGCCGGGCGTCACGGCGCTGGTCGCCCGCGCTCTCGGCTCCGGCTTCCGCTCGTCGCTGGCCATGTCGTTCGGCCTGATGCTCGGCGACCTCACCTATCTCACCGCCGTCGTGCTCGGGCTCGCCTTCGTCGCGCAGACCTTCGGCATGGTCTTCCTCGCCATAAAATGGGCCGGCGTCGCCTATCTCGCCTTTCTCGCCTGGCGCTTCTGGACCAGCGGCATCACGCCTGAGACCGTCGAGGCGCGGAAGGCCAAGGGCGGGCTGGTGTCGAGCTTCATTGCCGGGCTGACGGTGACGCTCGGCAACCCCAAGACGATGATCTTCTATCTCGCCATCACGCCGACCATCGTCGACCTGAAGACGATCACGCTTGCCGACTACGCCATCCTTGCGATGATCACCGTGGTGGTGCTGTTCGTGGTGCTGGTGCCTTATCTGGTTTTGGCCGCCAAGGCGCGCTGGTTCCTGAAATCGCCGCGCGCGCTGAAGGTTCTGAACCGTACGGCCGCCGGCTTTATGATGGGCGCGGCCGCGGCAATCGCGGCGCGCCAATAGGCTCCAATCTCAACCCGTCCCGATCTCGGCCAAGCCATTCCGAAATCGGGCCATTTCGGAAAATGCATTTCCGGTCACGGGCGCTTTTGAGCAATCGCCCCACTCGGATATTTTCGGGCGCCGGCCTATCTTGCGCGGCTGAAAACCCTATTCTGTCTGCCTGTGCCTTTGCCTTGGGAGTGAAACCAATGAACAAGCCCGTCTCTTCCGCGCGCGTGCCCGGCCGCGGCCGCGTCTTCAATTCGATCACGGAGACGATTGGCGACACGCCGCTGGTCAGGCTGGACAAGTTCGCCAAGGAGAAGGGCATCGTCGCCAACCTCATGGCCAAGCTCGAATTCTTCAACCCGATCGCTTCGGTCAAGGACCGCATCGGCGTCGCCATGATCGAGGCGCTGGAGGAAGCCGGCAAGATCGCGCCCGGCAAGACCACGCTGATCGAGCCGACCTCCGGCAACACCGGCATCGCGCTCGCCTTCGCCGCCGCCGCCAAGGGCTACAAGCTGATCCTCACCATGCCGGAGACCATGTCGGTCGAGCGCCGCAAGATGCTGGCGCTGCTCGGCGCCGAGCTGGTGCTGACCGAAGGCCCGAAAGGCATGAAGGGCGCCATCGCCAAGGCCGACGAGCTCGCCGCCACGCTGCCCAATGCCATCATCCCGCAGCAGTTCGAGAATCCGGCCAATCCCGAGATCCACCGCCGCACCACGGCCGAGGAGATCTGGAATGACACCAATGGCGAGGTCGACATCTTCGTTTCCGCCATCGGCACCGGCGGCACCATCACCGGCGTCGGCCAGGTGCTGAAGAAGCGCAAGCCTTCGCTGCAGGTCGTGGCGGTCGAGCCAGAGGCCTCGCCGGTTCTGTCGGGCGGCCAGCCCGGCCCGCACAAGATCCAGGGCATCGGCGCCGGCTTCGCCCCGAAAATCCTCGACACCTCGATCTATGACGAGGTCGTCAGGGTCTCGAACGAGGATTCGGTCGCCAATGCCCGTCTGGTCGCCCGCCTCGAAGGCGTGCCGGTCGGCATCTCGTCGGGCGCCGCGCTCCAGGCGGCCATCGTCGTCGGCTCGCGGCCCGAGAACAAGGGCAAGAACCTCGTCGTCATCATCCCCTCCTTCGCCGAGCGCTATCTCTCGACCATCCTGTTCGACGGGCTGGGCGCTTAGGCGCGCATACCTCGGAGAGTGACTGCAACGGCCCTCACGGTCGTCATCCCAGGGCGAAGCAGGAGCGAAGCTCCGTCGCGTAGACCCTGGGATCCAGTCCGTGACCGTGGCCAGGGAATACCACGGTCCAGAATGGATACCGTCTGTCGCCACAGTTTGCGGACACTAGCGGAGCTGCTGTTCGTCACAGAAAGATTCGCAACGCTGTGACGCCGAGACGTCACGGCATGGATCCTCGGGTCTGCGCGCGTCGCTTCGCTCCTTGCTCCGCCCGTGGATGACGAAGTCGGGGACTCCTCGGTCAATCCCAAGAGCTTGCGGACAAGCGGCACTCTCCGGATGATCCCTGGCTGGACTGTTCAAAAAGAACCCGTGGCCGGCGCTGCCCGGCTTGAGGCGGGCGCGGCTTCCGGCTCATATCGCCGCCGCCCCAATCGGCCGGCGGGAGGATTTCTCATGTACAAGCTTTATACGCGCCCGGGCAGCGGCGGCTTCGTCGTCGAGGCGGCGCTTGCCATGGCCGGCCTGCCCTTCGAGCACATCGATGTGCCGAAGAAAGATCCGCCCGATCCGGCCTTCCTCGCCATCAGTCCGCTGAACCAGGTGCCCGTGCTGACGCTGCCCGATGGTCATTCGCTGACCGAATCGGCGGCAATCTGCATCCTGCTCGCCGAACGTCATCCGCGGGCCGGTCTCGCGCCGGAAGCGGGCTCGCCCGGCCGCGCCGATTTCCTGCGCTGGCTGGCCTTCATGTCGTCGGTGCTCTATCCGGCGGTCCTGCGGCTCTATTACGCGCACCGCTACACCGCCGATGGCGAAGGCCTGCAGCCGGTGAAGCAGGCGGCGGTCGCCGAGATGGATCGCGGCTTTGCCATTGTCGACCAGGCGCTGGCCGGCCGCGACTGGCTGGCCGGCGAGACGCTGTCGCTGGCCGACATCTACCTGGTCATGCTGGTGGCCTGGCATCCCGATATCGAGAAAGCGCGGGCCGCCTGGCCGAACATCGAACGCCTGTGGGCGAGGCTGCGCCAGCACGAGCTGATGCGCAAACTGAACGCAACGCATGAGATGTGGGCCTAAAAAAAGAGCGCGGCGGTCTGGCTCGACAGGTCGCACGCCTTGGAGATTGGCCGGAACGCCCATCACCTCGTCATCCGCGGGCGGAGCAAGGAGCGAAGCGACGCGCGCAGACCCGAGGATCCATGCCGCGACTTCGAGGCACCGCAACGGTGCGGAATTCTGCTCCGCTGCGGTCTACGATCAAGGTCACGGAATGGATTCCAGGGTCTCCGCGCGTCGCTTCGCGGCTGCTCCGCCCTGGAATGACGAGGTTGGGAGGCGCCAATCCCCAGCCGAAACGCCAATCGCGGTCGTCATCCACGGGCGGAGCAAGGAGCGAAGCGACGCGCGCAGACCCGAGGATCCATTCCGTAACTTCAGAGCGCCGCTGCGCTGCAGAATTCTGCTCCGCTGCATTACACGGCTCAGGTCACGGAATGGATTCCAGGGTCTCCGCGACGCCGCTTCGCGGCTGCTCCGCCCAGGAATGACGAGGCTGGGAGGCTTCCGCCAATCCCCTCAATTCCCAACAAGCCTCGCCTTCTCGCCCTGCAGGAAACGCCGCAGCGCCGGGTCGCGCTCGAGGCCGATGGCCCGGTCGTAGGACTGGGCCGCGTGCTTCGTATTGCCCAGCCTGGCCAACAGCCCGGCGCGAGCGGCCCAATAGGGCTGGTAGTCCTGCAGCCGCTTGTCCTCGCCCAGCACGTAGAGCGCCGCCAATCCGGCCGTTGCGCCCTCGGTCTCGGCGATCGCCACCGCGCGGTTGATCGCCACCACGGGCGAGCCGGCCACAGCCTGCAGCGCGTCGTAAAGCTGGCGGATCGCCGCCCAGTCGGTGCCGCCGCCGCGCCGGCGCGCCGTATGGGCGGACTGCACGGCGGCCTCCAGCTGGTAGCGGCCGATGATGCCCCTTTGCGCGGCGCGCACCAGCAGGGCTTCCGCCTCGTCGATCAGGCCGTCGTCCCAGAGCGCGACATCCTGCTCGGCCAAGGGCACGAAATCCCCTTGCGGGCCGCGCCGCGCCGAGCGGCGCGCCTCGGCGAACAGCATCAGCGCCAGCAGTCCCAGCGCCTCCGGCTCGTCCGGCATCAGCGAGGCGACCAGCCGTCCAAGCCAGATGCCTTCGGTGGCGAGGTTGCGGCGCCTCGTATCGGTGCCGGTCGCATCGGACCAGCCTTCGGCGAAGGTGGCGTAGATCGCCTCCAGCACGGCGCCCAGCCGGTCGCCGAGCTCCGCCTGCTCCGGCACGCGGAACGGAATTCCGGTCTCGCGGATGCGCGCCTTGGCCCGCACCAGCCGCTGCCCCATCGTCGCCGGCGAAACCAGGAAGGCCGAGGCGATCGTCGCAGCGTCGAAACCGAGGATGGTCTGCAGGATCAGCGGCGCGCGCACGCCGGCTTCGATCGCCGGATGGGCGCAGGCGAACATCAGCCGCAGCCGGTCGTCGGGCAGCTCCTCGCCGCTCATGCGCGCCTCCATCTCCTCGGCAATCAGCTGCAGATGATCGCGGGCCGCCTCGCCGGTCAGCCGCCGCCGCACCGCGTCCACGTCGCGCCGGCGCGCCACCGAAAGCAGCCAGGCCTCCGGCTGCGCCGGCACGCCGGTCCGCGGCCAGCGTTCGAGCGCCGCCGCGAAGGCGTCGGCCAGCGCGTCCTCGGCGCCGGCAACGTCGCGCGTGCGCGCCGCCAGCCAGGCGACCAGCTTGCCGTAGCTGCGCCGGGCGGCCGCCTCGGCCGCCGCCCGCGCGATCTCCGAGCGATCGTCCATCACAAGGTTCGCTATGCGGCGGCTATGTACTCGGCCATTTCCCATATGGGCCGCACCTCGACCGTGCCGCTGCTGGACGCGGGGCAGCGCGCACCCCATTCGATGGCCGTGTCGATGTCGGCTGCCTCGATCATGTAGAAACCTGCCAATTGCTCCTTGGTGTCGGCATAGGGGCCGTCGAGCACATTGGTCTTGCCGTTCGCCATCCGCACCGCGGTGGCCGCCTGGGTCGGACGCAGCCGCTCGCCGGCGATGTAGGCACCGGATGTCTTCAGCGCCTCGGTATAGGCGCCATAGGCCGCGAGCACCTGCTGGGTCTGCTCCTTCGGAGCGTTCGCCATCGCGGCTTCGTCATTATAGATCAAAAGCATGTATCGCATGGTCTTCTCCCGTTTCTTGAAGGCCGCATCGTCGCGTGCCGGTCTATGTCGTGCGGCCGCGGCCGATTTCGACAGGCGTCGGAAAAATCTTCTTCTTCATCGCGCGATTCCGCAAGAACCAGGCTCTCCGGGCAACCACGGCCGATCGCGGAATGCTTGAGCAATTGGCAGCGCCGCCGCTCGGCACTATCCTTTTCTCTGGGTCGGGACGGATCGCGCGCGAGACGGGAAAAAGACCATGGAACTTGTGACCCACAAGAAATTCAAGAACGGCCGGCTGATGCCTTGGGGAAAAGGAACGGTCGTCAGCGGAGCGAAGGGGACCGTCTATCTGTGCGGAAACACGGCGACGTCGGACGACTACGATCCAATGGGCAAGGCCGGTGGTGGCTTCGTCGGCGATGCGGCGGCGCAATGGTGCGCCGTGCTCGGCAACATCAAATCCGATCTGGAGGAACTCGGCAGCGGCCTCGAACATCTCATCAGGCTGACTTTCTTCGTCAGGGGGCCGTTTCCCGATGGCGGCGTTCTCGGTTCGCCCAATTTTCGCCTGGACGTGCTGGACGAGTTCTTCGCCGAGCATTGTCCCAAGCACTGCAGCTACAACAATCCGCCGCCCTCGGAGGTGATCGGGGTTGCGGCACTTGCTCAAGCCGATATCGTCATCGAAATCGTCGCGGTCGCGGCGCTGCCGGATTGAGCTTCGCGACAGCCAGCTGCCGGCACAGACTCGAGCCAGCCGCGATAGCGCACGATCAGTCCGGCGAGCGGGTGCGATATCTCGACATGGAAGCGGAAGCGGCCGTCCTCCACGGTTTCGTATGCGTTCGAGCGCGGGCAAAGCCACATCGGCAATGGCAGGCCGAGAAGGCTCCAGCGGCGCAGCACGAGCGACAGGCGGTTCTCCCCGGCCACCAGCGCCATGGCAAAGGTCAGCGGGCCGAAACCTTCGCAAAGCAGCTGCTCCGAACGGCCGCGCCCGGCGAATTGCCGGCTCGAAAAGCCGTGCGTTCCAAAAGTCCGCGTCCAGGTCTCGCCATCCGCGTCGATGTCGAAGCGCACCTTGACCGCAACATCCGTCCCGGCGGCGGGGAAGCCGATCAGCCGCGCGACAAGCCGGCTAAGCATGCCATCGTCGCGCTCCACGCTGGCGCGCCCTTGCGCCATAACCGCGCCCTCATGCATGGCCCGGACCTCGGCCGGAAGGTTTTTCCACGCATCGCCGAGCAGATCGGGATAGAGCGCCTTTCCCTTGCCGGTATCGTCCCTGAAGCCGCTATGGATCGTCTTGCCGGCGAAGAGCGCTTCATAGTCCTCCAGCTCGACGTCGCTCACCGCCGCCCGCGCACCCGGCGCCGGCATGCGGCCGTCGAGCGCCTTGCGGACGATCGCCGCGACCGCCATGGACGGGATCAGCGGCCCGTCATCGCCCTCGGCCAAAAGGTGCCAGGACCGCTTGATCGGCTTGCCGGCTTCGTCCGCGCCTTCGGCCGCGACGAACATGCCGCCGCGATGCTCGCCCCATGACAGCCGGTTGGTCGCCCAATGCATCAGCGGCGCCAGCGGCGACAGCGAGCGGATGAGGCCAGTACGCGCCAGCCATGCCAGGCCGATCAGCGCCCGGTGCAGCACCTCGGGCACCGGCCCGGCGCCCATCCAGATCGTGCTCGCTTCCGGCCACAGCGCCTGCAGCGCGCGCAAATCTGGCACGTCGACCAGCGAAAACAGCGTGTTCCTCACCGGCACGCGTCCGGGCGGCGCGATCGTGTAGCGCATCTGCTCGGTGAGAGGGTAGCCCTCGGCCGGCCTGCCGTCGCGCAGCAGCCGCACCGGCCGGCCGGCATAGCTCGCGATGGCGCGGATGACGTTTTCGCCGACGCCGGCGAAAGGCGACGGCGCGATGCCACCGCGGATCGTGTCGACGCGCGCCATGCCGGCCGAAAGGCGCCGCACCACCGCTGCCGTCAGCACCGGGAAGCTCGACACGCCCGAGAGCACAAGGATACCGGCCGCCCTGGCCGCCGCATCGAAGCCGGCAACGCCGGCGACGAACTCCGAACCGTCGGCAAGGTCGAGATAATGGATGCGCGCTTCGATACAGGCTTCGATCAGCCGGTAGCGACCCTCGCCATAGGCCTGGAATGGGCCGCTGGCGTCGACGACAATGTCGGGCGCCAAGGCGAGTTGCGCGCCGAGGTCGCCGTCGCGGTCGAACGCCGCCGGCGCCAGCCGCGCCTTGGTATCGCCTCGACCCTTGCAATAGGCCGCTGCCTTGGCGAGCGACCGGCCG
Source organism: Mesorhizobium sp. CNPSo 4661 (assembly GCF_057784215.1). Taxonomy (NCBI): domain Bacteria; kingdom Pseudomonadati; phylum Pseudomonadota; class Alphaproteobacteria; order Hyphomicrobiales; family Phyllobacteriaceae; genus Mesorhizobium; species Mesorhizobium sp. CNPSo 4661. The sequence goes on along the minus strand of NZ_JBWGIO010000007.1, from coordinate 190,658 downwards.
GCGATGATGAGCTCGAGGCGAGGCTCGTTCTCCAGGAGCTGGACGATGCGTCCGCCGAAGGTGCCGTAGCCGCCGACGATGAGAAGCTTCATAGCCTTGCCCCCAAGCCAGTCCTGCCGCAATTCCGGACGGAAAACCGTTTCACACTTTTCTGGAATTGCTTTAGCCGATCAGCCGCTCCCGCAACTCGGCCGAAGGAATGTCGCAACTGTCCTTGCGGCCGAACAGCGCGTAGCGGTTCTTGGCGATGCGGTCGTAGAGCCAGTCGCGCAGCGGCCGCGGCAGGATGAGCAGCGTGTTGGTCGCGCGCCATGGCCAGCCGAGCGTGGACATGACCGCGACGAAACTGTCGAGCTTCGTGAAGGCCGCGCCGTCGATAATGGCAAGGTTGCTGTCGTAATCGTCGGTCGGCAGGCCGTGCTGGCGAAACAGCGCCTCGCCGAGCGGCGATTGCGCCGTGGCGAAGCGGAAGCGTTTTTCCCGGTCGAGCCTGAGGATAAGCTGGACGAAGCCCGAGCAGAACACGCAGACGCCGTCGAAGACGATCAGCGGCAGGCTTGCGTCATAGGCCTGGCTTGGAGAGGCGGGACGGTTCGGTTCGGGCAGGTCGGTCATGGCGGCCCCGGCTGCTTGTGTCCCTAAAGCAATTCCAGGAAAAGTGTGAGCGGTTTTCCGTCCGGAATTGCGTCAAACTAGGGGGAGACACTAAGCCAGCCGGCGGCGGCGTCAAAGCCGCGGCGTTGTCGCACGCCAGTTGGCGGCGAGCGTCAGGCGCTCGGCGCGATAGGTGGTGGCGCGCTGGTCGGCGGCAGGCCGGCAGATGCGGCTGTGGTGGGCGCGTTCGCGAGTCATGATCAGTTCGCGCTGACGCCCAGCGAGTTGCCGCGGCGCGCGCAAGCCGGGCCCGGGCCGCGCATGTAATAGCGCTCCGGCCGATAGGTCGGCGCGACGAATTCGCGAATGGCGGCGGCGTAGCCGGCGATGTGATTCCAGAAGTTCATTTTCCTTGGTCCCTGTCCCGCTTTCGGATGTCCCGTCCGAATTGATCGAGAGCATAGCGTCGAGGCGTGAATAGTCGGTGAACGTGATGTTAATTTCTGGTCCGAAAGTCGTTGCATCGTGGCCGGATTGCGGCTGATTCGGGGTCTTTCGGTGCCTTTCGTCGCGATTCCGTTCCGTGTGACTTTTGCATCACATATGTTTCGTTCCGATGTCGCTTGGACGCGCTTGTGTTTCACGTTCGTGCGGCGCGGGGAAGTTTCCTTTCGCGCGGCCCGATGGGCTGGAACCTGTCAAAGAAGACAACGTTGACCTCGCAAGGCCGGGGCGAACCTGGCCATGTTGACGGCTGTCCGCCGCGCAACTTTCCCACAACGCGAAACATGGAAGGCAACCGCCATGGGCTTCTTTTCGAAAGACATCAAGACGCTGGACGACCTCTTCATCCACACGCTGCGCGATATCTATTATGCCGAGAAGCAGATCGAGAAATCGCTGCCGAAGATGATCGACAAGGCGACCGATCCCCAATTGAAGGCCGGCTTCGAGAAGCATCTCGCGCAGACCAAGGGCCACATCGAGCGGGTCGAGCAGGTGTTCGAACTGCACGGTGTCAAGGCCAAGACTGTCAACTGCCCGGCCATCGACGGCATCCTTGCAGAGGCTGACGAAGTCAGCGGCGATGTCGACGACAAGGAAGTTCTGGATGCAGCGCTGATCGCCTCCGCCCAGGCCGTCGAACATTATGAGATAACGCGCTACGGCACGCTGATCGCCTGGGCCAGGCAGCTCGGCCGCAGCGACTGCGCCAACGTGCTGGCCAAGAACCTCAAGGAAGAAGAGGCGACCGACCGCAAGCTCACCGAGATCGCCGAAAGCAAGGTCAACCTGCAGGCCGCCGAATAACAGGCCGCGTGGCCAGCCTCCCCGGAACCCAAGCGAACCCCTGTCCGTTGCGGTTGAAACCGCATCGCGCAGGAGTTCGCAATGGCACCACGTCCGGCCTGGAAGGGCTATCTCAAGCTGTCGCTGGTCACATGTGCCATCGAGCTGACCAACGTCGTGACCCATGCCGAGAAAGTCTCGTTCCGCATCCTCAACCGAAAGACCGGCAACACCGTCAAACGCATCTATGTCGATGCCGGGACCGGCAAGCCGCTCGAAGAGGGCGACGAGATCAAGGGTTATGAGGTGAGCGACGGCGATTTCATTCATATCGAGGAGGACGAGATCGAGGCGGTGCAGATCGAATCCTCGCACACGATGAGCCTCGACGGTTTCGTCGAGAAATCGTCGATAGAGCAGATATATCTCGACACGCCCTATTATGTCTCTCCGGCCGACAAGGTCTCGGAAGAAGCCTTCGCCGTCATCCGCGACGCCATGGCGGCGAGGAAAATGGCCGGCCTCGCGCGCATCGTGCTCTACCAGCGCGAGCGCCCGGTGGTGATCGAGCCGCTCGGCAAGGGCATGGTGCTGACCACCTTGCGCTATGACGACACCGTGCGCCGGCCGGCGACGGTGTTCGAGGACATAGCGGCGGCGAAGACCGACAAGGAGATGATCGACCTCGCCCAGCATATCATCGACGGCAAGAAGACGAAGTTCGATCCGTCGAAATTCGAGGACCGCTACGAGGACGCGTTGCTCGAGCTGATCCGCGCCAAGAAGGCGGGCAAGAAGGCGCCCAAGGCCAAGGCGCCGCCGAAGCCCTCCAATGTGGTCAACCTGTTCGACGCGCTGAAGAAAAGCCTCAACGCGGAAGGCGGCGGCAAAGCCACATCGAAAGCGGCGGCCGGGAAAAGCAAGAGCAAGCCCGCGCCGAAACGTAAATCCGCATAGGAGAATGGCGCCATGGCCGGCCTCGAGCAATATCACGCCAAGCGCGATTTCAGGAAAACCGCCGAGCCGGCCGGCAAGGTAACGCGCGGCAAGCAGGCGGGCGGCATCTTCGTCGTCCAGAAGCATGCCGCCACACGGCTTCACTATGATTTCCGGCTGGAGCATGACGGCGTCTTGTGGAGCTGGGCGGTGACGCGCGGGCCGAGCCTCGATCCGCATGAGAAGCGGCTGGCCGTTCATGTCGAGGATCACCCGATCGACTATGCTTCCTTCGAAGGCACCATTCCGAAGGGCCAGTATGGCGGCGGCTCGGTCATCGTCTGGGACGAAGGCAGGTGGACGCCGGACGGCGATCCGGCCCAGGGCATGAAGAAGGGCCATATCGACTTCGAGCTCGAAGGCCACAAGCTCAACGGCCGCTGGCATCTGGTCAGGCTGAGGCCGCGCCCCGGCGAGAAGCGCGACAACTGGCTGCTGATCAAATCCGACGATGCCGCTGCCCGTCCCGGCGAGGATGTTCTTGCGGACGAGCCGAAATCGGTGAAGTCGGGCCTGACCATCGAGGAGGTCGGCGAAGGCAAAGCCGCCAAGGGCGAGAAGCCGAAGGTGTGGCAATCCAACAGGCCTGCCGCCGGCAAGGCCAAGGCCGGGCATGGCAAGCGTCTCGAATTCATTGAGCCGCAGCTGGCGACGCTGGAGAAGGATGCGCCTGCCGGCGAAGACTGGCTGCATGAAGTGAAGTTCGACGGCTACCGCATGCAGGCGCAGATCGAAGGCAGCGACGTCAGGCTGCTCACTCGCGCCGGCCTCGACTGGACCGGAAAGTTCGACGGTCCGGTGACGGCAGCGCTTGCCAAGCTGAAATGCCGCGACGCCATCATCGACGGCGAAGTCGTGGTACTGGCCGACAGCGGCGTGTCGTCCTTCCCGTTGCTGCAGGCGGACTTGTCGGCCCGCCGCGCCGACCGCTTCGTCTATTATGTCTTCGACCTGATGCGGCTCGACGGCAGGGATTTGCGCCGCGAGCCGCTGGTCGAGCGCAAGCAGGCGCTGGCCGAGCTGCTCGGCAAGCAGCCCGAAAATTCGGCGCTGCGCTTCAGCGATCACTTTCATGAGCCGGGCAAGGTCATGCTGCAGCATGTCTGCCGCATGGGCCTGGAAGGCGTGGTGTCGAAGCGGGCCGACGCGCCCTACCGCAGCGGGAGGGGGCTCTCCTGGATCAAGTCGAAATGCACGCTCAGGCAGGAATTCGTGATCGGCGGCTATCTGCCTTCCGACAAGACGGGACGCGGCGTGCGCTCGCTGCTGGTCGGCTTCAACGAGGGCGGCAAGCTGCATTATGCCGGCCGCGTCGGCACCGGCTTTTCCGGCAAAGTGTTGACGGATTTGAAAAAGAAGCTCGACGGGCTCACGGCGAAGACGTCGCCCTTTTCGGCCGCCGTGCCGAAGGGCAAGGGGCTCACCTTCGTCAAGCCGGAACTTGTCGGCGAGGTGGAGTTCCGCAGTTGGACATCCGACCGTATAATCCGCCACGCCTCGTTCCAGGGGCTTCGCGAGGACAAGCCGCCGGAGGAAGTCGTGCAGGAACAACCGAAGAAAGCCGAGACCGGGGCCAAAACGAGCGTGAAGACCGCGCCGAAATCATCGGCAGGAACGGCCAGGACGTCGATAAAGCTCTCGCATCCCGAGAAGCTGCTATGGCCCGACGAGAAGGTTTCGAAACAGGACCTGCTCGATCACTATGCGCTGGTCTGGCCGCGCATGGAGCCATTCGTCGTCAACCGGCCGCTGAGCCTGGTGCGCGCGCCGGACGGCATCCACGGCCAGCGCTTCTTCCAGAAACACGCCTCGCCCGGCATGAGCGACAAGATCGCCAGGATGAAGGATCCGACCGATGGCGAGGAGATCCTGTTCATCAAGGATTTCGACGGCCTTGCCGCGCTTGTCCAGTATGGCGTGGTCGAGGTGCATATCTGGGGCTGCACGCTCGATGCGTTGGAAAAGCCGGACCAGATCATCTTCGACCTCGATCCGGACGAAGGTGTCGATGTCTCCAAGGTGCGCGAGGCAGCGCTCGACATCCGCAAGCAGCTCGACGAGCTGTCGCTGCCGAACCTGGTCAAGACCTCCGGCGGCAAGGGCTATCACGTGCTGGTGCCGCTGAAACCGTCGGCGGAGTGGGACGCGGTCAAGGATTTCGCGCATGATTTCGCCCGCGCGCTGGAGCAGGCGGCACCCGATCGCTACACGGCGACGCTGTCGAAGAAGGCGCGCACCGGGAAAATCTTCGTCGACTACCTGCGCAACGGTCGCGGCTCGACGACGGTCGCGCCCTATTCCTCGCGCGCCAAGAAGGGCGCGACGGTATCGATGCCGGTGACGTGGGCGGAGCTCGAGAAGGGCTTGGCGCCGAATGCTTTCCCGCTTGGCGATGCTTCCACGCTGGCACAGCTGAAGAAGGCTGATCCGTGGAAGGAGTTCTTCAAGCTGGGGAAGGTGTTGAAGCGGGGGTGAGCGTGTGCCGGGGAGGAAGGCCACGCCGCGATCCTTCGCGCCCCCCTCTGTCCTGCCGGACATCTCCCCCTCAAGGGGGGAGATCAGCTGTCACGCCAGGTTTCGCCAATCGCCGGCGTTGCAGGAGAGGCGCCTACGCCCAAGCTGCCAATCTCCCCCCTTGAGGGGGAGATGCCCGGCAGGGCAGAGGGGGGTGCCTCGCGCCGACATTGCGAGGTTATCGTTGCACCCGCCCTACGCCAGAAACACCCGCTCAAACTCCCGCCTTCCCCCTGGCGAGAACACCACGGCGCGACTGTCTTTCTCGCGTCGCGCCCATTTTTCGGCAATGATCTTGTCGAGGATGGCGGCGCCCAGCGTGCCGGCGAGATGCGAGCGCCGCACGCTCCAGTCGAGGCAGGCGCGGCACACCGGCCGCCGCGCCTTGGCATGGGTCTCGATGCCGAGCGCGGAAAAATGCGAGGCGCCGGATGACGAGAGCCTGATCTCATTGTCGTCGCGCAGCAAAAGCTTCCTGTCGAAGAGCCGGTCGAGCATCGCCACGGCCTGCTCGCCGGCGAGGTGGTCGTAGCAGACCCGCGCCACGCGCATGGCCGCATCGCGCGGTCCGGGCCGCACGCGCTTCGGGCCAACCGCCTCGGCGACGCCGATGATCGCCTCGATCATGCCGGCCACCTGCGCGCTGGCCAAGCCGTAGTAGCGATGCCGGCCCTGGCTGGCCAAGGTCAGCAACCCGCCATCCATCAGCTTCGACAGATGCGAGGAAGCGGTGGGCAGCGACACCCCGGCCTCCAGCGCCAGCTCCGACGCCGTCAGCGCCGTGCCGCCCATCAGGGCGTTCAGCATATTGGCGCGGGCCGGGTCGCCGACCAGGCTGGCGATGCGGGCGATGTCGGGTCCTTCACGCATGGTTCGATCCTCATCGAAGCATTCCCGTCAGGGAAGCACTATTCTGCGGTCATCTCAAGCAGCGCGGCAAACTCTCCTGACACGAAGATGCCTAGCACAATGACGCAAGCGATGTTTCGACCGGGATCGAACCGTCGTCGTCGAAAACCAACCAGACGAGGAGACCGACAATGACCATCACCTGCTTCATCCGCTATGAGATTGACCCGTTCGGCAAGGCGGCCTTCGAGCAATATGCGCGGGCCTGGGGCCAGGCCATTCCGCGTTGCGGCGCCGATCTGATCGGCTACTACGCCCCGCATGAAGGCTCTGCCACCACGGCCTACGCCGCCTACAACATCGAGAGCCTTGCGGCCTACGAAGCCTATCGTGCGCGGCTTGCCGCCGACCCTGCCGGCAAGGCAAATTACGAGTTCGCGCGGCGCGAGAAATTCATCCTCAAGGAGGATCGCGTCTTCCTGAAGCTGGTGTCCGGACCGCACGGCCCGAGGCAGCTGTTCCAGACGAACGTGGTGGTGAACGAAGGGATCGAGGCATGATCGCAGTCATCTTCGAGGTGGAGCCGGCGGAGGGAAAGCGCGATGCCTATCTCGGCATCGCCGCCAATCTCCGGCCGCTGCTCGACGGCATCGACGGCTTCATCTCGGTAGAGCGCTTCCAGAGCCTTGCCGATCCGAAGCGCGTGCTGTCGCTGTCATTCTGGCGCGACGAGGAAGCGGTGAAGGCCTGGCGCAACACCGAGGAGCACCGGCAGGCGCAGCAGGCCGGCCGTGGCGGAATCTTTGCCGGCTACCGTCTGCGCATCGCCCATGTCGTGCGCGACTATGGGCTGACGGAGAGGCAAGAGGCGCCGGCGGACAGCAAGGCGGTGAATGGGTAGCGCGATTCTTCCTTCTCCCCCTTGTGGGAGAAGGTGGACGGCGCTTTAGCGCCGAGACGGATGAGGGGTGCTCCAGCGGCGTGAGACGCTGGTGGCATCTGGAACACCCCTCACCCGTCGCCTTCGGCGACATCTTCTCCCACAAGGGGAGAAGGGGACGCCGGCCCTCACGCATTCCCGATCAGCACGCCCGCGCCAAACACCAGCGCGCCGCCCAGCACCACCTGGAAGGCGGCGCGCCAGAAGGGGGTCTGCATGTAGCGGTTCTGGATGAAGGCGATCGCCCAGAGCTCGAAGAACACCACGACCGCGGCGACGATCGTAGCCGTCCAGAAATAGGGGATGAGATAGGGCAGCGCGTGGCCGAGGCCGCCCAGTGTCGTCATGACGCCGACCGTCAGTCCGCGTTTGATCGGCGAGCCGCGCCCCGAAAGCTTGCCGTCGTCGGACGCCACCTCGGTGAAGCCCATGGAGATGCCGGCGCCGATCGATGCCGCGAGGCCGACGAGGAAAGTCTGGAATGTCGCATGCGTGGCGAAGGCGGCTGCGAAGATCGGCGCCAGCGTCGACACCGACCCGTCCATCAGCCCGGCCAGCCCGGGCTGCACGTAGGTGAGGATGAACTGGCGCTGCTCGGCGCTCGCCTCCTCGACCTGGACCGTCCCCGGCACGTGCTCCTGCTGCAAGTCATGCGCCGAGCTCTCATGGCCCTGTTCGGCCACGGCGAGATCGTCGAGCAGTTTTCGCGTCGAGGCGTCGGTGGTGCGCTTGGCCGCCTCGACATAGAAGCGATAGGCCTGTTGCTCCATCGCCTCGGCCTGTCGCCGCACATGCTCGATGCCGAGCGGCTTCACCAGCCAGTCGGGCTTGCGCTCGAAATAGCCTTTCACATGCTCGCGCCGGATCAGCGGGATGCGCTCGCCGAAGCGCCTGCGGTAAAGCTCGATGAGCGAATCGCGATGCCCGTCCTCCTCCTCGGCCATCGCCTCGAACACTTTTGCCGATTGCGGAAAGTCCTGCGCCAGGCCATCGGCATAGGCGCGGTAGATGCGCCCGTCATCCTCCTCGGAAGAGATCGCCAGCGCCAGGATCTCCTGCTCCGACAGTGAATCGAACGAACGGCGGCCGAAGCCGAAAACACGGGAAAGCATGATGGGATCACTCTAGTTTAGAATAATTCTAAACTAGAGTCTTGGCCGTCGAACGTCAATTGTGAACGGCACGGCTGCGCGCGCGAAAGAGTGATCCAGCGGAGCCGCGCCGCCTCTTCATTATCACCAAATGTTAGCCTATATAGTCAGCAACAGCCGAAATTGAAGGAACCAAAGGAATGACGCACAAGAAGCCTCCGCACGGATTCGATGCGAAGCCCGTTCTCGATCTCATCGCCAGCATCGAGGCCGACCTGCAGCGCCTGAAGGGCCTTGTCGAGGAGCAGCTCGAAAAATTCGACCCGGCCAACCCGCACAACAAGACGCCGGACGGCAAGCTGACCGAGGAAGGCGCCGAGTGCTGCTACCGCATGTTCGACGAGGGCAAGTCGCGCTACACGGTTTCCCAGCAGATGAAGATATCCTTCGCTGCCGCCACCCACCGCTTCAACTCCTGGCGCAAGCTCGGCGGCAGCAAAAGGACGAAGACGCTGCTGGGGTGAGCCTCAGCCGTCACCGCCGCCAAGCAGGTCATCAGGGCGCCGGCCGAAGCTGCTAACCTCCCCCTTGGGCGGGCAGGGCAATCGCATCTGACAGCGTCAGCCCCCTGGGGACGTCGCCAAGGCGACAGAGGGGCATTGCGCGCGAGTGGCGCCCTATTCTTCGTCATTCTAGGGCGGAGCAAGGAGCGAAGCGACGCGCGCAGACCCTAGAATCCATGCCGTGACATTGGCCGTAGAATGCAACGGTTGAGAATAGCCGTTGGCAATGGTGCCAACTGAGATCGCCACATGACAGGCTATGTTTACATGACCGCAAGCCAGAAAGGCGGCACGATCTATATCGGCGTCACCAACGATCTTGCTCGTCGGATGCCCGAGCACAAGACCGGCCAAGGCTCCAGCTTCACCAGCCGTTACGGTGTGCAGCGTCTCGTCTGGTATGAAGAGTATTTCGACATCACCGACGCCATCCAGCGTGAGACGTCATTGAAGCGCTGGCCACGGCAATGGAAGATCGAGCTCATCGAGAAGACCAATCCGGAGTGGTTCGAGCTGTTTCGCGGAATTGGCTGGTGAGCGTTTTGCACCGTGGCGGCGCTCAACCGTCACGGCATGGATTCTAGGGTCTGCGCGCGTCGCTTCGCTCCTTGCTCCGCCCTAGAATGACGAAGGACAGGCCGGCGGGACAGCACCCCCTCTGGCCTGCCGGCCATCTCCCCCCTTGCGGGGGAGATCAGCACTTCGCCGCAGTTGCCACCATCGCCAACCTTGTCTCCATCACATTTTTTCGTTGGCGCGACGCCTCGATTTGCGTGCACCATGCCGGGATCCATCCTGCGAGGCCCGCCATGACCACCCTCCCCGGCATCTCCGACATCCGCGCCGCCGCCGCGCGGCTTTCCGGCCTGACCGTCGAAACGCCGCTGATCGAATCGCCCGAGCTCAACAAGCGCTATGGCGGCCGCATCCTGTTCAAGCCCGAGACGCTGCAGCGCACCGGCTCCTTCAAGATCCGCGGCGCCTACAACAAGCTGTCGAGCTTGAGCGAGGAGGAGCGCGGCCGTGGCGTCGTGGCCTTCTCCTCCGGCAACCACGCGCAAGGCGTGGCGGCCTCGGCCGCCATGTTCGGCGTCAAGGCGGTGATCGCCATGCCGGCCGACGCGCCCGCGCTCAAAGTCGGCAATGTCCGCAAGATGGGCGCCGAAGTGGTGCCGTTCGACCGTTTCAAGGACGACCGCATGGCGGTCGTACGCCCCTATGTCGAGAGGGGCATGGTGCTGGTGCCGCCCTTCGACGATCCCGCCATCATTGCCGGCCAGGGCACGATCGGCCTGGAACTGATGAAGCAGGCGAAAGCGCTCGGCGTGGCGCTCGACGCCGTCGTCGTGCCTTGCGGCGGCGGCGGCCTGTCGAGCGGCATTTCCGTCGCCGTCAAGGACGCTTCGCCGCAAACCGCCGTCTGGGCCGTCGAGCCCGAGCATTTCGACGATACGCGCCGCTCGCTGGCCAAGGGCGAGCGGGTCTCGAACGAGCCGGGCCGTAGCTCGATCTGCGATGCGCTGCTGACCGCCGAACCCGGCGCCATCACCTTCGAGATCAACCGCCGCAATCTCGCCGGCGCCATCGCCGTTTCCGACGAGGCCGCCGCCCAGGCGATGCGCGACGCCATGGCCTATCTCAAGCTTGTGGTCGAGCCTGGCGGCTGCGTCGCTTTTGCCGCGCTCTCCACCGGCGAGATCGACCTCGCCGGTAAATGCGTTGCCGTCGTCCTGTCAGGCGGCAATGTCGATTTCGGCACCTATGCGCGGATCATGGCTGCTGCGTAGAAGTGGCGATTGGTATCGCGGCACCCGGAGGCGAATGCCTAGACCACTCTATCTCCTTGTTTTGACGCAATTCCAGAGGGAAGGCTACGGCGAAGTCGCCGAGCATAACCGCTCACACTTTTCCTTAATCAGCTGCTCACTCACCGGCCGGGAGGAAGGCCGGATTGTGCAGGATTTCCCAGAGATGACCGTCGGGATCCTGAAAATAACCGGCATAGCCGCCCCAAAAGGTCTTGCGCGCTGGTATCGTGATACGCGCTCCCGCAGTTTCGGCCTGCGCCATCACTCGATCGACCTCGGCTTCGCTGGACACGTTGTGACCAATGCTGAATTCGGTGGGGCTGCGTGGTGTAGGATCGATGCCCGCGTCGAGCCCGAGGTCGCTGCGCGGAAACAGGCTAAGCACCATGCCGCCCTCCAGATGGAAGATGGCGATCGCTCCGTGCTCAAACTCTTGCCCGACGATGCCCTCCGTGGGCAATCCAAGGCCATCGCGGTAAAACTTCAGCGACCGCTCAAGATCGTCCACGCCGAGCGTCAATATTCCAAATCGCGCTCTCATTGCACTTCTCCTTTATTGTGTTCGTTTTGCGCTCGCTGACCGCGACCCGGTCGCGGCGCGGGCCATATGTCGTCAAGATATCGAATGCGGGCTGTGCGGCGATTGAACGAATCGGCCAATCAAGCCCAAACCGGCAGTGTGATTTGGGCGCGAACAAGCGCTGGAGCTGCTATCTCGGCTGGTAAGCTTCTTGCTTGTCTATGAAAGCGATCAGTCCAGCGTCCGCCTGAACCGCACCAGCGCCACGCCGGCAAACAGCGCCACGAACACCACCAGCCAGCCGATCTCCGTCGCCACCGCCGGCAGCGCCGCGCCCTTCAGCATGACCGCGCGGGTGATGCGCAGGAAATGCGTCAGTGGGAAGATCTCGCCGAAAGTCTGCGCCCAGCCCGGCATGCCGCGATAGGGGAACATGAAGCCGGAGAGCAGCAGCGATGGCAGGAAGAAGAAGAAGGTCAGCTGCATCGCCTGCATCTGGGAGCGGGCCATGGTCGAGATCGTATAGCCGAGCAGCACCAGCGAAAGCACGAAGACCAGCACCGAGGAGAGCAGCAGCGTCAGGCTGCCGACGAAGGGGATGCCGAACAGGAGCTTCGCCGCCACCAGCACCACCACCACCTGCACGGCGCCGACGACGAGGAAAGGCAGCACCTTGCCCAGCATGATCTCGGCGGGACTGGACGGCATGGCGAGCAGGTTCTCCATGGTGCCGCGCTCGGTTTCGCGGGTCAGCGCCATCGCCGTCATCATCACCATGGTCATCTGCAGGATGACGCCGAGCAGGCCGGGCACGATGTTGTATTGCGAGACGCCTTCCGGATTGTAGCGTCGGTGCACGACGACATCGAGCTGGCCGCGCGCCGCTTCCCTGGCCGCGTCCTGGGTGCCCTGGGCTCTCAGCAGCGCCTGGCCGGCAACGGTGCCGAGCGTGGAGATGGCGCCGCTGGCAACGGACGGGTCGGTGGCGTCGGCCTCGATCAGGATCTGCGGGTTGTCACCGCGCTCCACCCGCCGGGCGAAATCGGCGGGAATGGTGACGACGAAAGAGACGTCGCCGCGCGCCATCAGGAACTCGGCTTCCGCCGCACTTTGCGCGACATGGTCGAAGCGGTAGTAGCCGGTGGTCTGCAACGCCGAGACCATGGCGCGCGTGTAGGGATCGCTGCTGGTCGCCACGAGTGCGGCCGGCAGGCTCTTCGGGTCGTTGTTGATCGCAAAGCCGAACAGCACGAGCTGCATCAGCGGCACGCCAAGCATCATGGCGAAGGTGATGCGGTCGCGCCGCATCTGGATGAATTCCTTGATCAGCAGCGCGCCAAGCCTGGCGAAGGAGAAGACCGCGTTCATGCCATGTTGTCCTTCGAGCCGGACATGAACTGGATGAACACATCCTCCAGGCTGGTCTCGCCCGGCGTCACCGTCACGTCCTTGTGCTCCTTCTCGACATCGGCCAGCGCTTTTTCCAGCGCCGCCTTGTCGGAGCCGACGACATGCAGCGTCGCGCCGAACGGCGCCACCTGATCGACGCCGGGCCGACCCTGCAGCGCTTCGGCCACCTGGTCGAGCAGCGGCCCCTGCAGCACGAACGTCGTCAGCCCGGCATTCCTCACCACCTCGTCCACCGTTCCGGTGGCGAGCATCTTGCCGTAGGAGATGTAGCTGATGCGGTGGCAGCGCTCGGCCTCGTCCATGTAATGGGTGGAGACGAGCACGGTCAGCCCGCCGCCGGCCAACCGATGGATCTCGTCCCAGAACTCGCGCCGCGCCTTGGGGTCGACGCCGGCCGTGGGCTCGTCGAGCAGCAGCAGCTTCGGCTTGTGCATGATGCAGGCGGCCAGCGCCAGCCGCTGCTTCCAGCCGCCGGAAAGCGTGCCGGCCAGCTGGTTGCGGCGGCTCGCCAGGCCGAGCTCTTCCAGCGTCCTCGCCACGTACTGCTCGACCGGCCTCAGCTGGTAGAGCCGCGCCACGAATTCGAGGTTCTCGCCGATCGTCAGGTCCTCGTAGAACGAGAATTTTTGCGTCATGTAGCCGACTTCGCGCTTGATCTTGAGCGCGTCGGTGCGGATGTCGAAGCCCAGCACCGTGCCGTCGCCTTCATCCGGCGTCAGAAGCCCGCACATGATGCGGATCGTCGTCGTCTTGCCCGAGCCGTTCGGCCCGAGGAAGCCGACGATCTCGCCTTCGGCGACCGTCATCGTCACGTGGTCGACGACGGTCTTGTCGCCGAAGCGCTTGACCAGGCCGCGGACGTCGATGACGTTCATTGCCCGAGATCCGCGAGATCGACATCGACGATCTGGCCGGGCTGCAGCGGTCCCGCATTGCCCTCCGGTCGCGCCTCGACGAGATAGACCAGCTTCTGCCGGTTCTCGAGGGAATAGATCACCGGCGGCGTGAACTCGGGATCGGGCGAGACATAGCTGACGCGCGCTTTCAATCCTGCCCCGCAACCGTCGCAATGGACGTTGAGCTCGGTGCCGACCTTGACCGCCGAGAACGCCCTTTCCGGCACATAGACGCTGAGCTTCACGGCGCCGTCCGGCAGCATCGAGATCACCGGCGCGGTCGGCCCGGCGGTGTCGCCGGGGTTGCGGATGACGTCGTTGACGCGGCCGGGCGAGGGCGCCGTCAGCACCCGCTTCGACAGCCGCCACCGGGCCTGCTCCAGGCTCGATTGCGCCTGCTTGACCTGGTTGTCGGCGGCCTTGATGGTCTCGGGCCGCGCCGGCAGGTTGCCGACGGCGAGATTGGCTTCCGCCTGCCCGACCTGGGCGTTGGCCGTCTCCAGCGAAGCCGAGGCGGTGTCGTAGTCGGCCTGGGTGCCGGTGCCGCGTTTGTAGAGGTCGCTGGCGCGGTCATATTTGCGCTTGGCGTCGGCGGCCTGGGCTTTCGCCATGTCGACCTCGGCCTTGAGCACGGCGATTTCCTCGGGGCGCTTGCCGACCTGCAAATCGGCGAGCTGGGCCTGCGCCTGCGCCAGCGCGGCCTCAGCCTGCGCCACCTCGATCTTGGCGTCGGCGTCCTCGAGCGTCGCCATCGCCGCGCCGGTCTCGACGCGGTCGCCGCGCTTGACCGTCACCGTCGCCACCTGGGCCACTTCGATCGGCGCCATCAGCACATATTCGCCTTCGACATAGCCGACGGCCAAAGGTGCTGTCGGCGCGCAGGCGCCGAACAGTTGCGCCGCGAGCGGCAGCGAACAGAGGAAACTCATGATTTGCCCTTCTTGCCGGCGGCCGGCCCGCGCGCCGCCAGCATTGCCCTGAGGTTGTCGGTCGTGACCGCCACCACCTTGGCGGCCTCTTCATTGCCGATCCCGCGCCATCCCATCCGGCGCATCACCGCCTCGCGGCCGATGCGGAAATAGATGACCTGGCCGATCATGGTGAAGACGGTGAGCTTGGTCGCCTCGCTCTCGGCCGGTTCGCCGGTCGCCTGTTCCCAGATCTGGCACAGCCGTCGGTGCGTCGGCTCGAACACGCCGGCATAGATGCGGTCGAGCGCGGCGGTCGGATGCGAGAGCTCGCGAAGTACGAATTGTACGATCTCGCCGGCCTGCGGACTGGCCACGACGAAACCCACCATCCGCTCGAGCGCCGCGAAAAGCTGGGCCCGGGCCGCCTCGGGGTCGAGGGGTGCGGCTGCCTGCGCGCCGCCCAGCGCCTGGCCGGCGACCCCCTGGATGGTGTCGACGATAAAGTCGGCGGCGGCCGCGCGCAGGCCTTCCTTGCCGCCGAAATGATAGGCGATCGAGCCGATATTGGCCTTGGCCTCGGCCGCGATCTCCCGCGTAGAGGTGCCGTCGAAACCCTGCCGTCCGAACAGCTTGAGCGCGGCGTGCACCAGCGCCGTTCGCGTTTGCTCCGCGGTGGTGGCCTCGCGCTGCTGCCCTTTTATGCCTGGTTGCCTGTTCATGCTTCAACTTTAATCAATCGATTGATTAAAGTCAAATTTGACCTCTGAGTCGGCTTGCCTTCTCGGCCGTCACAGGCTTTAGTGCCCCGCCATGGGCAAGGAAGTCGAGCGTAAGTTCCTGGTCTCCAGTTCGGCCTGGCGCGACGGGATCGAGGCGGAAATCCGCATTCGCCAGTTCTATGTCGCCGCCCAGCCCGGCCGCACCGTGCGCGTGCGCATCAGCGACGGGCGCTCCGCCAGGCTGACGCTGAAGTTCGGCGACAGGGCGCGCGAGCGCGACGAGTTCGAATATTCGATCCCGCTTGCCGAGGCCGAGGAATTGACGGCGTTTGCCATCGGACGTGTCATAGAGAAGACACGCCACCATGTTAGACACCGCGGCTATCTCTATGAAGTCGATGTTTTCGGCGGCAAGCTCGCGGGGTTGGTGATCGCGGAGCTGGAGACGCCGGAGGACGTATCTGACGAAATGCTGCCCGACTGGCTCGGTCGCGAGGTCACCGGCGAGTCGAGATTCTACAACGCGTCGCTGGCCCTCGGGGGGATTCCGGAGATCGCCGCATGAGCTTCCGCATCGATCCGCGCTTGCCGCTGACCGGCGAGGTCAGGCGCATTTTGGCCGACGAGATCGGCAAGGCAATCGCCCATCTCGAGATGGCGCGCGAGAAGCCGGAGCAGGGGCTGCACAAATGCCGCAAGCGGCTGAAAAGCGTGCGCGCCTTGCTGCGCCTGGTTCGTTCCGGGGACGAACCGTTCTGCCAGACCGAGAACGAATGTTATAAGCAGGTGTCGGCGCTGTTGGCCGGCCCGCGCGAGGCGACCGCCTTGATCGAGACCGTCGACCGCTTGGCCGATGCCTTTCCGGAACAATCCGCGGGCGGCGGCCTCGACCCCGTGCGCGAGCGGCTGGTGCTGCGCCAGCATGAGCTCCATGCCGGTCCCGGCCTCGACGCCGCCATCAATGCGGCGATAGCTGCTTGCCGGGAGGGCCTGGAGCGCATCGACAGGCTGGCCCTGCCCGACCAGCCCGAGCAGGCAGCCGACATCCTCGCCGACGGCGCCCGCGCCACCTTGCGGCGGGCGAAGAAGGCGCTGGACAAGGCGGAGGCGCGCGGCGAGGACGAGGATTTTCACGATTTGCGCAAGGCGGCCAAGACGCATTCCATGCATCTGTCGCTGCTCGGCCGCTTGTGGCCGACGCCGATCAAGGCGCGCCGCAAGGCGGTCGACAGGCTCGGCGAACAGCTCGGCGAATTGCACGACGTCTTCGTCATGCGCGCGCTGCTCGATGCCGAAGGCGAGCCGCTCAGCCACGCCGACGACACGAAGCTGCTGCGCAAGCTGCTGAAGCGCTCCGAAAAGAGCCTGACCAAGGCCTGCCTTGCCGAGGCCGCCGACCTGTTCGGCGACAGCCCCAAGCGCTCGGCCAAGAGGCTCGCCCGCAAGGCGCGCGACGACCTCGCGGGATCCCAGGAAGAAGCGAAAGCGGCGTGACGCCCTTACCTTCTCCCCTTGTGGGAGAAGGTGGATCGGCGCGCAGCGCCGAGACGGATGAGGGGTGCTCCAGCTTGGCCAGCGCGCTCGTCTAGAGTTGCAATCGCCAGCGTCTCATTCCCTGGAACACCCCTCATCCGTCGCCTTCGGCGACACCTTCTCCCACAGGGGGAGAAGGAAAAGGCGCTCTGCTACGCCGGCAGCGGCCGTTTCCCCTTCGCAGGTCCGTTCGCCACCCGCGCCCCCGCATCCCTCGGGTGCGGGCCGATCGGCATGATCGCCGGAAACGGCGTCGCTCCAAAAGCAAAGGTCCATTTGTAACCGGTGAGCTGGTCCTCCGGCGTGGTGTGCTGGTCGTGGTGGGCGAGCAGCCTGGCGCGTTCGGCGAGCTCGTCGGCTTCGCGCCGCAGCATTTCCGCGGTTTGCGGCCGCATGCGCCTGGAAAAGCTGATGAAGGTCGCGGCATCTTCCATATGGCCGATCGCCCAGCCGATGAAGTTCTTGTTGGTCATCTCGAAATGCGGCTTCAGCGGCCCCTCGAAATCCCACTGGATCGGCGTGTCGATCAGCAGCCTTGCCGCCAGGCCGCGGCCCAGCGCCACCAGCCCGAGCTCCTCGAGATCGCGCAGATAGAGGAACATCGAGGCTTCGCTCAAGCCCTGCGAGCGCATGATGCCCTCGGCCGTGAATTTCTCCGACAGCATGATGAAGACGAAAAGCAGCGCCGGCCGCGTCGCCAGGCGGCGCTCGATCTCCGGCCCGACGCGGTTGGCCGGGCCTGGCCCCCGGTTCATCGCGCCGAGCACGTTCTCCAGCTCGACATCGGCCGCGGCGCAGATCTCCATCAGCCGGTCGAGCTTGCAGTTCTGCTCATGGAAGATGCGCTTCACCGTCGGCTCGGAAACGCCCATGCGCTCGGCCAGCGTCCGGTAGGTCAGGCCCTTGGCCTTCAGCGTCCGTTTCAGCGCCTCGAAGATCGGACCGTTCATGGAATGCGCCTCGTTCATCCGATTTGGTATCGAAGACCGATACTAGTCTCGTTCCACCTTCCAGGAAAGTATCGGAAATCCTAGCTCTCCGGCGTCATCACAGGAGAGCACCATGAAACATCTCATCGCTTCAACCGTCTTCGCCGCCATCGCCGCGGTGTCCGCCGCGCAGGCCGGCGAACTCTGGCGCGCCACCGGCTTCGAGCAGCCGGAATCGGCCCTTGTCGATGCCGCCCACGACCGCATCGTCGTCTCCAACATCGTCGGCAATCCCGGCGCGGCGGACGGCAATGGCTACCTGTCGCTCCTGTCGATGGACGGCAAGGTCATCTCGAGCCACTGGGTCGACGGCATGGACGCGCCCAAGGGCATGGCGATTTCCGGAGACAGGCTCTATGCCGCCGACATCACCAAGGTGCGCGTCGTCGATCTCGCCAGCGGCAAGCTGGTCGAGACCATCGACGTGCCCGGCGCCGTGTTTCTCAACGATATGACGCAGGACAGCGCCGGCAAGGTCTATGTCAGCGACATGCTGGCCGACGCGATCTACAGCATCGACGGCGACAGACCGGAGCTGTTCGTCAAGGACGCGCTGCTGGCCTCGCCCAACGGCGTCTTCGCCGATGGCGACAGGTTGATCGTCGCGTCCTGGGGCAAGGGCATCAACAAGACCGACTTCAGCACCGCGGAGCCCGGCGGCCTGCTGTCGGTCGACCTCGCCACAAAGAAGGTTACGCCGCTGCCCGGTGCCCAAAAATTTGCCGACCTCGACGGCGTCATCGCCATTGGCGACACCATCTACGCCACCGCTTACATGACCGGCACGCTCTACAGCTACAAGTCCGGCGGCGCGCCGACGGCGGTGGCGCACTTCAAGCCCGGCAGCGCCGACATCGGCACCGACGGCAAGCACATCTTCGTGCCGCTGATGGGCGAGGGCGAGGTCGCGGCGCTGGCGCTGAATTGAGAGGTGCAGCTGCGAATGTCAGAAAAGTGCTTAGGAGAACCGGCAAGGGTGCAGGCGACGGTCGCGCATCGTCCTCGACCACAGACGGGCAAGACGGGCCGCAGCCGCAATCGCTCTGAGCCATCGCTGATTGAAAGGTGGCGTTGGGCACGGCCTTCCGGCGCGAGAGAAGATAAAGCCCACCCGCGGCGACAACCACCAAAGCCAAGCCAAGCCGGCCGATCGATGCCAAGCCAACACCGACGGCCGCGAGGGCGGCGGTGATCGGCAGCGCAATCAGGGCCCCACAGCAAACTGCGCAGGCCACCAGAACAAGGCCGGTGCCTGCTGTCGTCTTGCCAATATTCATTGCGTGTCTTTCTCCATTCCTGGACCGGAAGCGGCCTGCCAGGCCAGCACGGCCAGGATAACGACCGCAGCGTGAGCAAGCGCCGTCAGCCCGGCGAGGCCGGAGACGCTTGCGTTGCCCCGAGCGAGTTGCAGGAAGACCTCGCGGCCGTCGAGAATTGCAGCAACACCCGCCAGCAGGATGGCCAGCAAGAGCGCCGCGTTGCCAAGCCGTGCAATGGACCCAAACCGGCTGACGGCGGCGGCGAGTAAGATTGAGACGCCGACGAACCCCCATACCAGCCAGGGGTTTTCGAGGTTGATGCCAAGGATCGTTTCTTCGGTGCGGCTGTCGGGTTCTCCAGCCTCAGCGTGACTACCCGTTTCACCGGCCTCAGCGCTCTTACGAGCTTGGTCCTCAGTAGGGCCTTCGGCCGCTTCATCATGGCCGCCCTGTTCCTGGGCTTTCACGCCCTCCTTTTGCGCGGCGATGCTCGCGGGCTCCCGATGCTCGCCCCCTTCCATCAAGACGGCGGCGGCAAATAGGAGCGCCGAGATGGCCAGCATTGCCGCCGTCCAACGGACGAGGACGACACGATTTCCGAAAAAGCCCATCAGCGAACTTTCCTCTCGCATCACCTTGAAGGCAGCGTACTCCTTCAAGTAACTTTAGGTTCAAGGAGTATTTTTGCGATGAATCTTCACGTCCGCGTGTTCACCATCGGGGCGCTTGCCAAGGCCACTGGCGTCACCACACCCACCATCCGCTACTATGAGGAGATCGGATTGCTGCCTCCGGCACCACGCACGGCAGGAGGTCAACGCACCT
Organism: Mesorhizobium sp. CNPSo 4661; assembly: GCF_057784215.1. Taxonomy (NCBI): domain Bacteria; kingdom Pseudomonadati; phylum Pseudomonadota; class Alphaproteobacteria; order Hyphomicrobiales; family Phyllobacteriaceae; genus Mesorhizobium; species Mesorhizobium sp. CNPSo 4661. The sequence goes on along the minus strand of NZ_JBWGIO010000007.1, from coordinate 170,951 downwards.
ATGACGATGATGATCTGGGGCGGCTGACCTTCATCAAGCAATGCCGAGATTTCGGCTTCGGGATCGATCAGGTCAGGGTTTTGCTGGACCTGTCGATCAGCAGCAGGCGCGATTGCGTGGAGACGCGCGACATCGCCCAGGCCCACCTCGACGAAGTCCGCCAGAAACTCAACGAACTTCGTTTGCTTGAACGGCGGCTGGAGAGCTTCGTAACACGGTGCAACGCCGCGTGCGCAGGAGGACCCGGCCAAGACTGCGTGATCTTCAAGGATATGGCGACGTCGGCCAAAGGTGGCGGCTGCTGCGGACAGTAGCTAGCTGGCTGCAGGGATGCTGATATACGTCGTCACGGCGGCAACGACGCCGATCGGGATTGGACCGGCATATCCTCCCAGACTGCCTCTGGTCTCGCCGCTTGCGCCGGAATATGCGGCGGCAGATGAACCAAGCCGTGAAGACATCCAGCCTGAACGGCGCCGTTTCGCCGATGATCCCCGTGCTCATATGCGCGCTGGCGATATTCCTGCTGTCCGGCATGGATGCGGCAATGAAGTCTCTGGCCATCGCGGTCGGCGTTTATAACACGCTGCTGTGGCGCAGCGTGGTCGCCACAATGGTCGCCGGCGCGGCATGGTCGGCGGGGTCGCGTTCCAAGCCGGCCCTTCCGGTGCTGGGCCTGCATGCGCTGCGCGCCGCGATTGTCGGCATCGTCCTGGTCTTGTTCTTTTGGGGGCTGGCCAGGCTGCCGCTCGCCGAGGCGATCGGGCTCAGCTTCGTCGCGCCGCTGTTTGCGCTTTTGCTCGCGGCATTGCTGCTGGGCGAACGCATAAGGCGGCAGGCGGTCTGGGCGTCGCTGGCCGGCATGGCGGGCGTCGCGATCATATTGGCCGGCCAGTTCGGGGCGGCCAGCCATTCGCAGGATGCCCTGCTCGGCACGGTCGCGGTGCTCGTCTCTACGGCGTTCTATGCCTACAATCTGATCCTCTCCCGGCAACAGGCGCTGCTGGCCAGGCCGGTCGAGATCATGCTGTTCCAGAACCTCTTCGTCGCGATCATCCTTGGTCTCGCGGCACCTTGGCTCGCCGTTGCGCTGCCGAGCGATCTCTGGCTTCCCCTGGCGGGGGTGGCGCTGCTGTCGCTCGCCGGGCAATTTTTGATGAGCTGGTCCTACGCCCGTGCCGAAGCGCAATATCTGATCCCGACCGAATACTCGGCCTTCATCTGGGCGATCGCGCTTGGCTGGTTCTTCTTCGGCGAGAAAGTGGCCTGGACCACGCTGACAGGGGCATGCCTCATCGTCGCCGGCTGCCTGATCGCCGCGCGCGCCAATCCGAAGCTTGCCGAGCCGATCGAAGCGGCGGTGTGAAGGATGCCGCTTAGACTAGCCTTGCGGGCTCTGCGCCGCGGTCGCCTTGAGGCGCACGCCCCTGCCGCCGCGCTCGCTGGCCTGGTTCTCGCCGATCAGCTCGACGCCGACCCCGTCGAGCGCCTGGATGACCTTCATCAGCGTGTCGACCACGCCCCGGACGACGCCGTCGCTCGCTTCCATGCGCTGGATCGTCGGCAGCGAGACCCCGGCGCGCTCGGCGAGCGTCTTCTGGTCGATGCCGGTCAACGCCCGCGCGGCGCGCATCTGTGCGGCAGTGATCATCAGCCGGAACCTGTTTTTGAAGCTATGGAAGATGTATATTGTAAATATTACAATGTCTAAAGCGTCAATTTACATGCGTCAACCATCGGTCAATCGCTGTCGGCCACCACTTTGCGCCGCTGCAGCATGCGCGCCGCGAGCCAGCACAGCATGGCCCAGGCAAAGCCCGCGCACCAGCCGGCAAGCACGTCGGACGGCCAGTGCACGCCGAGATAGACGCGGCTGGTGCCGACCAGCACCGTGGTGAGGACGGCAAGGCCAAGCACGAAGACTTTCGACCTGCGGTCCGGCAGGAAGCGGGCCGCCAGCGAGCCGAGGGTCAGATAGGTCACCGCCGACAGCATGGCGTGCCCGCTTGGAAAGGACAGCGACGTCTCGGTGACGAGATGCGAGACGAGGTCGGGGCGCGGCCGGTCGACCTCGAGCTTGAGCAGGCTGGAAAGCACCTGCCCGCCCGCTACGGCCGCGAACATGAACAGGGCTGTCGCCGGTCTGCGGATCAAGAGCAGATAGACGATCGTCGCCGTTGTGATCAGCACCAGCACAACGGTGCTGCCCAGCGCGGTGATGTCGCGCACCGCGCCCTCCAGCCAGGGCGGGCCGATCGGGCTGTCCGGCTGCCCGGCGTGGCGGAAGGCAAGCAGGATTTCCGTATCGAAGGCATGCGGGGTCGTGGCGCGCGCCACTTCCATCAATTCCTCGAAGCCCCACAGACAGCCGGCGATGACCAGCCCGGCCAAGAGCAGGGGGAATTCTATCTTTGCAAGCAGCGCGCCGGAGGATGATTTCATCGGAGGCTCAAACGTCAGAGCTTCTGCATATAGGGCCCGAGCGTGATCAGGGCGACGGCGGCGATCGCCAGCACCATGCCGGTTGCCTGCAAAGCGTTTAGCCGTTCGCCGAAAAAAGCGAGCGCCACGACATTGACCGCGACAAGCTGGATCACCGCCGACAGGCTGAACGACACCGACATGCCGAACTCGCGCACTAGCCGCAGCATGATCAGATTGCCGGCCGTGTAGAGCGCCAATGTCAAAAGCAATTTGGCAAGGCTCGGTGCCATCCCCCATTGCTTGGCCGCCATCGCCGCCAGCAGGAACATCACCGTCGAAATGCCGAGCTGCGCCAGTCCCCAGAAACTCACTTGCCGTCCCTTCTTGAACGCCGTCGCCGCGCCGGCCGCCGCCCTTGTTTCCGAAGCGGGCGAAGCCGTCAAGCTGATCGCGGCGAAGCCTCCTTCTCCCGTATAGTGACGGCGAGAAAGCGGCCGGCATCGACAGCTTGGCAAATCACGGCCATGTCACGAAAATGTGATCGGCGCGCTTTAGGGGTCGAAAGGTCAAATCCCCAGCCACCTCAAGAAGCCAGAGGAACAACATGACCGTGACCCCTGAGACCCGTTTCCGCACCAGCCAGCTCGAGGAAAATGACGGCCCGCCCGTCAACCCGACCGACAACCGCACCATGGGCGAGATCATCGCCGCGCGTTTCTCGCGCCGCGGCTTCCTCATGGGTTCGCTGGCCGTCTCGGCCATCGCCGCCACCGTCAGCCCGCTGGCCCTGGTCGCCGCCGACGAGGCGCGCGCTGCCGAAGGCTCGGCCTTCAAATTCGACGAGCTCGAGGCCGGCATCGACGACAAGCACCATGTCGCGCCGGGCTATGACGCCGACGTGCTGTTGCGCTGGGGCGATCCGCTCTTCGCCGACTCGCCGGAGTTCGATCCGACAAAACAGTCGGCCGAGGCACAGGCCAGGCAGTTCGGCTACAACAACGACTATGTCGGCTATATCCCGATCGACGGCTCGGCCGAGCACGGCCTTTTGGTCGTCAACCACGAATACACCAACCCGCATCTGATGTTCCCCGGCATCGTTTCGGTCGTCGAGAAGGACGGGAAGAAGAAGGCCGAGGTCGCACCGCTTTCGAAGCAGCAGGTCGATGTCGAGATGGCCGCGCATGGCGGCACCATCGTCGAGATCCGCAAGCAGGACGGCAAGTGGCAGGTGGTGCGCGACGGCAAGCTCAACCGCCGCATCACCTCCAACACCGAAATGGCGCTGTCGGGCCCGGCCGCCGGGCACGAGCGCCTCAAGACCAATGCCGATCCGTCCGGCGCCAAGGTGATCGGCACGCTCAACAATTGCGCCGGCGGCGTCACGCCCTGGGGCACCTATGTGATGGCCGAGGAGAACATCCACGGCTACTTTTCCGGCGACCTGCCAGCGGGCCACAAGGAGGCCGCCAACTACAAGCGCCTCGGCATTCCGGAAGGCGCTTACGAGTGGGGCGCGCATTACGATCGCTTCAACCTCGCCAGGGAGCCGAACGAGCCGAACCGGTTCGGCTGGATCGTCGAGGTCGACGTCAACGATCCCAACTCCGTGCCGCGGAAGCGCACCGCCATGGGCCGTTTCAAGCATGAGGGCGCCGAATCGATCGTCGCCAGGGACGGCCGCGTCGTCTTCTATCTCGGCGACGACGAGCGCTTCGACTATGTCTACAAATTCGTCACCGCCGGTAAGTTCAATCCCGATGACCGCGCGGCTAACATGAACCTGCTCGACGACGGCACGCTGCATGTGGCGAAGTTCGCCGAGGACGGTTCGGTCGAATGGATGCCGATCGTCTTCGGTAAGGCGCCGCTGACGGCGGAGAACGGCTTTGCATCCCAGGCCGACGTGCTGATCGAGACGCGCCGCGCCGCCGACCTGCTCGGCGCCACCAAGATGGACCGGCCGGAGGATATCCAGCCCAATGCCGGCAACGGCAAGGTCTATGTCATGCTGACCAACAATTCCAAGCGCAAGGCCGAGCAGGTCGACGCCGCCAACCCGCGCGCCGACAACGCCTTCGGCCACATCATCGAGATTGTCGAGGATGGCGGCGACTTCGCCGCTGCCAAGGGCAAGTGGGAAGTGTTGTTGAAATGCGGCGACCCGTCGGTGGCCGATGTCGGCGCCACCTTCTCGACCGCGACCACCGCCCATGGCTGGTTCGGCATGCCGGACAATTGCGCCGTCGATTCCGCCGGGCGGCTGTGGGTCGCCACCGACGGCCAGGGCCCGAAGGCCACCGGCCGCACCGACGGCCTCTGGGCGGTCGACACCGAAGGCCCGGCGCGGGCGACCTCGAAACTGTTCTTCCGCGTGCCGATCGGCGCCGAAATGTGCGGCCCGCTCTTCGCGCCGGACGACCAGACGGCTTTCGTCGCCGTCCAGCATCCGGGCGACGGCGGCGAGGACTGGGACGGCTTTGGCCGTCCGTCCTACTACGAGGATCCGTCGACCCGCTGGCCGGACTTCAAGCCGGACATGCCGGTGCGGCCTTCGGTCGTCGCGATTACGAAGCAGGGCGGCGGCAAGATCGCGGTGTGAGTTGCTGCCGCATCGGCATGCATGATCACGGACGTTGGGGATTGGCCGAAACCTCCCCAACGTCGTCATTCCAGGGCGGAGCAGGAGCGAAGCTCCGTCGCGGAGACCCTGGAATCCATGCCGTTACCTTGGTCGTAGAGTACAGCGGAGCAGAATTCTGCACCGCTGCAGCGCCGCCTTAGAGTCACGGCATGGATCCTCGGGTCTACGTGTCCGCTTCGCTCCCGCTCCGCCCGTGGATGACGAAGTCACGGCGCCTTGAGCCAATCTCCTACGTCAATTATCCGGCGCGTTGAACCACCGCCATGTTCATCATGCTTCGGAGACGGAAGCCGATGGACTCGTAAAGCCCGATCGCCGCGGCATTGCTCTCATAGGCGTGCAGGTACGGAACCTCACCGCGTGCCGCGATCCGGCCCGCGACGAAGCTCGCGCCCTGTTGCGGCCACCGATGGACGATACGGACGCTTTCGGACGTTTGCCCTTCATTCGCCGCCAATTGCATCCTATATCGCGCTGGCGCGACGTGACCGGCCGCGCGGCGATTCGCGACCTGAGGGCGGCAGGTCATCACTTCTTGGCACGCGGAGCTCATGGCGCCCCTGCGCATCTATTTCGACAGGCTTCTCGATGCCGTGGCGCCCAAGGTTCCGCGGCGCGAACTGGCCGATGAGGAGCGCCTGGCGCTGGTGCGCCGCCACGGCGATTTCTCGCTCGCCTATTCCACCGCCGTGCAGAAGAAACTGTCCTATTTCAGCGATGGCGACGGCTACATCGCCTTCGGCACCAAGATGAGCCGTCACTTTGCGCTGGGCGACCCGGTCGCCGATCCGGCCGACCGCCCGGCCTATATCAAGCGCTTCGTCGAGGCCGCCGGCCGCCCCTGGTTCGTCCAGATCGGCGCCGACACGGCCAAGGTGCTGGCCGGCCTCGGCTACCAGGTCAACCGCCTCGGCATCGACACCAGGCTGCTTTTGCCGGCGCATGATTTTTCCGGCAAGCGCAACGAGACCGTGCGCTATTCCGAGCGCTGGCTGACCAAGAAGGGTTTTACCCTCGCCGAGGCCAGGGGCGACATCCTGCAGGACGAGATCAAGCAGCTGTCCGCCGACTGGCGCAAGGAGCGCATCATCAAGCGCTGGGAGATGGGTTTCCTCAACCGCCGCTTCTCCGAAGAGCTCGGCGCCGACATGCGCCGTTTCCTCCTGCACAGCCCCGAGGGTCGGCTACTCGCCATTCTCGATTTCGACCCGCTGTTTCGCGACGGCAAGGTGATCGGCTACACCACCTCCTTCAAGCGCAAGCAGGTCGACGCGACGCCGCATGCCGAAATCGGCCTGACCAAATTCGCCGTCGACCGCTTTCGCGAGGAAGGCATCTCACAGGTGACGCTCGGCCTCTCGCCGCTGCTCGACATCGAGCCGAGCGGCTTTGCCGAATCGGATTTCTGGCGCGGCGCTTTCCAGCGCGCCTACAACTCGCCCTGGGTCAACCGCTCGCGCTTCAACCTGCAGGGCCAGGCCGCCTTCAAGCGCCGCTTCCACGGCGTCGAGGAGCCGACCTATATCGCGTTCCGCAAGGGGACTTTCGTGGAGATGCTCGGCCTGCTGCGGCTGATCAAGGCGATCTAGCGGAGCTACTAAGAGAAGATCACTAGGCGCCGCGATCCTTCACACCCCCCTCTGTCCTGCCGGACATCTCCCCCGCAAGGGGGGAGATTGGCAGCTTCGGTGGCCGCGCTTTTCCTGCAACGCTGGCGATTGGCGAAAGCGGGGCAACATCCGATCTCCCCCCTTGCGGAGGAGATGCCCGGCAGGGCAGAGGGGGGTGCTGTCCCGCCGGCATTTCGGATTTTCCTGGAACCACAGCTACGACGAACGTCGGTCCGGTCAGTTCCTCAGCCGATATCCGGTCTTGAAGATCCACGCCACGATCGCGATGCAGATAGCCAGGAACACCAGCGTCATGCCGAGGCTGACGCCGACCGAAACGTCGGCCTTGCCGTAAAAACTCCAGCGGAACCCGCTGATCAGGTAGACGACCGGGTTGAACAGCGTGATCGTCTTCCAGATGCCGGGCAGCATGTGGATCGAATAGAAGCTGCCGCCGAGGAAGGTGAGCGGCGTGACGATCAGCAGCGGCACCAGCTGCAGCTGCTCGAAGGTCTTTGCCCAGATGCCGATGATGAAGCCGAACAGGCTGAAGGTCACCGCCGTCAGCACCAGGAAGGCGATCATCCAGAACGGATGCTCGATCCTGAGCGGCACGAACAAGGCCGCGGTGGCGAGGATGATCAGGCCGAGCATGATCGACTTGGTCGCCGCACCCCCGACATAGGCGATGATGATCTCCAGATAGGAGACCGGCGCCGACAGGAGCTCATAGATCGAGCCGACGAATTTCGGGAAATAGATGGCGAAGGAGGCGTTCGAGATCGACTGCGTCAGAAGCGACAGCATCATCAGGCCGGGCACGATGAAGGCGCCGTAGGGGATGCCGTCGATCTCGTTGATGCGCGAGCCGATGGCCGAGCCGAAGACGACAAAATAGAGCGATGTCGAGATGACCGGCGAGATGATGCTCTGCAGCACCGTGCGGAAGGCGCGCGCCATCTCCACCCGGTAGATCGCCCATACTGCGCGCAGGTTCATGGCTCTTGCCTCAGGAGATTGACGAAGATCTCTTCGAGCGAGCTGTTCTTGGTGTCGAGATCGCGGAACTGGATGCCGGCCGCCTCGAGGTCGCGGATCAGTGAGGCGACGCCTGGACGGTCGCTCTGGTTGTCATAGGTGTAGGTGAGCTGATTGCCGTCGGCGGACAGCTCCAATGAATAGCGGGAAAGCCCGTCGGGCATGGCGGAAAGCGGCGCGCGCAGCTCCAGTCTCATCTGCTTGCGGCCGAGCTTGCGCATCAGCTCGGCCTTGTCCTCGACCAGGATGATCTCGCCCTTGTTGATGACGCCGACACGGTCGGCCATCGCCTCGGCTTCCTCGATATAGTGCGTGGTGAGGATGATGGTGACGCCGTCCTCGCGCAGGCGCCTCACCATCGCCCACATGTCCTGGCGCAGCTCGACGTCGACGCCGGCCGTCGGCTCGTCGAGGAACAGCACGCGCGGCTCGTGCGCCAGCGCCTTGGCGATCATCAGCCGGCGCTTCATGCCGCCCGACAGCGTGATCGCCTTGGAATCCTTCTTGTCCCACAGCGACAGGTCGCGCAGCACCTTCTCGACGAAGTCCGTGTTGGGCGCCTTGCCGAACAGGCCGCGGCTGTAATTCACCGTCGCCCAGACCGTCTCGAAGGCGTCGATGGTCAGTTCCTGCGGCACCAGCCCGATCAGGCTGCGCGCCGCGCGGTAATCCTTGGAGATGTCGTGGCCGTCGACGCTGACTGAGCCCGACGAGCGGTTGACGATGCCGCAGACGATCGAGATCAGCGTCGTCTTGCCGGCGCCGTTCGGTCCGAGCAGCGCGAAAATCTCGCCGCGCTCGATGTCGAGATTGATTTCCTTCAGCGCCTCGAAACCGGTGGCATAGGTTTTCGTGACACCGGAGATCGAGATGATGGGCGACATGCTGAAATTCGGCCGGCTGGAAAAGGTGACTTGATATAGGGCGGTTGCCGCCCGGTGCAACCGTGAATCGACGCCGCTGCTGACAGTTCTGGACAGTGAGCCTCTTTCTCCCCGCAAGCGGGGAGAAGGAAATCAGGTCTGCGCCGTCCAGAACGCGATTTCCTGCGCCTTGGTCCGGAGCTCGGTCTTCAGCCATTGATCGTCGTCGTCGAGGTAGCTCCACGGCGTCTTGCCTTGCGCCCGCATCTCGCGGATGTACGAGCGGTAGCGATAGTGGCTGTAGACCGACATCGCGTAGGTGGCATAGGCGGCGCCGAGCTTCCGGTGGCCGCGCACGATCACCAGGTTCTCGTCGTTCTTCTCGCTTGCCGGCGCCGAGAAATTGTGGCTGCCGGTCACCACCACGCAGTCGTTCGAATGCGGGTCGGTTACCAGGATCTTCGAGTGCACGATGGCGTGGCCGATCTGCGACAGGAAGCTCCGCCGGTTGACCTCGGCGATCCACGGTCCGAGCGGCGCGTCGAGGCCTTGCGGCTGCGCCACCGTGTAGCGGTCCGGCGTGAATGTCCGGTCGCTGCTCACCAGGTCGATGTCGAGGAAGTTCTGTTCGGTGCCGCCCTCGTCCGCGCTCAGCGTCGAGACCACGCCGCGCACATACATGCCTTTTTCCCGGGCGCGCTGGCCGGCCAGCGTATGCAGCCCCTGCTTGCCCGGCGTGAACATTAGGAAAAGCACCGCTTGCTTGGCCGATGTGATGACGTCGCGCAACGCCGCCATGTCGGCGCCGTCGGAGGTGCGGGTGAACCAGACGGTCGTCTTGGCTGTCCCGACGGTGAAGGTCTTGGGGGCGTCGTTGTCCGCCATCAGCGCCGGCGTGAAATTGGCCGGGTCGGTCTTCGGCGGCGAGGCGTCCTTGAGCAGATCCCAATGCTGGCGGTAATGCGCTGCCACCGCCGTGTCCTCGATCAGCAACCCGTTGTTGACCTGCGTGCACAGGCCCGTCGTGCTCCAGTTGGTGCTGCCGGTCCACGCCTTCTTCGGCTCGCCGTCTTCCGAGACGACGACGAACTTGTTGTGGCCGAGGCCTTTCGATTTCAGCATCCGGTCGATGGTTGGAATGCCGTGGTCGTTGAGGTTCTTGCGCGCATCCTTGTTGCCGTCGCCGCTCTTGTCGGAGCCGTTGGCGAGGATGAGGTTGAGCCGCGGCCCGAGCCCGATCAGCGCCGTCTCCAGCGTCGCGTCGCCGAGCTCATAGAGCGCGGCATGCAGCTCGTCGCCGGCGCCTTGCGTCAGCCCCACCAGGCGCAGCCCGAGATCGCCTTCCAGGAAAGCGCGGAATTTCGCGTCGCCATTGGTCTGCAGGCTCTTCTTGAAAGCCGCCGGCGAGAGCTTGTTCTTGGCCATGTAGCGGGCGACGAATTGCGACAGCACCAGGCCGCGGTTGAAATAGCAGGAGAAGCCGCCGCCGGCGTCGGTGGCAAGCGTATGCCAGTCCGTCCAGTCGCTCGACACCCCCTTGGTCAGCGGCTTGCCGGGCCCGGCGCTCAGCATCGCGGTCACCCGGTAACGCACGACATTGCCGACATCGGCCGCATGGTCGGTCCAGTTGAAGCGCTGGAACGGCCACACGTCCGACGGCCTGTGGTCGCCAGATTTCGGCTTGTCCTTGGTGAAGCCAACGCGATTCTCCACCGGCTCGATCTTCTCGGTGGCCCCAGCCTTGCGGCCGCGCTCGAGCAGAAAGCCCCGGCATCCGGCGATGAAGTCGCTGGGCGCCCAGGCGACGAAGGCGTCGTCGCCATTGGTGTAGACGGATACTTTTATCTCGACGGCCATTTGTCGTTCCTTCCCGTCTGTCGTTGTTCCCAAAGCGCGCGGCCGGCATGTCCGGCCCACCAATGCAGCCAACAAGTATCCGTGCCGGAAGCAGGGCCCCGGATCGTTTGAAACAGAATGTCGAAAAGGTGACGGCGATGATTATGCGGCGGCAGAAGATCGGATGTCAATGTTTTGCAGCGCCAAGTATAATTCTATGAACTGCTTCACATTGTGTTCTGTTTGCCAGCAAAACAAAGGGCGGATGGTTTTGCGAACCATGTGCGAGCGGCTAGCTTTCCGTTTGTCGGCGGGGAGGATTTTCACCGTTCCTTTTCGTGAAGTCAGCGCAAACCTCGGAGATTGGCGCAAGCCCCTCAGCCTCGTCATTCCAGGGCGGAGCAGCCGCGAAGCGGCGTCGCGAAGACCCTCGAATCCATGCCGTGACTCTGATCAAAGGATGCAGCGGAGTAGAATTTTGCACCGTTGCGGCGCGTCAACGTCACCGCATGGCTCCTCGGGTCTGCGCGCGTCGCTTCGTTCCTTGCTCCGCCCGTGGATGACGAGGCCGGGCCGTTTCGGCCAACCGCCAATGCAAGCCGCCGGCCAGCACAGGCATGGCCGGCGGTCGAAATCCCTATGCCGGGAGACCAGCCTTCGTCAGCTCTTGCTGGAGGCCAGCACGAGCACCGGCTTCTCGCTGTAAAGCTGCGGGAACAGCGACTTCAGATTCTCGATCTTGGGCAGGTCGTTGTAGACGATATAGGGATAGGTCGGGTTCAGCGTCAGGAAGTCCTGATGGTAATCCTCGGCAGGATAGAAGGTCTTGCCGGTCTCGAGCGTGGTGACGATCGGCTTCGGAAACACCTTGGCCTTGTCGAGCTGGGCGATGTAGCTCTCGGCGACCTTCTTCTGCTCCTCATTCTCGGCGAAGATCGTCGAGCGGTACTGGGTGCCTGAATCCGGCCCCTGGTAGTTGAGCTGCGTCGGATTGTGCGCGACCGAGAAATAGACCTGCAGCAGCTTGCCATAGGTGATTTTCGACGGATCGTAGGTGATCTCGACGGATTCGGCGTGCCCGGTACGGCCGGTGCCGACCACTTCATAGACGGCGTTTTCGGCGCTGCCGCCGGTATAGCCGGATACCGCCTTGCTGACGCCCTTGACGTGCTGGAACACGCCCTGCACGCCCCAGAAGCAGCCGCCGGCGAAGATCGCCTTCTCGCTGCCGCTCGCCGCCTTTTCATCCATCGCCGGCGGCGGGATCACCACCGCGTCCTCGGCCGAGCGGGCCGGGCTCTGCCAGAAGACGGCCGCCGCCGCGCTCAGCGCCAGCGCCGCCAGCGCGCCACGGGTCAAGAATGGCCGCGCGGCTTTTGTCGTTATGCCGTTCATGTTGCGTCTCCTTGTTGTTGTTCCATTATATACGACTTGAAGCCGCCGGAAGGTTGTCACTTTGCCGTGGGTCGGTGTGCAACCGCAGACGGCGCTCCCCCTCTCCGTCTCGGCTTCGCCGAGCCACCTCTCCCCGCCTTTGGCGGGGCGAGGAACCCAGGGTTGCGGAGGCCTCGCCCCCCGGCGATTGGCGTTTCCTCGCCCCCGCAAAGCGGGGGAGAGGTGGATCGGCGCGCAGCGCCGAGACGGAGCGGGGGCTGCGCTGCCCTATGCGATTTGCCCGACTTACTGTGCCGGCTTCATGGCGTCCGTGGCCGGCTTCATCGCATCCGCCGGCTTCATCGCATCCGTCGCGGGCTTCATCGCCTGGGTGCTCATCGCGTCGGGCTTCATGGCGTCGGCCGGTTTCATGGCGTCCGTCGCCGGCTTCATGGCGTCGGTCGCCATCGCGTTGGCGGGCTTCATGGCGTTGGTCGCGTCGTCGGCGCGGGCGCCGGCCACGAAGACGGCGGCGGAAAGCGCGAAGGCGAGCGCCGGCAGCGTGAGGAACTTGGTCATGATAGTCTCCTTGGGTTTTGGCGCGCGCATGCGGGCCTTGGTGAAGCGTTGCCGCTCCAATGCGGCCCCGCGCGAAGGGAAAAGAAAAATCAGTTGGCGGCCGCGGCCAGGATCGGCCCGCCGCCTGGCGCCTGCACCAGCACCGCGGTGCTCAAGCCGCCCGTGGCTGCCGGCAGCGGCAGCGTGGTCGCCGCGCCGTGCCAGCTGCCGAGCTTTGTCAGCGCATGCACGACATTGGCATGCGGCAGCGTGCGGCCGGTGTTCTCGCCGCGCGCCACAGGCACCTCGACGACGCCTTTCGTGTAGCGCACCAGCCAGATGTCGGCGCCGCCGCCCGGCGCCTTGCCGGCGCCGATGCTGACCGTGGCCTTGTCGAGCGAAAGCTCGGGGCCCCGCGCCTGACCGCCTTTGGCGATCAGGCTTTGGATCTCGCCCGGCGCGGCGCCGACGGCATCCGCGCGGCCGTTCACAACCACTTGCGGCGTGAACGGTCCGTCATGGCCGAGCGACGGCTCGTAGGTCACCTGGCGGTCGGTGAACTCCTTGCGGCCGAACGTGTCCTTCCAGCCGAGATAGTCCCAATAGGTGACGTTGAACGACAGCGCCAGCACGCCGGGCTGGTCCTTGACCTTGATCAGGTTGGCGTTGGCCGGCGGACAGGACGAGCAGCCCTGGCTGGTGAACAGCTCGACCACGGTGAGCGGCTGCGCGGCCGCGGCGCCGAGCGTGGCCGCAAGCATCGCGCCAGCGAGCAGGCTTGTCTTCAATCCGGTCATGGGAAGCAGTCTCCACTGTGGGGTCATGCTCCCATTTCGCCGCGGTGGAAGGCTTCGTTACAGCTTCACCGGTTTGTGATGGGGGCAGCGCTTCCCCTTCTCCCCTTGTGGGAGAAGGTGGCTCGGCGCGCAGCGCCGAGACGGATGAGGGGTGCTCCAGCTTGGCGTCGAGGTTGACCCAGCTCACCGCCAGGGCTGCAAGCCAGCATCTTTTACATACGCGATAATCGTATCACAGACGCCGTCCATATCCTTCACGACATCGTCGTTCCAAAAGCGCAACACCCGAAACCCTTTCGCCTTCAGCTCAGCTCCGCGAGCCAAATCCGATTCCGAGTCCGCGTGCTGGCTACCATCAAGCTCGACGATGAGACGCGCCTCGAGGCAAGCGAAATCGGCGACGTACTTTCCAATGGGCACTTGCCGGCGAAACTTGATCCGATCAAGCCTACGGTCGCGCAGCTCCTGCCATAGCTTGTGCTCCGCTTCCGTCATTTCACGACGAAGCGTGCGGGCAAAACTGCGTTTGGCTTGAGTGACGGGTTGGTGCGGCATTGCGCCAGATTAGCTGGACGCTGAGCTCCGTCCAACACCCCTCATCCGTCTCGGCGCTGCGCGCCGATCCACCTTCTCCCACAAGGGGAGAAGGAGAGGGCGTTCTACTGCGTCAGCACCGTGTTCGACGGGCGCTGGTTGTAGTCGCACTTGCCCTGCACGGTGTAGAAGAAGTCGGCGTTGGAGACCAGCGCCGGCACCGCGTTGCCGCCGTCTTCCCAGGCCTGGTAGCCGGTCTGGCCGCAGGGCACGGCGGTGAAGATATTGACGGTCTGGCCGGTCGCCACTTCCGGCATGTCGGTCGGGCTTGTGCCGATATAGAGCCGGTTCGAGGTGGTCGGATCGTTGGACTTGAGCACCTTCGGGTTGCCCGACGGCACGTCCATCTCGAGATAGAGCTGGTCCATCTGGCTGACGTCGATCACCGCGCCCGCGCCATTGGCCGGGGTGAATGTATCGACGCAGTAATAGGTCGTGCCGTAACCGTCGGTCTGGATGGTCGTCCCGGACGGCACGCTCTTCTGCAGGCTCTTCAGCGTGCCGGTGGTGCACGCCTGGTTCTGCACCGTCGTCGAGGTCGACCCGTTGACGGTGTTGACCACAGTGGTGCCGTAGCCTTTCGGATCGCCGTAGCCATTATAGGTGTAGCTGATCGTCATCAGCTTCTGGGCGGTGGTCTGGCCGAACTTGGTGCCCCACAGGATCATCGTCTTCGCCCAGTAGCCCGACACCTTCGTCACCTTGAAGGTGGTCTGCACCAGCGCCGGCGTCTTGCGCACCGACGAGCCGACGCCGACCTGCACGTTGTTGATGCGCGCCACCTGCATGAAGGTGGTCGGCATCGGGTAGGTGGCCGTGGCGGTGAAGGTCGCCGTGCCGAAACTGTCGACATTGACCCCGGTCAGCGTCGCCGTGCCTTGCCCGGCATTGGCGGCATAGGCCTGCTGCAGCGACGTCTGCCGGTCGGAGAAGCTTGTCGTGGTGGGCAGCGTGGTGACCGAGATGATCGCGGCGTCGAGCGCGTTCTGCATGTCGCTTCGGGTCGTCACCGCCGAGGTGTAGTCTACGGAAAAGCCGATTGCCGCCACGATCGGGATCGTCAGGATGGCCATCATCGGCATGATCGAGCCGTCGCGGCGCGCGAGGAATTGCATCGCCGTCCTGGCCACCGCGGCCAGGCTGAATTTTCGGGCAGAACTGGACATTCCTGGGCCTTCGTCGTCGCGGCAATGAGCCGGTTTACCATCCGGGGGCGGAGGATGCCCTAAAGCGGTGCATGAATGTTTAAGCGCGTTTGGATATTTCGTGAGCGGGATGTGATGGCGGCGCCTTTTCCTTCTCCCCTTGTGGGAGAAGGTGGCCGCGCAGCGGCCGGATGAGGGGTGCTCCAGGGAAAGCCGACGTCTCACTCCGCTGGAACACCCCTCATCCGTCTCGGCGCTTCGCGCCGATCCACCTTCTCCCACAGGGGGAGAAGGGGAAAAAGGCGTTGCGCTTGCCCCCCAACCCCGCCCCTGCTAAAGCGCGCCGCATGACGACGCCCCTCGACCACATCCGCAATTTCTCCATCGTCGCCCATATCGACCATGGCAAATCCACGCTTGCCGACCGGCTGATCCAGCTCACCGGCACGCTGGAGGAGCGCGACATGAAGGAGCAGATACTGGATTCGATGGATATCGAGCGCGAGCGCGGCATCACCATCAAGGCCCAGACCGTTCGGCTGAACTACCGCGCCAGGAACGGCGAGGACTATGTGCTGAACCTCATCGACACCCCCGGCCATGTCGACTTCGCCTACGAAGTGTCGCGTTCGCTCGCCGCCTGCGAGGGCTCGCTGCTGGTGGTCGACGCCTCCCAGGGCGTCGAGGCGCAGACGCTGGCCAATGTCTACCAGGCCATCGACAACAACCACGAGATCGTCGTGGTGCTGAACAAGGTCGACCTGCCGGCGGCCGAGCCCGAGCGCATCCGCGAGCAGGTGGAGGAGGTTATCGGCCTCGACGCCTCCAACGCCGTGCTGATCTCGGCCAAGACCGGGCTTGGCGTGCCGGATGTGCTGGAGGCGATCGTCCACCAGCTGCCGCCGCCGCGCGAGGGCGACATCAACGCGCCCTTGAAGGCGATGCTGGTCGACAGCTGGTACGACGCCTATCTCGGCGTCATCGTGCTGGTGCGCATCATCGACGGCGTGATGAAGAAGGGCCAGACCATCCGCATGATGGGCACGGGCGCCAAATATCTCGTCGAGCGCACCGGCGTGTTCAAGCCGGCCCGCGTCAATGTCGACGAGCTCGGCCCCGGCGAGTTCGGCTTCTTCACCGGCTCGATCAAGGAGGTGGCCGACACCCGCGTCGGCGACACCATCACCGAGGACCGCCGCCCGACGCAAAAGGCGCTGCCTGGCTTCAAGCCGGCGCAACCGGTGGTGTTCTGCGGCCTGTTCCCGGTCGACGCCGCCGATTTCGAGGACCTGCGCGCCGCCGTCGGCAAATTGCGCCTCAACGACGCGAGCTTCTCCTACGAAATGGAGACCTCCGCCGCGCTCGGCTTCGGCTATCGCTGCGGCTTCCTTGGCCTGCTGCATCTGGAGATCATCCAGGAGCGGCTGGAGCGCGAATTCAACCTCGACCTCATCGCCACGGCGCCTTCCGTCGTCTACCGCCTGAACCTCAATGACGGCTCGGTGAAGGAACTGCACAACCCGGCCGACATGCCCGACGTGGTCAAGATCGCCTCGATCGAGGAGCCGTGGATCCGCGCCACCATCCTCACCCCAGACGACTATCTCGGCGGGATTCTAAAACTCTGCCAGGACAGGCGCGGCATCCAGGCCGACCTCTCCTATGTCGGCAAGCGCGCCATGCTCACCTACGACCTGCCGCTCAACGAGGTCGTGTTCGATTTCTACGACCGGCTGAAGTCGATCTCCAAGGGCTACGCCTCCTTCGATTATCACCTGACCGACTATCGCGAGGGCGACCTGGTCAAGATGTCGATCCTGGTCAACGAGGAGCCGGTCGACGCCCTATCCATGCTGGTGCACCGCACCGCGGCCGAAAAGCGCGGCCGCGCCATGTGCGAGAAGCTGAAGGAGTTGATCCCGCACCATCTGTTCAAGATCCCGATCCAGGCCGCGATAGGCGGCAAGGTCATCGCCCGCGAAACCATCTCGGCGCTGCGCAAGGACGTCACCGCCAAATGCTACGGCGGTGACGTGACCCGCAAGCGCAAGCTGCTCGACAAGCAGAAAGAGGGCAAGAAGCGGATGAGGCAGTTCGGGAAAGTGGATATCCCGCAGGAGGCGTTTATCCAGGCGCTGAAGATGGGGGATTGAGAAGCCGGTTGGCGCGCGCAGCGCGCCAAGCCATCGATCCAGTAAATCGATGGCAGGCTTCGAAAGCGGGGGAGCTGCCGGCAGGCAGCGGGCCCCCCGCCAGCGCGGCGCTGAAGCTGCGCGGTGGAGGTTGGGCGCCTAGTGATACAAGGAAAATCTACTTTCGTCGCTCGACAGATTGAATCATAAATAGATTAGCTACCCTATATGTCATTGCCTGGGCGCTAACACCATACAACTTAGCTACATTTGAAATTTGTTGCTCGTCTTCAAGGTCAATTTTACTAGATCGCAAATCACGAAATACGTTAGGAAACGGCATCAACAATTCTGCAGCAAATTGGTTGGCCTCGATCTCTTTTATATCACCTGCATGTGATGAGCGCTCGTCCCGGTTCAATACAAAAAAGTTTTTGTCAACGTATAGATGGTCAGAGTGTAAGTATAAATGCCCACATTCGTGAGCAACAGTAAACCTCTGCCTGTTCTTATGATGAGCGGAATTCACCGCGATTATAGAGTCACTCCCATTTCGAATAAGCATTCCGGCCAATTCACCATCGTACGGCGCATAGCGGATAGAAGCTCCGAGTTCACGAGCGACGCGATCAATCGGCACAATGCCGCCAACATAGTCAATCCTTCGAAGTAACTCCAAAGCCGCTCTGCGAATCTCAGAGACTCGTTCCGCTTTGAGCCAAAGTTTGGGAGATTTCATACTTAGCGGCCCTGCAGGGAGTCCACCCATGCACGAAGTTTCGGGTCAAAATGACTAGGCAGCGACCGGGACAGCCGCTCGGATCCGGCTTTGCTTTCCCCTAGTGGTAGAAGGTCGATCGGAGAAATACCGAGTACATTCGAGAACTGCATCAACTGAGACACAGTCATCTGCTGCTTACCGTTTTCAAAATTCGCCACTGATGGACGCGAAATGCCAAGTCGCTTCGCGATATCATCCTGAGTAGCGCGAAGCTTTTCTTCTCGAATACTGCGTATTCGTCGACCAATCTCAACGTACAATTCTTCAGACATAAGCATATCCCTTCGCGCTGGCGTCGCGATCATATCTCCAGGCGTGATTTGCGTCAAGGATTCATACGCACTCAATCAACAGAATTATTGTCGTCAGATATATTGACAGCAGGATGTGTGACATGAGAGCGTCGGACATTCGACCTCCCAAGGCGGATATCAACGCTAATTTTCCCATTTAAGGAGAGGGAAATGTACCGCTTCAAAATCAAGAACGCCGCGAATGGCCAGTACCGCGTTCAGTTTGTGTACGGCAGCCAGGTGATCGTCTGGTCGGAAAACTACACCACCAAGGCCAACGCGCAGAACTGCATCGACTCAATTAAAGCCAACGCCCTCTTCGCTCCGGTTGTCGACACGACCGCCGGAGAATCGGCGACCGGTGCTCGGTTCGACATCGTGCTGTCCCGGAACAAACAGTACTTCGTCCACTTCAAAGGCCCCAACGGCGAAACCCTGGTGTGGTCCGAGGAGTACACGGCGAAGCACAATGCCAAGAGTTGCGCCGAGTCGGTCAAATACAACGCACATACCGCGCCGGTTGACGACGAGACGTCTTCGAGAGCTGCCTAATTTGGTGGCGTGAACCCGGCGCCATCCGGCGCCGGGCGATTTCAAGGTACGGAGGAATGCAAATGACCAAGCGTAATCAACATGTCGTGCCGCATTCAGGCGGGTGGGCAGTCAAGGGCGCGGGTGCCGAGCGTGCGTCGTCGGTGCATGTAACCCAAAAGGCTGCGATCGAAGCTGGACGTACTGTCGCCCGCAATCAAGGAACGGAGCTCCTTGTACACGGCCGAGACGGCCGGATTCGGGAGCGAGATTCCCACGGTCATGATCCGTATCCACCCAAAGGATAGGAGGTAGAAATGCCGATCTCATTCAAACATAACGGTCGCAGGGTTTCGTCTGCAAAAGCGATGATGTCTGCTATGCAGCGCGATATCGAGCAGGGTATCGAGCGAACATTCAAGAACGCCGCGTCTTCGGTTGGCGCACGAACAAAGAGGACCTCCAAGGGTCTCGAGGTCGAGGGTTCTCCGGAACAGATTGCTCGGCTGACGAAGCGGCTCGGGAAATAGCAGCGAAGGCGTACGTGAGTGACGTACGCCTTCGCTGTCCAAGCGCTCACACTTCACCACCCCTCCACCTCGTTGTATCCTCTCCCCAGCTTGGGGAGACATCGCATGCGCTCCACCTCGGATACCGTCGCCGCGATCGGTCTCGCCATCGGCGGCGCTTTGGGCATGGCGGGCACTTTCGTTGCCAGCGATGCGCTGCGCGAGACGCTTTGGACCATCGACGGCGTGGGCGTCGTCGTCGCCGCGGCACTCCTCACCCTGAAATACCAGCGGCTTGGCAATGACCTCGTCGCGGCCGGTTTCCTGACCTTCCTCGCCGGCGAAAGCCTGCTTCTGGCCGGCAATGCGGCGGGATTGCAGGCGAGCGTGCCTTCCTATGCCGGCGGCATTGCGCTGTGGGCGGCGGGGCTGGTCATGGCCAGCGCCCAAAACACCTTCGCGCTCTGGATGCGGCTCACGGCTTTCGCCGCCGCGTTGCTCTTCGCCGTCTCGGTCTTGATGATCCTGTGGGGCGCGCCGCTTCTACCCACCTCGTCGCCGCTGCCGGCGCTCGGCTATCCATTCCTGGTCCTCACCTTCATCGGCTGGATCTGGACGTTGCTGAAAGCGGAGCGTTGAGTGGGAAGGCGATGGCCGCGCCGCTCGAAATCCGCAACAGCCTCTCGGGAAAGATCCTCCCCGCCCTCGGTCCATTTCTGCTTGGTGGCATCTTCGGCTTCGGCGCGTTGCAGGGCGTGGCTTCCGGCGCGGATGGCGGGCATGTGCTGTGGATCGCGCTGCTTAGCGCCGCCTGCCTGGGGCTCGGCGTCTTCATCGCCCGCGGCGCCTTCGACACGTCGGTCAAGGTGACGCTGAACAGCCACGGCTTCCGCGATAGTCGCGCCGGCGACGTGCTGGTGCCGTGGAGCAAGGTGCGCAGCGTGCGGCTTGCCGCCGGCGGCAAGGGCGCGGCGATGCTCAATTTCGAGCTCACCGAGGAGCCGCCCGACGCAATCCGATATTCCTCCGCCAACGCTTTCGGCCTGATGCCTTTCGGCAAGACCACCGTGCACATGGAGATCTCCTCGCTCGACGTGCGCGGCGAGGATCTGGTGGATGCAGTGCGGAAGCTTGCGCCGCATGTGGTGGTGAGAAGGTAGGGCTCCCCCTTCTCCCCTTGTGGGAGAAGGTGGCCGCGAAGCGGCCGGATGAGGGGTGTTCCAGCGGAGTGAGGCGTCGGCCATGCGCACGTTGCGGCGAACGTCTTCGCCAAGCTGGAGCACCCCTCATCCGTCCGAGCTTCGCTCGGTCACCACCCGGCCCTTCGCAGGCTCAGGGCGTTCGAAGCTCGAAAAGCCAAGCAATTGGCTTTTCGTCCGCTAAAGCGGACCGCTTCTCACCCCACAAGGGGAGAAGGGAAGGTCGCGCGGCTTCACCACCCGTGCTCTACTCCCCTCGGGGACCTCGCCATGATTCGCGCTCTGCTTGCCGCTCTTCTCCTCACCTCGCCGGCCTTCGCCGCCGACATGTCGGTCTTCGTGCGCAACCAGCGCTCGGATGGCGTTGCGGTGGAGCTGTTCAGCCGCGACAGCCAAAAAGTCTGGCCGGGCGACGACAAGGTCTTCCTCATTCGGCCGAAGGCGCGCAAATCCGTGCCGATCTCCTGCGAGCCGGGCGAGCATATCTGCTGGGGCGCCTGGGTGGTCGGCAACGACCAGGTCTCCGCTGGCGTCGGCCCAGACAACGACCAGCCCTGCGACACCTGCTGCTTCATCTGCACCGAGCATTCGACCGAGACTGTGGATCTGGCGGAGTAGGCGGGGCGCTGAAGAGCGTTTCACCGTTTCACGGAAACGGCGAACCGCTCTATCCCGTTGTTTTTACGCAATTCCGGACGGAGGGCTACGGCGAGTCGCCGAACCTGACCGCTCACACTTTTCCTGGATTGCTCCAGGCGGCCACCTCGAAAATGGCTTGACGGATTGCCATCTACCTTCTAGTAGGTAGGCAGCAAAACCAAAGGAAGATTATCGTCATGTCTGCACAAACGAGCGGTCAGAACCGCGCCCAGTCCTCAAACGCCTGGCTCAAAAGCTACTATTATCTGCGCTTTGCCGTATCGGCTGCCTGGGTCCTGGCGGCCTTCACCGTCGCGAAGACAGTCCCGCAGCTCGCCGCAATCATGCTGGTCGCCTACCCCTTATGGGACGCGCTTGCGAACTACGTCGACGCGCGGCGCAGCGGAGGGCTTCGCGGCAACGGATCGCAGCTGCTCAATTTCGTCGTCAGCATCGTCACCGCGATCGCGGTCGCCATCGCGCTTGGCCGCGGCATGAACGCGGTGCTCGCGGTCTATGGTGTCTGGGCCGTCGTCGCCGGCGCATTTCAACTGCTGACGGCGGTTCGTCGCTGGAAGACCAACGGCGCGCAGTGGGCGATGATCCTGAGCGGCGCCCAGTCGGCGCTGGCCGGCCTCTTCTTCGTCAAGATGGCGGGCAGCGCGGAAGCCATCGGCATCGCCAATGTCGCGCCCTATGCCGCGTTCGGCGCCTTCTACTTCCTGCTGTCCGCCGTGTGGCTTTCCGTCGGCGATATGCTTCGCAAGGCGCGACAGGTCGCGAGTTGAGCTTTCTTCCGCCGGGCGTTAGGCATGATCCCGAAAAGTGGGAACCGGTTTTCGGAGAAAGATCATGCCCCAACAAAAAGTTGGATCGTGATGGCGATTCAACGAAACGCCATCACGATCTAGGCATGTCCATGGATAAGCCCTCGAACACCGCCGATGACATCCTGGCCGCCGCGCGCACGTTCATCGTCGCCGGCGGCTACAACGGGTTCAGCTATGCCGATATCGCCGAGGTGGTCGGTATCCGCAAGGCGAGCATCCACCACCATTTCCCCAGCAAGGTCGACCTCGTGCAGACCCTGGTCCGGCGCTACCTCGAGGATGCCGTGACGGGCATGACGGAGCTTGAGCGCAATGTGCCTGGGCCGCCGGAATTGCTGCGAACCTATGCCGGCTTCTGGGCGCAGTGCATCGAGGACGCGAGCAGGCCGATCTGCGTCTGCGCGCTGCTTGCCAGCGAGCTTCCCGCCCTTCCGCCGGAGGTTGCCGTGGAGGTCCGGGCGTATTTTCAGTTTCTCTCGGGTTGGCTGACCGGCGTCATCGAGCGCGGCGCCGCGCAAGGCTCACTGACGATCGCCGCCGCGCCGCGCGTGGAGGCGGAGGCCTTCATGGCGACCGTGCACGGAGCGATGATTTCCGCGCGGGCCTATGGCGACGTGCTGACGTTCGGCATGATCCTGGCGCCGACGCTGCAGAAGCTGATCCCCACGACCGATTGACGTGGGATCGGTCGGGGCGATCTGGCCTGGCTGCGGATGCGGTCCGATTAGAAACGCATAGGTCTAAAGCATGTCTCCCGAAAGTGGTCCCGGTTTCGGGACAAAGACATGCTTAAGATCAAAGACTTAAAGCAGGTTGCGTGAATCCTTTTTCACGCGACCTGCTTTAGGCCGCCTGCGCCATCCGCTCGGCGCTCATCCGGTAGGAAATCGCCTCGGCGAGATGGATGCGGCCGACCGTCTCGCTGGCGTCGAGGTCGGCCAGCGTGCGCGCCACCTTCAGCACGCGGTGATAGGCGCGCGCCGAGAAGCCGAGCTTTTCGCTGGCGTCCTTGAGCAGCGTCAGGCCGGCACTATCGGGCTTGGCGATCTCCTCGATGATCGAAGGCGGGCAATGCGCGTTGGTGGTGGCGCCGGCTCCCAGTCTTTCCAGCCGCTCGCGCTGCATGGCGCGCGCTCGCGCCACGCGCTGCGCAACCGCGCCACTCGTCTCGGCCTTGTCCGGCCGGATCAGGTCGCTTGCCGAGACCGCCGGCACCTCGATCCGAAGGTCGATGCGGTCGAGCAGCGGGCCGGAAATGCGCGCCTGGTAGTCGGTACGGCATCGCTCGCCGCGCAGGCAGCGATAGCCGGGCTCGCCCGACATGCCGCAGCGGCACGGATTCATCGCCGCCACCAGCTGGATGCGCGCCGGATAGGTGACGCGGTGGTTGGCGCGCGCAATCATGCAGTCGCCGGTTTCCAGCGGCTGGCGCAGCGCATCGAGCGTCTGCGGCGTGAACTCCGGCAGCTCGTCGAGGAACAGCACGCCGTGATGGGCGAGCGAGACCTCGCCCGGACGCGCGCGCAGACCGCCGCCCACCATCGCCGCCATCGAGGCGGAGTGATGCGGCGCGCGGAACGGCCGCCGGTCGGTCAACTTGCCCTCGCCAAGCTCGCCGGCGACGGAGGCGATCATCGACACTTCGAGCAGCTCCTTCGGCGCCAGCGGCGGCAGGATCGAAGGCAGGCGCTGCGCCAGCATCGACTTGCCCGAGCCGGGCGGCCCGACCATTAGAAGGTTGTGGCCGCCGGCCGCCGCCACTTCGACCGCCCGCTTGGCGCTTTCCTGGCCCTTGATGTCGGCGAGGTCAGGCAGGTCGCGCGCGGCGAGCTTTATGCCGGCCTCGGGCCGCGACAGCACCTGCGTGCCGCGAAAATGGTTGGCGACGGCGATCAGGCTGCGCGGCGCCAATATGTCGAAATCCTTGCCGGCCCAGGCCGCCTCCGGTCCGCAGGCGAAGGGACAGATCAGGCCCTTGCCTTCGGCATTGGCGCCGATCGCCGCCGGCAACGCGCCGGCAACGCCTGCGATCGTGCCGTCGAGCGACAATTCGCCCAGCACCACATAGCCGGCCAGCATGTCGCCGGGTATGGCGCCCAGCGCCGCCATCAGGCCGAGCGCGATCGGCAGGTCGTAATGGCTGCCTTCCTTGGGAAGATCGGCCGGCGCGAGGTTCACCGTCACCTTCTTCGACGGCATCGACAGACCCGATGCGTGCAGCGCCGCCTGCACCCGCTCGCGGCTCTCGGCCACCGCTTTGTCCGGCAGGCCGACGATCTGCATGCCGACCTTGCCCGGCCCGACCATCACCTGGACATCGACCGGAACGGCCTCGATGCCCTGGAAAGCGACCGTGCGAACCCGCGCCACCATTTGTCTCAAGCCCCCAATATCGGCTCGCGTGATCCTGCGATCAGGCCGCGAGCGAAATCAGGCTAGACAACCACAGATTTTCGCCTTGGGCAAGAACATTACGAGAACGCGAGCAACTGCGCGCCTCGTTATTCTCCGGCGGCATCGACAAGCCCGATGCTTGGAGCGCCGCCTGCGTCGTGGCGAGAACTACCCCCGCTTCCCCTCCACACAATCCCAGAACAGGCTCGCGATATCCGCGCCGCCGAAGCGCTGCACTTCGCGCACGCCGGTCGGCGAGGTGACGTTGATCTCGGTCATGTAGTCGCCGATCACGTCGATGCCGACCAGGATGAAGCCGCGTTCTTTCAGAGAAGGCCCGATGCGGGCGCAGATCTCGCGCTCGCGCTCCGTCAGCTCGGTCTTCTCGGCGCGGCCGCCGACATGCATGTTGGAGCGGGAATCGTGCTCGGCCGGCACGCGGTTGATGGCGCCAACCGGTTCGCCGTCGATCAGGATGATGCGCTTGTCGCCCTTGCGCACGTCCTTGAGGTAGCGCTGCACGATATAGGGCTCGCGGAACAGCTGGCCGAACATTTCGAGCAGCGAGGCGAGGTTTCGGTCGGCCTCGTGCAGATGGAAGATGCCGGCGCCGCCATTGCCGTAGAGCGGCTTGACGATGATGTCGCCGAACTCCTTGCGGAAGGCGGCGACCTCCTGGGGATCCTTGGTGATCAGCGTTTCCGGCATCAGGTCCGGGAATTCGGTGACGAAGATCTTTTCCGGGCTGTTGCGCACCCAGGCCGGGTCGTTGACCACCAGCGTCTTCGGATGGATGCGCTCCAGTATGTGCGTGGTGGTGATGTAGTTCATGTCGAAGGGCGGGTCTTGCCTCAGCAGCACCACGTCCATCTCGGAGAGGTCGGTGCGTACTTTTTCGCCAAGCGAATAGTGGTTGCCCTTCTCGTCGCGCACCTGCATCTCCTCGATGCGCGCGAACACCTTGCCGTCCCGCAGCGACAGCCGGTCGGGCGTATAGTGGAAAAGCTTGTGGCCGCGCCGCTGCGCCTCGAGCGACAGCGCGAAGCTCGTGTCGCCGGCGATCGACACGGTGGAGACATGGTCCATCTGGACGGCGATCTTCAGCGGCATTTTTTCTCTCCGGCGTGCTCTGCCGCCGATATAAGGAAATCGGCGGCGTCTGCCAATCGTGCTCGCTTGGTGCAGACGCTTAGAGACTGTTTCGAAATTCGCTCTGGCGAGTCATATGGTGGTGGTTTCGAGAACCGGAGCGGAGCGGACATTCAGGTCCGTGAGCACCGGAAGCGCAGAGAACGCCATCAGATGGCCGCCAGAGTAGAATTTCCAAACAGTCTCAGCGGTCGAAGACCAGCCTGGAATATCCAAGGAAGGACAGCGCCATGGCGACGATCGAGGCAAAGGCGAGCGCCGCCAGCGCCGGCATTGCGAAGAGCAGCGCGCAATAGACCAGGTAGTTGACGATGCCGGTGGCGATGCCGACGCCGCCATAGCGCGCGCCTTCCTGCGCGATGCTTCGGCTCGACGGCGAGAAGGTCAGATGGCGGTTGATCTGCCAGGTGACGCAGAGCGCAAAGCCGATCGACAGCACGCGTGCCGAAAGCGCGCCGAGCGGCGTGATGGCTAGCAGCAGCCAGAGCGCCGCCGCGTCGGCGACGAAACCGATGCCGCCGGTGAAGGCGAAGCGGACGAGGCGGCCCACTATGCCACCCACTAGATCGTGATGGCGTTTCGTTGAATCGCCCTCACGGATCTAACTCTTTGTTGGAGCATGATCTTTCTCCGAAAACCGGTTCCCACTTTTCGGGATCATGCTCTAGGCCGCCCTTGGGGCCTTGCCCGGCTCGCTCTTCGGCGCGGCTTGCGCGGATATCCCGCGCTCGGCCCGGCCGGAGGAAATCGACAGGTAGAAGATGCGCTTCTGCTCGGCCCGGCCGCGCGATACCGAATCGAGGATGAGGCCGGTCATCATCGAGAGCATGGCCAGCAGCAGCATGCCGATCGACAGCACCCAGGTCGGCATGCGCGGCACCAGTCCCGTCTCCGCGAATTCGACCAGCACGGGGATCATCAGGCCGATGCTCGCCGCCAGGAAGAACAGCGCGAACGTGCCGAAGAAGCGCAGCGGCTGCGTCTCCTTCACCAGCATGGCGAACATCCACAGAATCCTGGCGCCGTCGCGGAAGGTCGACAGCTTCGACGACGAGCCTTCCGGGCGGCGGCCGTAATCGAGCGCCATCTCGCTCACCGGCAGCTTGAGCTGCGAGGCGTGCACCGACATCTCGGTCTCGATCTCGAAGCCGCCGGAAACGGCGGGGAAGCTCTTGACGAAGCGGCGTGAAAACACCCGGTAGCCGGAGAAGATATCGGTGAAGTCGGTCCCGAACAGGCCCTTGTAGAGGCGGTTGAAGACGCGGTTGCCGAAGGCGTGGCCGTTGCGGCCGGCATCGTCGGTCACGCCGCGCCTGGTGCCCACCACCATGTCGCAGCGCTCGGTCTGCAGCACGTTGATCAGTTGCGGCGCATCCTCCGGCGCGTAGGTGCCGTCGCCGTCGGCCATCACATAGATGTCCGCGTCGATGTCGGCGAACATGCGCCGCACCACATTGCCCTTGCCCTGGCGCGGCTCGCGCACGACGGTGGCGCCGGCGGCGCGGGCTTTCAGCGCCGTGAGGTCCTTGGAATTGTTGTCGTAGACGTAGATCGCGGCCGAAGGCAGCGTCTCGCGGAAGCGCCGCACGACATCGCCGATCGTCAGCTCCTCATTGTAGCAAGGCAGGAGCACGGCGATGACCGGCTCGTGGCGGACTGCATGCGGCATGTCTGTCTCCGGACGCTCGATCAGCCTCCGGCCGCCTTTGTGCCGGCCCCTTCGAGCCGTTTTACTATTTATTGAAGCCGTTAAGGCTAGGTTTAAACCCGATCCTCTCCCTTCAAAGGCCATGGCAATGGGCACAGCCGAGAACGGCGCCGCCACCTGGAAGTCCGATCTGGTGCTGGCGCTGCTGGCCGCCCTGCTCGGCTTCGCCTTCAATGCATGGGCCGGCTTTGGCCAACTGACCGATGCGGGCGGCGACAACGACAACCTGCTGCGCCTCGTCGAGGTCCGCGACCTGCTGGCCGGCCAGGGCTGGTTCGACCTGCACCAGTACCGGATGGGGCTGGAAGGTGGTTTCGTCATGCACTGGTCGAGGCTGGTGGATGCGCCGATCGCCGCCATCGCGCTTGCCGCCTCGGCGCTCACCGGCAGCAGGCCGCTCGGCGAGGACGTGGCGCAGGTGCTGTGGCCGGCGCTGCTGCTTTGGTCGACCTTGTTCTTCACCGCCCGCGCCGCGCGCAGCTTCGGCGGCGGTGGCGCGGTGCTGCCCGCCATCCTGATCGGCGCGGCCGGCTATTATTTCATCGGCATCTACGACCCCGGCGCGCTCGATCACCACAACGTCCAGCTGATGCTCTCCATGGCAAGCCTCGCTTTGCTGCTCGAAGCGCCCGCGCGGCACTGGGCCGCGCTATGGTCCGGCCTCTGCGCCGCGCTGACGCTCGCCGTCGGCATGGAAACCGCGCCCTACGTCGCCACCATCGGCCTTTGCGTGGCGCTGCTGTTCGTCGCCGATCCAAACGGCGAGCGGGCGATCGCCCGGGATTTCGGTCTCGGCTTCGCCGGCGTTGCGGCACTTGTCTTCGTCACCACCGTCTCGCCGTCCGCGTGGGGCGTGGCACAGTGCGATGCCTTCTCGGTCGCGCAGTTCGTCGTCGCGGCCATTGCCGGCGTGGGGCTGGCGGCAATCGCCTCCGTCGAGCCCGCCGCCGGCAGCTTGCGGCGCAGGCTGGTGTCGCTTGCGGCGCTGGGCGTCGCCCTCGGCGTGGTCGTGGCGGTTCTGTTCCCGCAATGCCTCTCAGCCCCCTACGCCTCCCTCGATCCGCGCCTCAAGGAACTGTGGCTCGACCATATCGACGAGGCCCAGTCGCTGTTCACGCTGCTTGTCCGCGATCCGGCGCGCGTGGCGGCGCGTTACGCCACGCCGCTGGTCGCGATCATCCTGATGGCGCTGCGTTTCCGCCGCGGCGGCTGGCGGCGGCAGGACAGCCTCGTCACGGCACTGCTCGCCGTCGCTTTCGCGGTCGGCGCCTGGCAGGTGCGCGGCACCACCTTCTCGATCGCCTTTGCGGTCGTTCCGCTGTCGGCCTGGATCGCCAAATGGCGGGCGCGGGCCGAAACCAGTTCCTCGCTCGGCGTGGCGCTGCGCCTTGCGGCCGTCTGGCTGGTCTCGATCAATCCGGTCTGGACGGGCGTCGCCGCGGCCGCCTCGGTGGCGTTGGAAAAAGGCAAGGCCGTCGCCGAGGGCGGCGCTGTAGACAAGACCTGCGAGAAGAAGGTCACCTTCGCGCCGCTCGGCGCCATGGCCGACACCACCGTGCTGACGATCTCCAATCTCGGGGCGCCGGTCCTCGCCTATAGCGGCCATCGCGCCTTCGCCGGCCCCTACCACCGCAATGTCGCCGGCAATCTCCTGGCGCTGGACGCCTTTCTCGGCTCGGCCGATGATGCGCGGGCAATCGTCGAGGCACATCGCGTCGGCGTCGTCGCCGTCTGCCCCGGCAATGCCGAGACCCTAATCCTGACCCGGAAGGCTCCGCAAGGCTTCCTCGCCGGCCTGCTGCGCGGCTCCGTGCCGGCCTGGCTCGAGCCGGTCGGCGAGAAGGGCGGCCCGATCGAACTCTATCGTGTCAGGCAAGCCGGCTAGGCAATTCCCGAAAGCTCGAAACGGCCTTTCATCTGCAACTGCTTGAACGGAAGCTATATCTCGGGAAAAGACCGTTCGATATTTCCATTAGAAATTACGCATAAACGAATATTTGGGCTGGGTTGCCCTCTCTTGCCGTTAAGCTGAACAGCCGCCGGCGAGCCAAGCAACTCCCAGACGATGGAAAATCGATTTTCCGATACTTTTCCTAAACGCTTTGCTGCCAGTCTGGCCGAAAATACCGACATCAGAACAGAGGCATGATGCAAACGACGTTTGGCACCGGTCAGCCAGGCAAGGAAAACACGGATCTGGCCTTCACGGATTCGTTGACCGGGCTCGGCAACCATCGTCGCTTCTTCGACAAGGTCGATCGCCTGATAAGCGACCGCGCCGACGATCCCGCGCCCTTCACCGTCGGCATCCTCGACCTCGACGGCTTCAAGCCGATCAACGACCTGTTCGGCCACAAGGCCGGTGACGACATCCTGATCCAGGTGGCGATGCGGCTGCGCGCCTCGATGGATGGCTATTCCACCGTCTGCCGTATCGGCGCCGACGAATTCGCCTATCTCTACCCGATGGTGTTCTCGGAGGAGCAGGCGGCCGAGAAGTCGCGCATGCTGATCGAGATCCTGTCGGCACCCTATGATGTCGGCGAGCGCACCGCGAGGCTTTCGGCCTCGGTCGGCTGCTCGCTGTTCTATTCCGGCGATGAGACCACCGAGATCCTCGTCAACAAGGCCGAGACCGCGCTCTATCACGCCAAGCGCTCGGGCCGTGGCCGCGTCGTCGTCTATACCCGCGAGATGGAGGAGGCGGCCAAGCGCGTCACCCGCATCGAGCAGGCGCTGCGCCGCGCCGTCTCGGCCGGCGAGGTCGAGCCGCATTTCCAGCCGATCGTCGACTTGAACAGCCGCCGCACCATCGGCTTCGAGACCCTGGCGCGCTGGACCGATCGCGACCTCGGCGTCGTGCCGCCATCCGTCTTCATCCCGATCGCCGAGGAACGCGGCATCATCGGCCCGCTGTCGCAGCTGGTGCTGCGCAAGGCGACCGAGGCGGCGCGTAGCTGGCCGAAGGAACTGTTCTTGTCCTTCAACCTGTCGCCCTCGCAGCTCGTCGACCAGAACACCGGCCTGCATATCCTGGCCATCCTCGACCGCACCGGCTTCGATCCGCGCCGGCTGGAGATCGAGATCACCGAGACCGGCCTGATGAACGATCCGGCCTCGGCCGAGAAGATCGTCGAGGATCTGCGCCGCGTCGGCATCCGCGTCTCGCTCGACGATTTCGGCACCGGCCAGTCGTCGCTCGGCCGCCTGCGCGAGTTCCATTTCGACAAGCTGAAGATCGACCGCGCCTTCGTCTCCTCCATCCTCGACGACCGGCCCTCGGAGCACATCATCCGCGCCATCCTCGCCATGTGCGAAGGGCTCGGCATGGATGTCGTCGCCGAAGGCATCGAGGACGAGGCGCAGGCCGATCGCCTCGTCCAGTTCGGCTGCGCCGGCGGGCAGGGCTATCTGTTCGGCAAGCCGGCCGATGCCGACGCCACGCTCGGCTATCTGCGCGATTCCTATCGCGGCGCGCTGCACGCCAAGGCGATCTGATCCCGGCTTTCCGGCCGTTCCGATGGCTGGCGGCCGCTGCTCCGGCACGGCCCCGATCATTTGTCTGACATTTAGACCGGAAATCCAATGTTCCCGCTTGCTCCCGCGCCTTGTCTGGCTAGGATGCGCGCCGGCCAAACGGGAGAACAGATCATGATGCCATCGGCGCGGTTCGCCGACCTCGACGGCGCCTCGGTGCTGATCACCGGCGGCGGCTCCGGCATCGGCGCGGCGCTGACCGAAGGCTTTATGCGCCAGGGCGCCAGGGTCGCCTTCATCGACATCGCCGACAAGCCAAGCACCGCCCTCGCCGACCGGCTGGAGAAGGAGCTTGGCCGCCGCCCGCTCTATCTCAAGGCCGACCTGCGCGACATCGAGGCGCTGCGCGCCGCCGCGGCCAGGGCGGCAGAGGCGCATGGCGACGTGACCACGCTCGTCAACAACGCCGCGCTCGATGACCGCCACGCGGTCGAGGACGTCACGGTCGAGTTCTGGGACAACAACCTCGCCATCAACCTGCGGCCGCATTTCTTCACCGCGCAGGCCGTGGCGCCCGGCATGAAGCGCGCCGGCGGCGGCTCGATCATCAACTTCACCTCCACCTCCTATCTGATCAACCACCCCGATATGCCTGCCTACACCGCTGCCAAGGCGGGCATACTCGGTCTCACCAAGGGCCTCGCCGGCAAGCTGGGCGCCGACCGCATCCGCGTCAACGCGGTGGCGCCGGGCTGGGTCATCACCGAGCGCCAGCGCGAGCTCTGGGTCACGGATCAGGGGCTTGCCGCCCATGTCGCCAAGCAATGCATCAAGGACGTCATGCAGCCCGACGACATGGTGGGCACGGTGCTGTTCCTGGCGTCGGACGCCTCGCGCATGCTCACCGCGCAGATGCTGATCGTCGATGGAGGTTTCCTGTGAGCCCGGCGCCCGCGGTTGCCGCGCTCGACTGGGGCACGACCAGGCTCAGGGCATGGCTGCTCGACGGCTCGGGCAAGGTGCTTGCAGAGCGGCGCGGCGACGACGGGCTGATCACCGCGCGCGAAAAAGGTTTTGCCAAGGTGCTGGAAGGCCATCTTGCCGCCATGGGCGCGCCGGAAACGCTGCCGGTCATCATCTGCGGCATGGCTGGTTCCCGACAGGGCTGGATCGAGGCGCCTTACGTCACCGTGCCGGCGCCGATCGGCGCCATTTTGCGCGGCGCTGCCCGCGTCGACGGTGCGAGCCGCGACATCCGCATCGTGCCCGGCCTCGCGCAGCGCCTGGCCGAGGCACCGGATGTCATGCGCGGCGAGGAAACCCAGCTTGCCGGCGCCGGTTTGCCGGCAAAGGGACGCCATCTCGTCTGCATGCCCGGCACCCATTCCAAATGGGTCGCGGTCGCGGACGGTGCGGTCGAAGGTTTTGGCACCTGGCCGACCGGCGAATTGTTTTCGGTTTTAGCCACGCACTCGATCCTGAAACATTCGCTGGGCGAGCATCCCGCTCCGGTCGCCGCGGACAGTCCGTTCTTCCGCCAATGGTGCGAACGGGCGCTCGGCGAAGGCGGCGACGTCACCTCGAAACTGTTTGCCATCCGCGCCGCCGGGCTCTTGCAGGATCTGCAGCCCGCCGATGCGGCGGCATGCCTGTCCGGCCTTCTGATCGGCGGCGAGATCGCCTCGGCAAGGCGCCGCTACGGCGCGAGCGACGCGCCGGTTGCTTTGATCGCCTCCGGCGCGCTGGCGACGCTTTATGGCGCGGCGCTCGGCTTTGCCGGCCTTGCTTTTCGCACTGTCGACGCCGATGAAGCGGTGCGCGCCGGTCTCGTCGAGGCCGCGCGCGAGAACGGCATGACTGGAGGCGCTTCATGAGCCAGACCGCACCCTTCCCGAAATTGAAACGCGGCCTTGTCGCCATCCTGCGCGGCCTCAAGCCGTCCGAGGCCGTGGCGATCGGCAGGGCGGTATATGACGCCGGCATCGAGGCCATCGAGGTGCCGCTCAATTCGCCGGAGCCGTTCGTCTCTATCGCCGATCTGGTCAAGGCGCTTCCGCAAACCGCGCTGGTCGGCGCCGGGACGGTGCTGACCGCCGCCGATGTCGATGCCCTGCACAAGGCCGGCGGCAAATTGCTGGTCAGCCCCAACATCGATGCCGAGGTCATGGGCCGCGCCATGCATCACGGCATGGTGACGATGCCGGGCGTGTTCACGCCCACCGAGGCCTTCCAGGCGATCCGGTTAGGGGCCTCGGCGCTGAAATTCTTCCCGGCCAGCGTGCTTGGATCGAGCGGCATCGCGGCGATCCGCGCGGTGCTGCCGGCGGCGACTCTGGTCGGCGCCGTCGGCGGCGTTTCCGACAAGGATTTTGCCGGCTACAAGGCGGTCGGCGTCAGCGTATTCGGCCTGGGCTCGAGCCTCTACAAGCCGGGTGCCAGCGTCGAGGACGTCGCGCAGTGCGCCCGCGCCGCGGTCGCTGCCTGGGACGAAGCTTTCGGAGGATGACGATGGACGGCGTTTCGGTTTTTTCCGACCACATCTGCGAGCTCGGCGAAGGCCCGAGCTACGATCCCGCCACCGACACGCTGTTCTGGTTCGACATCGTCAACGGCAAGCTCCTGGAAAAGCCGCTCGCCGGAGCGCTGAAAATTCATGACCTGGGCGTCATGGCGAGCGCAATCGCCGTCATCGACGCCGATAGCCAGCTCATCGCAACCGAGATCGGCCTTCAGGTACGTGACGTCAAGACCGGCAGGCTGACGCTGCACACGCCGATCGAGGCCGACAACCCGCTGACGCGCTCCAACGATTCCCGCGTCCATCCCTGCGGCGCCTTCTGGACCGGCACGATGGGCAAGGACGAGGAGAAGGGCGCCGGCTCGATCTACTGGTTCTTCAAGGGCGAATTGCGCCGGCTGTTTTCGGGCATCACCGTCTCGAACTCCATCTGCTTCTCGGAAGACGGCAAGATCGCCTACTACACCGACACCGCGACCGGGCTTCTGATGCGTGTGGCCTGCGATCCGGCGACCGGTTTGCCGGCAGGCGAAGCGAAAGTGTTCGTCGATCATCGCTCCTCGAAAGGCTATGTCGACGGCTCGGTCGTCGACCGCGACGGCGTGCTGTGGAATGCCGTCTGGGGCGGCAGGGCGGTGAAGGCCTATGCGCCGGACGGCACGCTGCTGCGCGAGATCGCCATGCCGGTCACGCAGGCTTCCTGCCCGGCCTTTGTCGGCCAGAAAGCCGACCGCCTGGCGGTGACCTCGGCCTGGAAAGGCAAGGACGAGAAGCAGCGCGCTCTCGATCCGCAGGCTGGCATGACCTTCCTGCTCGATATCCCGGTCAAAGGCCGTTTCGAGCCGCGCGTGCTGATCGCTTAAAGCGCGTCGCGCCGAAACGGCTTCAGGCGACGCGCTTTAAGTCTTTGTTTTGATGCATGTCGTTGTCCCAGGAACCGCTGCGCACTTCTGGGCGACATGCATTAATTCTTCGATAGAGAGATTTTGAAAGATCGCCGTTTGTCGAGGGGCAAGGCTTTCACCGCTCATTCCATGAAATCAGCGCAAACGCTGGAGATCGGCCGAAGCCTCTCAACCTCGTCATTCCAGGGCGGAGCAAGGAGCGAAGCGACGCGCGCAGACCCTGGAATCCATTCCGTGACCTCGGCCGAATGGCACAACGGAACAGAATTCTGCACCGTGAGCGGTGCTTCGACGTAACGGAATGGATCCTCGGGTCTGCGCGCGTCGCTTCGCTCCTTGCTCCGCCCGTGGATGACGATCGTGATGGGCGTTTCGGCTAATCTCCAAGGCATGCCGCCCCCAAGGCAAACAAATCCCTGCGCTGGGAACTGGAGCAATTCCATGAAAAGCGTGAGAACGGTTCGGCGCCTTCGCCGTAGCGACTGGCTTATTATCGCGCAACCGCCCGGCCCGGTCGGTTTCCCGCAAGCCGATTGCAGCAGCCATGCGATGGTACGCCTGATTTCGCCCGGAGCTTTCGATGCCGCAGCCGACGCTGATCCTTGTCTACGAACCGGAAAAGCCCTGTTTCGACCGGCTTATCGCCGAGGGCTATCCAACGGAGCGCGCCATCGAGATCTCGTCTTACCTGGCGCAGTCGACCGATCTCGCGCCGGAATTCGGGCAGCTGACCGCGGCTTGCGAGAAGCGCGGCCTCGCTTTCAAGCCTGTCGAGCTCGACGATGCGGCGCCGGTTCTGGCGAAAGCCGACCCGGCGACGACGCTGGTCTGGACGCTGACCGACGGCATCGCCTATTTCCGCGGCGGGGCGGCACCCGCAATGGCGCGGCTGAATGGCTTGCGCACCATCGGCGCCGACGATTCCCTTTTCGCGCTCTGCCAGGACAAGCTCCGCTGTGGCGCCGTGCTTGGCGCGCTCGGTCTTCCGGCGCCGCAAGCCGGCCTTGCCCGCAATGGCGAATGGCTCGTCGAGCCGCCGGCCTCGCCCAAAGGCTGGTTCGTCAAGCCCAACCGGCTCGGCGCCAAGATCGGTATCTGGCCGGATTCGCGCATCAGCGATCTCGGCCATGCGCTGGAGCTTAGCCGGCGCGTCTTTGCCCATTATCGCGACGATGTCGTCGTCCAGCCCTATGTCGCCGGCCGCAACGTGCGGGCGAGCTTCCTTGGGCTCAAACACGAAACCGGCACCGATGCGCTCGGCATCTTCTTCGTCGATTCCGGCGGCGACTTTCAGACCATGGCCGATAGCATGGCGCTCTATGGCGAGACCGGCCAGGCCGCGAAGGATGCAGGCACTTATGTCGAGCCGGAGCTTGAGGCCGTGGGCGCCAGTCAGCCGGAGGCTGATCGGAAAATCCGCGCCATCGCGCAGAAACTGATAAGCGGTCTCGGCCTGAAAGATGTCTTTTCCGTCGATTTCAGGGTCGAGGCCGACGACACCGCGCATCTCATCGAGTTCGAAGTCTGCCCGGGCCTGCCTTGCTTCGATTTCCGCGATTATTGCCGTAGGCAGTGGGGCATGGAACTCGCCGACGCGATGGCGCAGACGGCGGCCAACAGGCTGTCGTTGTGACATTCATGATTGGCTAAGACCTAACGACTTCGTCATTCCAGGGCGGAGCAAGGAGCGAAGCGACGCGGCGCAGACCCCGGAATCCATGCCGTTGCCTCGGCCGTGGAGTGCAGCGGTGCAGAATTGTGGACCGTAGCGGCGCGCTGAAGTCACGGCATGGATCCTCGGGTCTGCGCCGCGTCGCTACGCTCCTTGCTCCGCCCGTGGATGACGACAAGGTGGACGCCCGCGACGAACTAAACCCCCTCGACCAGGACGATCTCGCCGTCGGCCACTTTCTGGCGGATGGCGACGGCGCGCTGATATTCAGGCGAGTGGTAGCACTCATGCGCCGCCGCAAGCGATTCGAACTCGATGATCACGTTGCGGGCGCGTCCAGGTCCCTCGGCCTTTTCATGCTCGCCGCCGCGCGCCAGGAACTTCCCGCCGAAGCGCTCGAAAGCCGGCTTCGCGGCGGCGACATAGTCCTTGTAGCCCTCGGCGTCGCGCACATCGACACGCGCGATCCAATATCCCTTCGGCATAATTTTTTCTCCTGTCTGTCTTTCGCGAGCGAGGACCAGTTCGGAAAGTCGCTCCGGTGAGGCAGTTGGTGGTGTTTTCGAGAACCGGCCTACGCCGACCGTAGCCTCATAGAGCGCAGACACTTATGAGGGCTTCGGCCGGCGAAGGCCGGAGCGGAGCGTACTTAAAGTACGTGAGCACCGGAAGCGCAGAAAACGCCGCCGGATGACCGCCGGAGTAGAGTTTCCGAACTGGTCCTTCAGGCGGATTGCATTTCGGCGAGGATCGCCTCGGCCGCGGCGCGGCGGTCCGGCGCCGCGACGATCGGCCGGCCGACGACAAGGTGGCTGGAGCCGTTGCGGATCGCCTGTGCCGGCGTCACCACGCGCTTCTGGTCGCCATGGTCGCTGCCCGACGGACGGATGCCCGGCGTCACCACCGCCATGTCGGGTCCGACGATCCGGCGCACCGCCTCGGCTTCCTCGGCCGAGCAGACGATACCGCCCATGCCGGCATGCAGCGCCTGTTCGGAGCGCCTGAGCACCAGCGTGTGCGGGTCGTACTCATAGCCGGCGTCGATCATGTCCTGCTCATCCATCGAGGTCAGCACGGTCACCCCGAGCAGGCACAGATCGCTGCCCTTGGCCGCCTCGACCGCTGCTTTCATGGCCTTGGGATAGGCATGCAGCGTCAGCATCGAGACGCCCATCTTGACGATGTTCTCGACACCCTTGGCCACCGTGTTGTCGATGTCGAGCAGCTTCATGTCGAGGAACACTTTCGTGCCGCCGCTTGCGAGTTCCCGAGCGAAATCGAGCCCGCCGGCGAAGGCAAGCTGGTAGCCGATCTTGTAGAAGGAGACGGCGCCCTCGAGCTCGCGCACCGCTCTTTCGGCCTCCTTCAGCGTCGGCAGGTCGAGCCCGACGATCAGCCGGTCGCGCATCGTGTCGGCCTCCGCGAAATTGATCACGCCTCGATCCGGGTGGACAGCATGCGCGAGGTTTCGATCAGTGTGCGGCATAGGCGCTCCATCGATTGGTGTAGTCTGGCGTCCTTGAATTGTCCGTCCTCGGCGAACGCCTGATCGGCCTCGGAGACCGAGCATTCCGGCGTGATCACCTCCATCTGGCAGCGCACCAGCACCGCGCGCAAATGGTTGATGCAGCGTATGCCGGCGAATTTGCCCTCCGAGGACGAGCAGAGCCCGACCGGCTTGCCGGCAAGCGGCCTGAACGCGCGGCTGCCGTCGCGCCGTATCCGGCTCACCCAGTCGATCGAGTTCTTGAGCAATGGTGGGATCGAGCCGTTATATTCAGGCGTCGCGATCAGCAGCCCGTCATGGGCCGCGATCTGATAGCCGAGCTTGATCGCGTTCTCGGGGATGCCTTTTTCCTTTTCCAGGTCCTCGTCCATGATCGGCAGCGCATAGTCGCCGAGCGAGATGCGCGTCACCTCCGCGCCCTGCATGGCGAGTTCCTTCCGCGCCACATCGGCGGTCCGGCCGCTATAGGCGCCGGTCCGGACCGAGCCGGCGAAGACGAGGATTCTTGGGATCAATGCCATCGGCCACCCTTGTTCGGGGACAGGTACAGCCAAGGGTAATTCAAATCAACGCGTAGAGGGCAGAAAACGTCGAAGGATTGGTTGCGACCTACGAACTTCGTCATCCACGGGCGGAGCAGCCGCGAAGCGGCGTCGCGAAGACCCGAGGATCCATTCCGTTACCCTGATCGTAGAGCGCAGCGGAGCAGAATTCCGGATCGTCGCGACGCTTCGAAGTCACGGAATGGATCCTCGGGTCTGCGCCGCGTCGCTTCGCTCCTTGCTCCGCCCGTGGATGACGAAGTGGCGGCGTTTTAGGCCAATCACCAATGACGCTGCCATCGCTGGGGATTGGCGAACGGTTTCACGTTTAGAAACTAATGCGCCTCGCGCCGATAGATCCACAGCTGCGTCGGCGGGATGTTGCGGATGATGAAATCGAAATGCTTGACCGTGTAGTCGCCGCGGCCGGGCGGGATCGGCGACAGCGGGCCGTAGGTCAGCTGCACGATCGGCCTGCCGACGGGAATGCGGTCGAGCAGGCTTTCGATATAAGCGATGCGCTGGGCGACCGGGAAGTTGAGCAGCGGCACGCCGGAGACAACCGAATCGAACACCATGTCGCGCTTGTCGCCGAGCGTGGCGTTGAGATTGAAGGCGTCGCCCTCGATCACGTTGACGCCGGGATAGAGCCGGCGCAGATGGCGCACGAAGTCGGTCGAATATTCGACCGCGTAGAGGTTTTCCGGCTTCACGCCCTGGGCGAGGATGGCGCGGGTGATGACGCCGGTGCCGGGCCCGACCTCGAGCACAGGCAGGCCCGATCTCGGATTGACGATCGAGGCCATCTTGCGGGCGGTGATGGAACTGGTGGGAACGATCGAGCCGACCGTTTTCGGCTTGTCGATCCAGCCTTTGAAGAACTTCAGCTCGTCGTCGAATTTTTCGGCCAGCGCTTTGCGCAACCCGGGACTACGTGCCATGCGAGCTCTCCTCAATGCTCAGCCCCCGATCCGCTACTTAGCAGGTGGGTGGGACAAGGCAAGGCGTCAAGCTGGCATAAGATGTTGATGACGCTTGGGAACCGTCCGCACCGGAACGCGGGCCCGTAGTGATCAGCTCTCGCCGAACGACTCGAAAAAGTCCTTCATGCGCGCGAAAAAGCCGCTCGACTGGGGCGAATTGTCCTTCGAGGAGAGCTGCTCGAACTCCTCCAGCAATTCGCGCTGGCGGCGCGTCAGGTTCTGCGGCGTCTCGACCGCCGTCTGGATGTAGAGGTCGCCGACATTGGGCTGGCGCAGCACCGGCATGCCCTTGCCCTTGAGCCGGAACTGGCGGCCGTTCTGCGTGCCTTCCGTCACCTTGACCTTGGTCTGGGTGCCATCGAGCGTGGTGACCTCGAAGGAGCCGCCAAGCGCCGCCGTCGTCATCGAGATCGGCACCTTGCAATAGAGATCGGCGCCGTCGCGCTGGAAGAATTCGTGCGGCTTGACCGCCAGGAAGATGTAGAGGTCGCCGGAAGGTCCGCCGCGCAGGCCGGCCTCGCCCTCATTGGCCAACCGGATGCGGGTGCCGTCCTCGATGCCGGCCGGGATGTTGACCGACAGCGACCGCTCCTCGGTGACCCGGCCTTGTCCGGCGCATTTCGGGCAGGGATCCTTGATCGTCTGGCCGCGACCCTGGCATTGCGGGCAAGTGCGTTCGATCGAGAAGAAGCCTTGCGTGGCGCGCACCTTGCCGTGGCCGTGGCACATCGAGCAGGTCACCGGCTGCGTGCCGGGCTTGGCGCCGCTGCCGGAGCATTCCGAGCAGGAGATGGAGGCTGGCACGCGAATCTGCGCCGTCTTGCCGGAAAAGGCTTCTTCCAGCGTGATTTCCATGTTGTAGCGCAGGTCGGCGCCGCGTTCGCGGCCGCCGGAGGAACGGCGCTGGCGGCCGCCCATCATGTCGCCGAAGATGTCCTCGAAGATGTCGGCGAAGCCGCCGGCGCCAAAGCCGTGCGCCGCGCCGTTCATGCCGCCCTGCTCGAAGGCGGCGTGGCCGAAACGGTCATAGGCGGCGCGCTTCTGCGGATCCTTCAGCGTCTCGTAGGCTTCGTTGATTTCCTTGAACTTGTGCTCGCAGGCACCGTCGCCGGGATTGCGGTCGGGATGGAACTGCATGGCGAGCTTGCGGAAAGCGCTCTTGAGTTCCTTCTCGTCGGCGCCTTTTTGCACGCCCAGCGTTTCGTAGAAATCAGCTTTCATTTTTTCCCGCTGTCCGGATGCTCAATGTCTTCAAGCATTGTTGGCGACGTTTGCCGGCATGGTCTTGGATTTAGGAGCGATGTTTCTCGGATGCTAGTACCAAGCCGGGCTCGCTCCGGGTTTTTCCGTCACTTTTTCAGGCAAGGTTGCAAAAAAGCCCGGCTTCGCGCCGGGCTTTTGCACTTATTCGCCGTCAGCCGGCTCAAGCCGACTTCTTCTTGTCGTCGTCTTCGTCGATTTCCTCGAAGTCGGCGTCGACCACGTCCGAATCCTTGGCGGCATCCGCCTTGGCGTCGGCTTCGGCCGCTTCCTTCTGCGAGGCTTCGTACATGGCCTGGCCGAGCTTCATCGAAGCTTCGGCGAGCGACTGCGACTTGGCCTCGATGTCGGCCGGGTCGTCGCCTTCCGCAGCGGTCTTCAGCGCGGCGATCGCGTCGGAGATCGCGGTGCGGTCAGCTTCCGAGACCTTGTCGCCATAGTCCTTGAGCGACTTCTCGGACGAATGCACCAGCGCTTCCGCCTGGTTGCGGGCCTCGACGAGGGCTCGGCGCTTCTTGTCCGCGTCGGCATTGGCCTCGGCGTCCTTCACCATCTTCTCGATGTCGGCATCGGACAGACCGCCTGAAGCCTGGATGCGGATCTGGTGCTCCTTGCCGGTGCCTTTGTCCTTGGCCGAGACGTTGACGATGCCGTTGGCGTCGATGTCGAAGGTGACCTCGATCTGCGGCACGCCGCGCGGGGCCGGCGGAATGCCGACCAGGTCGAACTGGCCGAGCATCTTGTTGTCGGCCGCCATTTCGCGCTCGCCCTGGAAGACGCGGATCGTCACCGCCGACTGCGAATCCTCGGCGGTCGAGAAGGTCTGGCTCTTCTTGGTCGGGATCGTCGTGTTGCGCTCGATCAGTCGGGTGAACACGCCACCCAGCGTCTCGATGCCCAGCGACAGCGGCGTCACGTCGAGCAGCAGCACGTCCTTGACGTCGCCCTGCAGCACGCCGGCCTGGATGGCGGCGCCAAGTGCGACGACCTCATCCGGGTTGACGCCCTTATGCGGCTCCTTGCCGAAGAACTGCTTCACGATCTCCTGGATCTTGGGCATGCGGGTCATGCCGCCGACCAGCACCACCTCGTCGATCTCAGCCGCCTTCAGGCCGGCATCCTTGAGCGCCGCCTTGCAGGGCTCGATCGTGCGCTGGACAAGGTCGTCGACCAGCGTCTCGAACTTGGCGCGGGTCAGCTTCATCGTCAGGTGCTTCGGCCCGGTGGCGTCGGCGGTGATGAAGGGCAGGTTGATCTCGGTCTGCGTCGTCGACGACAGCTCGATCTTGGCCTTCTCTGCCGCTTCCTTGAGGCGCTGCAGGGCAAGCTTGTCGTTCTTAAGGTCGATGCCCTGTTCCTTCTTGAACTCGGCCGCCAGATACTCGACCAGGCGCATGTCGAAGTCCTCGCCGCCGAGGAAGGTGTCGCCATTGGTCGACTTCACCTCGAAGACGCCGTCGCCGATCTCGAGCACCGAGATGTCGAAGGTGCCGCCGCCAAGGTCATAGACGGCGATGGTCTTGCCGTCCTTCTTTTCCAGGCCGTAGGCAAGGGCCGCCGCGGTCGGTTCGTTGATGATGCGCAGCACTTCCAGGCCGGCGATCTTGCCGGCGTCCTTGGTCGCCTGGCGCTGGGCGTCGTTGAAATAGGCCGGAACCGTGATGACCGCCTTCTCGACCTTTTCGCCGAGATAGGCTTCCGCCGTCTCCTTCATCTTCTGCAGGATCATGGCCGAGATCTGGCTGGGCGACTGCTTCTTGCCGCCGGCCTCGACCCAGGCGTCGCCATTGTCGCCCTTGACGATCTTGTAAGGGACAAGCTTCTTGTCCTTCTCCGTCACCGGGTCGTCATAGCGGCGGCCGATCAGGCGCTTGACCGCGAAGATGGTGTTTTCCGGGTTGGTGACCGCCTGGCGCTTGGCCGGCTGGCCGACGAGACGTTCGCCGTCATTCGAGATGGCGACGATCGAAGGCGTCGTGCGCGCGCCTTCAGCGTTCTCGATCACCTTGGGGTCCTTGCCATCCATGATGGCGATACAGGAATTGGTAGTGCCGAGATCGATACCGATAACTTTTGCCATTGTTCTAGTCTCTCCTCTAAGCAGGCTCTCAGGACCCTTCAAAAGGCGTTCCGACGAAAGCCCCTGTTCACAAGAAATCCCATCGCGGTCCCCGCTTTTCGGAGCCGGACGGCTGGCGCGTATATAAGAACAGGCGACACAAGGCGCAAGCATTCTGCGCAAGGTGTCCGTCGTCTCGGCGCGGGCCGGAAAGCGACATGCGGCGCTTGGCGGCGGGATCGGCGCGCTATCGCGCTATCGCGTTGTTCCAGATTGCTTTTTTGGGACAGGCGCCGTCGACGACGCGCAAAGTTGCCTTGCGGGAAGGGCAAGGCTCGCCCTGTCGGGCGTGACTTTCGGTCGCGAAAGGGCCGGAAATCCGCGTCGCCGCTACGATTTTGGCACCTGGCGACGGGACTTGAGGAGCGCCCGGCGCTTGGGCAAAGCCCTGCCGGGCGCGTGGCCCGGCAGGGTATCCTGGGCTCAGAGCCCGTTGTCCTTGAGGATCTTGGCCGCGTTCTCCTTGGTGATCCTTTCCGTCGGCAGCGTGATGGTCTTCTCGACCTTCTCGCCGTTCAGGAACTTGATCGCCTGGCGCAGGCCCTCGGCGCCCGGCGTGACATAGGTGAAGGTCGCCGTCAGCTCGCCCTTGTTCACCATCTGCACGCCTTCGTTGGGCAGGCCGTCGATACCGATGAACTTGATGTCCTTCTCGCGCCCGACGTCCTTGGCCGCGAGATAGGCGCCATAGGCCATCGGATCGTTGTGGCCGTAGACGAGATCGATCTTCTCGTTGGTCTTCAGCGCGTTGGCCATGATGTTGTAGGCCTGGTCCTGCTTCCAGTCGCCCGATTGCTGGTCGAGCAGGTATTTGATGCCCGGCTCCTTGTCGGTGAATTCATGGAAGCCGTCATGGCGGTCATGCGCCGGCTGTGTGCCCATGCCGCCCCAGATCTCGACGACGTTGCCGGCGGCCTTGCCCTTGCCGCCCAGGAGCTCGACGGCATATTCACCAGCAGCCCGGCCGATCAGCTTGTTGTCACCGCCGACGAACTGCGT
This sequence comes from Mesorhizobium sp. CNPSo 4661, assembly GCF_057784215.1. Classification (NCBI taxonomy): domain Bacteria; kingdom Pseudomonadati; phylum Pseudomonadota; class Alphaproteobacteria; order Hyphomicrobiales; family Phyllobacteriaceae; genus Mesorhizobium; species Mesorhizobium sp. CNPSo 4661. Next base: position 127,921 of record NZ_JBWGIO010000007.1, on the reverse strand, counting down.
GTAGTCCTTGGTGTCGACATTGCGGTCGAGCAGGAAGACCGGGATCTTGGCGTCGATCGCCTGCTGCACCACGCCGGTGAGACCGGCCGATTCCTTCGGCGACACCAGCAGCGCGTCGACCTCCTGGCGGATCAGGTTCTCGACATCGGCGACCTGCTTTTCGGTCTTGTCTTCGCCGTCGGTGATGATCAGCTCGACTTCGGGATGCTTGGCGGCCTCGGCGATGATGTCCTTGTTGAACTGGGCGCGCCAGGGTTCGATGGTGGTCACCTGCGAGAAGCCGATCTTCCACTTCTTGCCATCGGCAAAGGCATGGCTGGAAAAGAGCGCTGTCGTCGTCAGAAGTGCGGCTGCGAAAGTCGCAAGCTTCAGCATGTCACGTCGTTTCATGGTCCTGTTTCCTCCGGATTATAGAGACGAGGTCTCCTGTGACGGCCGCTTGGCCGCGGCCGTTTCCTTTTGCGCCGCCCGTCCGTTGGGCAGGCTCAGATAGCTGAGAAGGTCGCCGGCGTTGCGCTCCTGCACGAGCACGGTGCCGATGATGATCGCCCCCTTGAGCACCAGCTGGAGGTTCGAATTGATGTTGTGCAGTTGCAGGATGTTGGACAGCAGCCCGAAGATCAGCACGCCGCAGAAAGTGCCGATCAGGCTGCCGCGCCCGCCCATCAGGCTGGTGCCGCCGATGACCACGGCGGCGATGGCGTCGAGCTCCAGCCCGGCGCCGGCGTCCGGCTTGCCTTGCCGGTATTGCGCCACGTAAAGCACCGCCGCGATGCCGGCGAGCAGGCCGGACACCGCATAGGTGGCGATCTTGACACGCCCAGCGGCGATGCCCGAAAGCCGCGCCGCCTCCTCATTGCCGCCGATGGCGTAGACGTAGCGGCCGAAGGGCGTGAAGCGCAGCACCGCGCCGTAGATCACGATCGCGCCGAGGAAGAACAGGCCGGGCATCGGCACGACGCCGAACACCAGCGAGCGCAGGATCTCGAATTCGGCGGTGGCGTTGGAGCCGGTATAGACCGGCAGCACCGCATTGTTCTGGCCGGCGGTCAGCCTGGCGACGCCGAGCGCCGTCACCATCATCGCCAGCGTGACGATGAAGGGCTGCAGCCGCCCGGCGACGATGATGAAGCCGTTGATGGTGCCGAACAGAAGGCCGACGCAAGGCGCCACCAGCAGCACGCCGAGCACGCCGAACTTGGTCTCGACCTGCGGTAGCAGGTACCACAGCGAAAGGCAGCAAAGGAACACGCCGACCACGCCCGGAATGACCAGCCCGCGCACCCTGTCCAGCCGCACCTCGCGGCTGGCGTCCGCCCCGGCGCGGGACTTCTCGATGTTGAGCAGGATGAAGCGGGTGAGAAGCGCGCCGAGGCAGAGAGCCACCAGCGCGGTTGTCGGCACGCCGAGCGCCGCCGACGGCGTGACGCCCGGCACGGTCAGCAGCATGGCGCAGACGACCGAGCAGATCGCCATCAGCGAGCCGACGGAAAGATCGATGCCGCCGGTCAGGATCACCGCCGTCATGCCGGTGGCGATCAGGCCGGTGGTCGACACCTGGCGCAGCACGTCGAGCAGGTTGCCGTAAGACAAAAAGATGTTGTTGCCCTTGGAGCTGATCGGCGAACCGAACACGCCGATCAGGAAGATGGCGATCAGCCCCCAGTAAAGCTTGGTGCGGGAGAGAAGGCTGATGAGGCTCATGCGGCAGGTCTCGCGGTCCTTCGTGGCGCGGCAAGCCGCATGATCGCCTCCTCGCTGGCTTCCGCTCGGGACAGGATTCCGCGCTGGCGGCCCTCCGCCATGACCAGGATGCGGTCGGCCAGATGCAAAAGCTCGGGCAGTTCGGAGCTGATCACGGCGATCGCCAGCCCATCGCCGGCCAGCTTGAAGATGAGGTCGTAGATTTCGCGCTTGGCGCCGACATCGATGCCGCGCGTCGGCTCGTCGAGCAGAAGCACGCGCGGCTGCGTCGCCAGCCACTTGCCGATCACCACCTTCTGCTGGTTGCCGCCCGACAGTGTGCCGGCGGCCTGCTCGATGCTTTCGCAGCGTATGCCGAGCGCGCTCACCGCCTCGCGGGCCAGGCCCTGCTCGCCCGCGCGCGAGCGCAGCCCGAAGCGCGCCAATGCGCCGACCAGCGGCAAGGCGACGTTGTCGGTGATCGAGGCCTTGAGATGCAGGCCTTGCGTCTTGCGGTCCTCCGTCACCAGGGCGATGCCAAGCCGGCGGGCCTCGCGCGGCGAGCCCATCTCGACCGGCGCGCCGTCCAGCTGGATTTCGCCGCCGGTCCGGCCGCCGCTGGAGCCGAAGATCGCTTCCAGGATTTCGGTACGGCCGGAACCCAGCAGCCCGCCGATGCCGAGGATCTCGCCGGCGCAGAGGTCGAAGCCGACGCCGTCGATCACCATGCGCCAGCCATTCCGGTCGGGCTTCGAAAGCGACAGGTCCCTGACCGAGAGCACCACCTTGCCGCCGGGGCCGCGTTCGTGGCCGGAGGAACCCAGAAGATCGCGCCCGACCATGGCGGAGATGATGGCGTCTTCGCTCAGTCCCGCCATGTCCTGCGTCAGCACATGGCGCCCGTCGCGCAGCACCGTCACCCGGCTTGCTAGATGCATGACCTCGTCGATGCGATGCGAGATGTAGACGATCGCAACGCCGCTTGTCGCGAGCTGGCCGATGATGCGGAACAGTCTCTGGCACTCGGCCGGCGACAGCGCCGAGGTCGGCTCGTCCATGATCAGGATGCGCGCCGACTTCGACAGCGCCTTGGCGATCTCCACCAGTTGCTGCTCGCCCACCCTGAGCGCGCCGACCCGCGCTTCCGGATCGAGCTCGATGCCCAGCCGCTGCAGCAGCGCGCTGGCCGTGCGGCTGCTCGCCTTGCGGTCGACGACCAGCCCGGCGATCAGCTTTTCGCGGCCGAGGAAGATGTTGTCGGCGACGCTGAGTTCAGGGACGAGGTTGAGCTCCTGGTGGATGATGGCGATGCCTGCGTCCTCGGCGTCACGGACACCGGTGAAATGAACGGTCTGGCCGTCGATCGCCACGGCGCCTTCATAGTCGGTATAGACGCCCGAGAGGATTTTCATCAGCGTCGACTTGCCGGCGCCGTTCTCACCCATCAGCGCATGCACCTCGCCGGGCCTGAGATCCAGCTTCACGTCGGACAACGCGGTGATGCCGCCAAATCGCTTGGAAATGCCTGTCGCGCTCAGGACGACGGCGGGACCGTCGGCGGCCGCATTGCCAGTCGTGTTGGAATCAGCGCGCTGCATGGCAAAGGACGGCCTCCCTCCGTCGTCTTCGATTGCCTGAACGCTAATCGAAACGTTTCGAACGTGTCAAGCGCATATCTGGTTGTTGAGGATTGGTGCATTTCAATTCTTGCGAAAAACGCCGGGTTTACGTAGGTTTAGCCAAATAAGGGTGGCTAAACGTTTCGAAAATGACGATGTCAGGGCGGAAAAAACAGCGGAAATCCACGGCGCCGACCATGCTGCATGTGGCGGAGGCGGCGCGCGTGTCCGTGGCCACCGTGTCAGCATTGCTCAACGGCACCGCCACCGTCAGTCCCGAGCTTACCCAGCGCATCGAGCAAGCGATCCGCGACATCGGCTACAAGCGCAACGCCATTGCCCGCAGCCTCAAGATGGGCACCACGCGAACCATCGGGCTGACCGTCCCTCACATCACCAACCCGTTCTTCACCGATGTCGTTTCGGTCATCCAGCAGGCGTTCGACCGCGCCGGCTATGCCGTCATGCTGTGCTGCACGGACGAGGATTTGAACACGCAGGACGAGCAGATCCGCCTGCTGCTCGATCGCATGGTCGACGGGCTGATCGTGGCGCGCGTCGGCGACGGCGGCATTTTGAAGGGCATCGTCGAGGACGCCAATGTGCCAGTGGTGCTGCTCGACCGCCTCTGCCAAGGCGTCGACACCGATGCGGTGGTGCTGGACAACCAGCGCGCCGTGTTCGACGCCATCACCTATCTGATCCATCTTGGCCACAGGCGCATCGGCTACATTACCGGCACCTCCGACATATCCACCATGCGAGACCGCATGACCGGCTACCGCGAGGCGCTGCAGGCGGCTGGCCTGCCGGTGGCGGAGGAGCTCGTGCGCTCCGGCAATTTCCACGAGATCGACGGCTACAACGCGACCATGCAGCTCTTGTCGCTGCACGACCGGCCAAGCGCGATCTTCTCGGCCAACAACCCGATGGTGATCGGCACCATGAAGGCGATCCGCGACATCGGCCTTAGCTGCCCCGAGGACATTTCGGTCGCTTGCTTCGACGATTTTCCGTGGTCGGACGTGTTCGTGCCGCAGCTGACCACGGTGGCGCAGCCGGTACAGGCGATCGGCGAGCAGGCGGCGAACCTCCTGCTCGACCGGCTGGCCGGCAACCGCGACGCTCCGCCGCGCAAGCTCGTGCTGAAGGGCCGGCTGATGATCCGCAATTCTTGCCGGCCGCTCGGCGCGGTCGCGCAGACCGTCAGCGCGTAAATCCGAAGGAGCTCTCGCAGAGCAGCTGCAGCCTCGGAAAGATGCGCCGGCCGCCGGCGGTCACCCGGGTGCCTTTGCCTAGCACCGTCTTCGGATCCGCTTTCAGCACCGTGCCGCCCGCCTCCTCGACCAGCAGCATGCCGGCCAGGCAGTCCCAGGCGTTCATATGCTCTTCAATATAGCCGAGCAGCCGGCCGGACGCCGCATAGGCAAGCATCAGCGCGCCCGAGGCGTTGCGGTAGAAGACGCCGCCCTCCCCCAATATCAGGGTGATGAGCACGACGACATTCTTGGTCGAAACGCGGTTGGAAAGCCCGGTGCCGACCGAGCCTTCGGACAATGACGCCGCGTTGCTGGCCTTGATAGGCTTGCCGTTGAGGAAGGCGCCGCCGCCGCGGCGGCCGTAGAACGTCTCGTCGGTCGAAGGCTCATGGATGACGCCGACAATCGTCTCGCCATCCTTGGCGCAGGCGATCACCACGCACCAGGCCGGAATGCCGCGCACGAAATTGGCGGTGCCGTCGATCGGGTCGATCACCCAGACATGACCGGTTGTTCCGGTTACCGCCGCGTGCTCCTCGCCGATGATGCCGTCGCCGGGATAGGCCTCGGCGATCGCCGCGCGGATGAACAGCTCGACCTCGCGGTCGCCCTCGGAAACCAGGTCCTGATGGCCCTTGCTCTCGACGGTCAGATTGTCGAGGTCGCGAAAGTATTTCAGCCCCAGCTCGCCGGCGCGCCGCGCCAGGTCGATGGCAAAATGCATGCGGTCGTCGAGGTCATGGGTCACGGGAAACTCTTGGCTGAGAACGGACGCCTGTGCCCTTAGCAGACCAATATGTCAGGCAAAAGCCGTGCGCGATCAGGCGGCCTTCGACATCGATTTGTGCACGTCGGCGAGGATCTCGAAGGAACGCACGCGCGCCGCGTGGTCGAAGCACTGCGCCGTCACCATCAATTCGTCGGCGCCGGTGCGGCGTACGAAGGCATCGATGCCCTGGCGCACCGTCTCCGGCGAACCGACGACGGCGCAGGACAGCGCCTGGGCAAGCATGCTCTTCGCCATCGGATCGAGATCGCGGTCGTAATTCTCGACCGGCGGCGGCAACTGGCCGGGCCGGCCGCTGCGCAGATTGACGAAGGCCTGCTGCAGCGAGCTGAACAGAAGCTTCGCCTCGGCGTCGGTCGGTGCTGCAAAGACGTTAAGGCCGAGCATCACATAGGGCTTGTCGAGCTGCGCGGACGGCTGGAAGCGCGTGCGATAGACGTCCAGCGCATGGTCGAGCTCGGCCGGCGCGAAATGCGAGGCAAACGCATAGGGCAGGCCAAGCAGTGCTGCGAGCTGCGCGCCATAGAGGCTGGAGCCGAGGATCCAGACCGGCACGGTCTGGCCCTCGCCGGGCACGGCGCGGATGCGCTGGCCCTCCTCGGCCGGCTGGAAATAGCCCATCAGCTCGACCACGTCCTGCGGGAAGTTGTCGGCGCTTTCGAGGTTGCGGCGCAAGGCGCGGGCCGTCAGCATATCGGTGCCCGGCGCGCGGCCGAGGCCTAGATCGATGCGGCCGGGGAAAAGGGCGGCCAGCGTGCCGAATTGTTCGGCGATCACCAACGGCGCATGGTTTGGCAGCATGATGCCGCCGGCGCCGACGCGGATCGTCTTCGTCCCTCCGGCGACATGCGCGATCACGACGGACGTCGCGGCGCTCGCAATGCCCGGCATGTTGTGGTGCTCGGCCAGCCAGTAGCGCCTGTAGCCCAGCCGTTCGGCATGGCGGGCAAGGTCGAGCGAATTGGCCAGCGACTGTGTGGCAGTGCTGCCTTGCGTGATCGGCGACAGGTCGAGAACCGAAAGGGCCGTCATTGCTCAGGTCTCCACGATGCGTTTTTCCCGCAGCCTCGCCTCGAAGGCGGGGCGGTCCGGGATGACGATGGCGAGCTGGTTCTCCAGCACGTCGGCGAGTTCGATGGCCGTCGCGATCTCGCGCTGCTCGCTGCGGCCGCCGGCATGGTGCGTCGACAGCCGGTTGTTGCGCAGCGCATAACGCCGGTCGGGCAGCGCCAGCGCGGCCACCAGTGTCGACAGGAAATGCGAGCTTGGATGCGTCGACAGGAAGTGGCTGGCGACCCGGTAGTCGACCTCATGGGCCTGGCTCATGTCGAAGCGGTAGAGCGTGCGCCAATCATCGCCGATATTGGCCTGCAAGCGGAAATGGTCGCCGGTCTCGACAATGCGAAAAGCTTCGTGCGGCGTGTCTTGCTCCAGCCCGGGTTCCAGCAGCAGCGGCGCCGTCAGCGTCAGGCCGCCGAAGCCGACATCGGCGATATAGATGCGGCCGCCAAGCTCGATGCGCAGCAACATGTGGCTGCGCGCGGTAATAGTGTCATCCGGCTGGCCCCACAGCACACGGGCGGCGAGCCCGCTGACGGCGAAGCCCAGCGCTTCAAGCGCGTGCATGAAGATCAGATTGTGCTCGAAGCAATAGCCGCCGCGACCCTGGCGAAAAATCTTGTCCTGCAGCGAGGCGATGTCGAGCCCGACCGAAACGCCCATCAAGGCATCGATGTTCTCGAACGGGATCGCCCGCGGGTGGGTGGCGTGCAGCGCCTGCATCGTGCCGAGCGAAACCTCGGTCGGCCCGCCGTAGCCGATGCGGGTGAAATAGCCATCGAGATCGAAGTCGCTCATTCAGGGGACAGGTCCGGCTTGACCGGTCCGATATAGGCACTGGTCATCGGTGTCGCAAACAACGGCCGAGGTTTGGGATTGGGCCAGTGTCAGGGTCTGGAAGTGTCAGGCTGTGGAAGTGTCAGGGTGTGGATTTGTGATTGTTTTCGGCCGGCTCTTCCTCGATGGCCATGGATTGCTGCGCCGCGAGGAAGTTGCCGACATGGCTCAAGCCCTCGAAATGGTCGCAGAAGACCTTGATGACGACCAGCAACGGCACCGCCATCAGCGCGCCGACGAAGCCCCATAGCCATGACCAGAAGGCGATGGCGATGAAGATCGCCACCGCGTTGATCTCGAGGCGCCGCCCGACCACCATCGGCGTCACGAACTGGCCCTCGACGATGTCGCACAACACCACGAAAGCCGGCGCCAGCAGCGCATAGGCAATCGTGTCGAAGCTGATCAGCGCGATGACGGCGACGAGCAGGATAGTCGTCAGCGCGCCGACATAGGGCAGGAAATTGAGCAGCGCCGCCGTCGCCCCCCAGACCAGCGGATTGGGCATGCCGAGCCCCCACAGGCCCAGCCCGATGACCGTGCCGAGGCCGGCGTTGATGACGGAGACCGTGAGCAGATAGTGCGAGATCTCGCGCTCGACGTCATAGACGACGCGCAACGCCCGCTTCTTCTGGGTCATGCTGGTGAAGGACTGGACGATCTTCTCGTAGAACAGCGTGCCGGAGGCGAGCAGGAACAGTGACAGCACGAAGACGATGGTGATCGAGGTGCCCGCTTCCAGAATATTGCTGGCCGCCGTGGACAGGAAGCCGGAAGGCGCCACCGTCACCCGCTGCACGCCCGGCTCCTGCGAGGTCTCGGTCAGCGCCTCGAGCTGATGCGCGAGATCCATCACCCGCTCGAGCGGCCGCTTGAACGGCGCCAGCCGCTCGGTCAGCTGCTGGCCGATCGAATAGGAGTTGTTGATGAGATCGATGACCGGGCCGCTGAGCAAATAGCCCGCGGCGGCGAAGACGAAGATGGAGAAGAGCACCAGAAACGTCGCCGAAACCACCTCCGGAACGCCATGCTTGCGCAGGAAGCGCACGATCGGTGTCAGCGTCAGTGCCAAAAGGAAGGCCAGCATCACCGGCATGAAGAATGCGCGGGCGAAATACAGCGCTGCGATCGTCATCAGAATGAAGATCCCGATCACCAGCGACCGCGTGAGGCGCATGTCCGCGCGCGCATCGGCACGCGCATCAGGGCTTTCGGCAACGCTCGCGCCCGAAGCGATCGGTTCGGCTTTCATCGGTTCCCTCAGGAGCACCGCACCCAGTGCAATCGCCGAAGAAAACGTGCCCGCCGCGCCAAGGTTCCGTTAGCCGGCGGTCCTCACAAGGCCAGCGGCAGCCGCCGATCAGGCGGCCGGCGCCGCGATGGCGGGCGCGGCCTTGGCCGTTTCCTTGCGCACGATCGGCGCCACCCTGGTGCCATAGAGCTCGATCGCCTTCATGATCTTGGCGTGCGGCATGGTGCCGATCGCCATTTGCAGCAGGAAGCGGTCGTTGCCGAAGATCTTGTGCTGGGCGACGATCTTTTCCGCCACAGCCTCAGGATTGCCGACGAAGAGTGCGCCGTTCGCCGCGCGCGCCTGATCGAAATGCGCGCGCGAGGTCGGGCCCCAGCCGCGCTCGCGGCCGATGCGGTTCATCACCTCGGCCTGCGGTCCGTAGAAATCGTCGGCCGCCTGTTCGGTCGTCTCGGCGATGAAGCCGTGCACGTTGATGCTGGTGGCAAGCGTTGCCTGATCGGTGCCGGCGCGCCGCGCCGCCTCGCGATAGATATCGAACAGCGGCGCGAAACGCGCCGGCTCGCCGCCGATGATGGCCAGCGCCAGCGGCAGGCCGAGCACGCCGGCGCGGGCGGCGGATTGCGGTGTTCCACCGATGGCGATCCAGATCGGCAGTTTTTCCTGCAACGGACGCGGATAGACACCGCGGCCGTTGATCGGCGCGCGCAGCTTGCCCTGCCACGTTACTGTCACCTGGTCGCGGATGGCGAGCAACAGGTCGAGCTTCTCGGCGAAGAGCTCGTCATAGTCCTCGAGATTGTAGCCGAACAGCGGGAAGGATTCGATGAAGGAGCCGCGCCCGGCCATGATCTCGGCGCGGCCGTTGGACAGAAGGTCGAGCGTCGCGAATTGCTGGAAGACGCGCACCGGATCGTCGGAGGAAAGCACCGTGACCGCGCTGGTCAGGCGGATGCGCTTCGTGCGTTCGGCCGCCGCGGCCAGCGCCACGACCGGCGCCGAGGCGGCATAGTCGGGGCGGTGATGCTCGCCGAGGCCGAACACGTCGAGGCCGACCTGGTCGGCCAGCTCGATTTCCTCGATTAGGTTGCGCAGCCGCTCCTGCGGGCCGATCGCGCCGGCACCCGGCTCCGGGCTGACATCCGCGAAAGTATAAAGGCCGAGTTCCATTGCCGGTGTCCTTAGCTGTCATGTTCGCTTGGTGTTTCGGCGCTAGAGGTAGCGCCGCGCCGCGCCACCCACCAGTGGCGCGAACGGTGAACAGTCCATCGACGCTGGGCGTAGCTCCACGGCAACAGCTCAGATTTTCATGGCTGGCATACCGTTTTGGCGCTTGAACTCCCCGGTTTCGCGCGTATGTAAGCGTCGCGAATAGACTGCAAGGAAGTGGACTTGGCTATCTACAGGGAAAAAGACATTTTCGAGCGGCGCAATGCCGCGAACGAGGCAAAGAAGGCGCTCCTGGAGCGCTTCAAGGCAAAGCCGGCGGCGGATGATCCCGCAGTGTTGGCCAAGCAGGCCGAACGCAAGGCGATCCTCGAGGCCCGCGCCATCCGCGAGGCGGAAAAGGCAAGGCTGAAGCAGGAAAAGCTGGCGCGCGAGGCGGCTGAGAAGGCCGAACGCGAGGCAGCAGCCGAAGCGGCGCGTATTGCAGCCGAAGAGGCGGCGCAGGCCGAGGCCAAAATCCGTGAAGCCGAGGAGAACGAGCGTATCTCCCGTCTGCTTTCGGATGAGGCTGAACGCAAGGCCAAGCGTGACGCACGCTATGCCGCCCGCAAGGCACGCGTCGGCCGCACGCCTCCGGGCTTCTCCGCCCGCTAAGTTCGGGTTCGTCAGGAAAATGGCTCAGGGTCGCCGAAAGCGGCCCTGAAGGCGTTTGTGCTACGGATAGCGAGCTAATGCATGTCGCCCAGAAGTGCGCAGCGGTTCTGGGACAACGACATGCATCAAAACAAAAACTTAAAGCGCGTCGCCTGAATCCGTTTGAGCGCGACGCGCTTTAGGCGACCAGTTTCAGGCCGACGATGCCGCAGACGATCAGGCCGATGCAGGCGAGCCGGACAATCGTCGCCGGCTCGCCGAGCAGCCAGATGCCAAGCAGCGCCGTGCCGACGGTGCCGATGCCGGTCCACACCGCATAGGCCGTGCCGACGGGCAGCGTCTTCAGCGCCAGGCCGAGCAGGCCGAGGCTGACGATCATCGAGGCAATGGTGAGAAGGGTCGGCAGCAGCTTGGAGAAGCCGTCGGTATATTTGAGGCCGATCGCCCAGCCGATCTCGAACAGGCCGGCGAAGAAAAGAAAAATCCACGACATCGAAAACACTCCGTCATTCCAGCATCGCTTGAGATGCTTGGTGGCGGGTCGTCCCGGCCGGTTTTTCGGGGAAGCGAGGTCGTCCTCGCTCCTTTGATATAGGGCGGCCTGTTTTCCGATCACCAAAACACCGGCAGCATTGTCATGCCGCCGGTTCAAAAGTCTGCCTTGAGCCGGATCGACCGAATTCGGCCGCTACTTTTCCTTGATGCGCATCGCCTTGACCGGCGGCGCCTTCGGAGCCGGGGCTGCAGCGGGCTTCTTGGCGTCCTTCTTCGGCTTGCGGGCTTCCTTGCCCGCCTTCATCGCACCTTTAGCCATGATTCGCTCCTCCGATTATGGACGTGCAAGTGAAACAAGAGAAATGCTGGACCGCAAGAGGGTAGCGCCTGTCGCAGCCGACAGCCGCGCGCTTTCAACCGGTTTCTAATTTGCTCGTAAACCGCGTCGGTCCGTGCAATGGTCTTCTTCGCACTGCAGCAGCATCAGCCGGCCTTCGCCGGAGCGATGATCAAGCAGCCGGTCAGGGAGAAAATGCGAATTCACATCGGCTGCGAGATGGCCTTCGACTTTCCGCAAGAAGCGCCACTGATCGCCATGCTCAACGTCCACTACTCCCGCGCTTCCGATCTTGAGCGGCCGGATTTCCTGACCTCTACGCCGCCAGTGCCGATCCAGAGCTACCGCGACAGCTTCGGCAATTGGTGCAACCGACTGGTTGCCCCTTCGGGACGTTTTACCTTCGGCACCGATGCCGTCATCCGCGATACCGGTACCTTCGAGATGGGTGACCTGTTGGCCTCGCAACACGAGGTGCGTGACCTGCCATCGGACACACTCTTGTTCCTGCTGCCCAGCCGTTATTGCGAAAGCGATGTGCTGGCAAACGACGCCTGGCGGTTGTTTGGCCACACCCCTCTCGGCGTTCCGCGCGTCCAGGCAGTCTGCGACTTCGTTCACAACCATATCGTCTTCAACTACGGCAATGCGCGGCCCACGCGCACCGCGGCGGAGGCCTACCGCGAGCAGAGCGGCGTCTGTCGCGATTTTGCCCATCTCGCTGTCGCCTTTTGCCGTGCGCTTAACATTCCGACCCGCTATTGCACTGGCTATATCAGCGACATCGGCCTGCCAAAACCCTGGGCTTCGATGGATTTCGCCGCCTGGATGGAGGTCTATCTCGGTGGGCGCTGGCACGCTTTCGATCCGCGCAACAATGCCCCGCGCATCGGCCGCATCCTGATTGCCTCCGGCCGCGACGCGGCTGATGTGCCGCTGACCCATATCTTTGGACCGGGCACGCTTGCCGGTTTCAGAGTATGGACCGACGAAGTCGTCGAATAACAGTTTCGCGTCACGAGCCGCCTCCCGCTTTGAACGACCGGACCGTCAGCGCGTTGTGCATATCTGTGGAGCTTTGGCCGGCAGGCCACTAAGGTCGGTCGTATCGGACAGGTCAGGAACAGATGGCAGGCCACGCCGGCTCGAAAAAAGTGATTTACGCAGCGCTAGCCGGCAATCTGGCGATCGCCGTGACCAAATTCGCGGCGGCCGCCTTCACCGGTTCGTCCGCCATGCTGTCGGAAGGCGTGCATTCGCTGGTCGACACAGGCAACGGCGCGCTGCTTCTCTATGGCATGCACCGCGCCGCGCGGCCGCCCGACCGCACCCACCCGCTCGGACACGGGCGCGAGCTTTATTTCTGGAGTTTCATCGTTGCGCTTCTGGTGTTCGCGCTCGGCGCCGGCGTTTCCTTCTACGAAGGCGTCATCCACATCATGGCGCCGGAGCCGGTCGTCAACGCCAAGGTCAACTATGTCGTGCTTGGTCTGTCTTTCCTGTTCGAAGGGAGCTCCTGGCTGGTGGCGCTGAAGGAATTCCGGCAGCAGAAGGGCGGCCAGGGCTGGTTCGAGGCAATTCACCGAAGCAAGGATCCGAGCGTCTTTACGGTGCTGTTCGAGGACAGCGCCGCTTTGCTTGGCCTGATCGTCGCCTTCGCCGGCATACTGGCGGCCGAAATCATGAAAATGCCCGAGCTCGACGGCGTCGCCTCGATCGGCATCGCGCTGATCCTGGGCGCGACGGCGATCTTCCTGGCGCGCGAAAGCAAGAGCCTGCTGCTCGGCGAGCCGGCCTCGCCGCAGGTGCAGAAGCGGGTGCTGGCGATCGCCCAGCAAGACCCTGCGGTGCAGCGGGCGAACGGCATATTGAGCGTCCATATCGGTCCGGAGGAAATCGTCGCCGGCTTGAGCATCGAATTCGAGGATCACCTCACCGCGCCCGAGATCGAGGCCTGCGTCGAGCGCCTGGAGGCAAGGCTCAAGACGGAAATGCCGCAAATCTCAAGGCTCTTCGTCAAGCCGCAGGCGACTGGCACATGGGAGCAGCGGCGCAAGGCCATCGCCGAGGTCTCGGAGGAGGGTTAGGTTCAATGCAGCGAGTTTGTGAGGAGAAGGAACGATGAAGATCGACGGCGGATGCCATTGCGGCGCGATCGCCTACGAGGCGGAGGTCGATCCGGAAAAGACCTCGATCTGCCACTGCACCGACTGTCAGCAACTGACCGGCACCGCCTTCCGGGTTACCGTCCCGGCGCCGGAAAGCGACTACCGGATCACCCGGGGCGCGCCGAAGATCTACATCAAGGTCGTGGCAAGCGGCGCCAGGCGCGCCCAGGCTTTTTGTGCCGATTGCGGCTCGCATCTTTACGCGACGTCGGTCGGCGATGGTCCGAAGGTCTATGGGATCAGAGTCGGGACCGCCAGGCAGCGTCAGGACTTGGTCCCGAGACAACAGAAATGGCACCGGTCAGCCCTGCATTGGCTCCCGGAATTCGAGGGCATGGCGACGACGGAAGAGCAGTAGCGCTGTCGGATCGGCCCGCTGGCGCAAGCCTCGGCAATTGGCCGAATCCTGCGCGTCTTCGTCATCCTCGGGCTGGACCCGAGGATCCATGCCGAGACCTTAGCCGAAGTGTGCAACGGTGCGGAATTCTGTAACCGTTGCAACGTCTTAGCGTCACGGCATGGAGTCTCGGGTCTGCGCGCGTCGCTTCGCTCCTTGCTCCGCCCTGGAATGACGAAGCGATGGGCGTTCTGGCCAATCTCCAAGGTATGCGACCTTGCAGGCGAGGAAGTCCGCGTTCAGCGGCCTACTCGTCGCCTTCGACGACGCGCAGCCTCAACTGGCCGGTCTTTGAATCGGCCACGCGCGGACCGCCTTCGGCCTTTGGCGCCGCACTTCGCGCGGCCTCGGTCTCGCCCTCGGCGAATTCCAGCGCCTCGATCTTCTGGCCGCGCTTGGTCACCTTCGATGTCGAAACCAGGATGTCGTCGATGTCCCGCGCCGCCTGGCCGAAATGCGTCTGCAGCCGGCGCACGCGCTCGTCGACGCGCCCCACGTCCTCCATCAGCCGAATGACCTCGCCCTGGATCAGATGTGCCTGCTCTCGCATGCGGGCGTCCTTGAGGATCGCCTGGATGACCTGGATCGACAGCATCAGCAACGAGGGCGAAACGATGACGACGCGGGCGCGATGCGCCTTCTGCACCACCGCCTCGAAATTCTCGTGGATTTCGGCGAACACCGATTCCGACGGCACGAACATGAAGGCGGTGTCCTGCGTCTCGCCCTGGAGCAGGTATTTTTCGGCGATATCGCGGATATGCACCTCGATGTCGCGCCGGAAAGCCTGCGCCGCCGCCTTCTGCATGTCGGCGCCTTCGGCGGCACGGATGGCGTTCCAGGCTTCGAGCGGGAACTTGGCGTCGATGGCCAGCATCGGCGCGCCGTTGGGCATCCGCACCAGGCAATCGGGCCGGCTGCCGTTGGAGAGGCTGGCCTGGAATTCATAGGCGCCATGCGGCAGGGCGTCGGCGACGATCGCCTCCATACGCGACTGGCCGAAGGCGCCGCGTGTCTGCTTGTTGGAAAGGATCGCCTGCAGCTGCACGACCTGGCCGGCCAAGGACTGGATGTTGCCTTGCGCGGTGTCGATCACCGCCAGCCGCTCCTGCAGCTTGGCAAGGCTTTCATGCGTCGACTTGGTCTGCTCGGCCATGGTCTGGCCGAGACGGCCGGTCATGGCGTCGAGCCGTTGTCCGAGCGACTGGGTAAGCTCGGCCTGCCGCGTCCCGAACACTTCGGCGATCGCGCCCATGCGTCCGTGCATCTCAGCCTGCGACCGCAGGACGTCGGCGATGCGCGCCTCGGTGTCCCGGGCATGGTCGGCCGCTTCGGCCGCGGCCACCGCGCGCGCCTTGCCCGCGCGCCACAAGGCCACGGCCAATCCTACAAACAGCGACAGCAGCAGCAACACGCCGAAACCCAGCGCCTGGCCGAGCGTGATCGTGGAGGCGCCGAGCCGCGCGATCGGTTGTGAAAGGATGGTGGTCATGTCGTTCATTTGGCCAGCATAACCGATTCGGCCGCGTGGCACAGATCAAAACGTGAACAGGCCGATTCCACACCGGTTGACGCTTTTCCAACGACGTCTTAGGTGAGACGCCATGTCGATCAAGCCGCTCATCATTCTCCCCGATCCCGTCCTGCGCCAGCTTTCCAAGCCGGTCGAGCGCGTCGATGCCGATTTGCGCAAGCTGGCCGACGACATGCTGGAAACCATGTATGACGCGCCGGGCATCGGCCTTGCGGCCATCCAGGTCGGCGAGCCGCGACGGCTGCTGGTCATCGACCTCGCCAAGGAAGGCGAGGAGCCTCAGCCGCATGTCTTCATCAATCCGGAAGTGCTCGAGAGTTCCGACCAGCGTTCCGTCTATGAGGAAGGCTGCCTGTCGATTCCCGACTATTACGCCGAGGTCGAGCGCCCGGCCTCGGTGCGGGTGAAGTATCTCGACCGCGACGGCAGGCTTCAGGAGATTCAGGCGGAGGGGCTGATGGCCACCTGCCTGCAGCACGAGATCGACCATCTCAACGGCGTGCTGTTCATCGACCACATCTCGAAGCTGAAGCGCGACATGGTGGTGCGGAAGTTCAAGAAGCTCGCCAAGGACAAGGCGCCGGGCAAGATGGTGGGCTAAGGGCCGTTTCGGTCGCGCGAGCACCTGAGCCTACCGCAAGACAGGATCGCAGGACATCATGCCGCTTCGCGTCATCTTCATGGGCACGCCGGATTTTTCCGTGCCGACCTTGCGCGCCATCGCCGAGGCCGGCCACGAGATCGCGGCCGTCTACACGCAGCCGCCGCGCGCCGCAGGCCGGCGCGGGCTGGAACTGACGCCGTCCCCGGTGCAGCGCGAGGCCGAGCGGCTGGGGCTCGACGTGCGCACGCCGACATCGCTGAAAAGCGAGGCCGAGCAACAGGCTTTTGCCGCCTTGCAGGCCGATGTCGCGGTCGTCGTCGCCTATGGCCTGCTGTTGCCGAAAGCGGTTCTCGAGGCGGCCAGGCTCGGCTGTCTCAACGGCCATGCCTCGCTTTTGCCACGCTGGCGTGGTGCTGCTCCCATCCAGCGTGCGATCATGGCCGGAGATAGCGAAACCGGCATGATGATCATGAAGATGGAAGAGGGTCTGGACACCGGACCGGTGGCATTGGTTGAAAAAGTCGCCATCGCACCCGATATGACGGCCGGCGAATTGCATGACCGCCTGATGGCACAAGGCGCTTCGCTGATGGTCGAGGCGCTCGCCCAGTTGGGGATAAATTGTCTGACATTTACCCCGCAGGCAACGGCAGGGGTGACCTACGCCCGAAAGATCGATAAATCGGAGACACGCGTAGACTGGACGCGGCCTTCTGGCGAAGTCCACAATCACATTCGCGGCCTCTCGCCCTTCCCGGGCGCGTGGTGCGAGGTCGAAATTGGCGGCCGCATGGAGCGGCTGAAACTGCTTCGCTCGACGCTCTCGGATGGCGTCGGCGAGTCGGGAGGAATTCTCGATGACCGGCTGACGGTTGCCTGCGGGGCAGGCGCGGTCAGGCTGGTCGAAGTTCAACGGGCGGGCGGAAAGCCTGCCGCCGCGCAGGAGTTTTTGCGCGGAGCCAAGATCGAAAAAGGAATGAAACTCACATGAGCATGATGTCGATACGCGCGGCGACGCCGCGGGATCGCGAGGCGATCCGCCTCGTCGAAGAGCATGCCTTTGGCCAGCAGGCGGAAGCCGGCCTGGTCGATGCCCTTGTCACCGGCGGCGATGCCGTCGTCGAGCTGGTTGCCGAGGAAGACGGCCAGGTCGTCGGCCATATTCTTTTCTCGCGGCTTTTCGTGCGAAACGGCGCCAAAGAGTTCGCGGCTGTCGCGCTTGCGCCGCTGGCGGTCGAGCCCTCCTTTCACGGCACCGGCATCGGCGGCGCGCTGATCCGCGAGGCGCATGTGCGCCTCAAGGAAGCCGGCGAGAAATTGGCCGTGGTTCTGGGCGATCCGGTCTATTACGGCCGCTTCGGTTATAGCCATGCCCGCGCCGGGAAGTTCGAGAGCGAGTATCAGGGCGAGGCGCTGCAGGCGCTGGCCTGGGGCGACGCGCCCGAGACCGGCAGGCTGGTCTACGCTTCGGCCTTCACCGCTTTGGCCGCCTAGAGCATGATCCCGAACCGAAGGTCCGCGTTCGCGAAAAGTGGGAACCGGTTTTCGGGTAAGATCATGCTCCACCGAGAAAACAGGGTCTCGTCTCAGACATCGGTAATTGTCTGAACATGCCGCGTTTTCGGCTCGATATCGAATATGACGGCAGCCAGTTCGCCGGCTGGCAGCATCAAGCCGACCAGCCCTCGGTGCAGCAGGCGATCGAGCAGGCGATCGAAAAGTTCTGCGGCGAAGACCTGAGAATACGTGCCGCCGGCCGCACCGATGCCGGCGTGCACGCCACCGCCCAGGTGGCGCATGTCGACCTCAGCAGGGACTGGCCGGCCGACAAGGTGCGCGACGCCGTCAACGCCCATCTGCAGGCGGCCGGCGCGCGCGTCGCCGTCCTGAAAGCCGCCGTCGTCGCCGTCGGTTTCGACGCGCGCTTTTCGGCCACCCGCCGCCACTATCTCTATCGCATCCTCAACCGCCGGGCACCGGCGGCGCTGGAAAAGGGCAAGGCCTGGTGGGTGCCGAAGCGCCTCGACGCCGAGGCCATGCACGACGCGGCCAAGGTGCTACTCGGCCGGCATGACTTCACCACCTTCCGCTCCACCCAGTGCCAGGCCGAAAGCCCGGTCCGCACGCTCGACCGCCTCGACGTCAGCCGCGCTGGCGATTTCATCGAGGTCCGCACCTCGGCGCGCTCGTTCCTGCACAACCAGGTGCGCTCGATGGTGGGATCGTTGCGGCGCATCGGCGACGGCTCCTGGGGCGCCGCCGATCTCAAGGCGGCGCTCGAAGCGCGCGACCGTGCGGCTTGCGGCCAGGTGGCGCCGCCGGATGGGCTTTTTCTCGTCGGGGTGGATTACCAGGAAGCCATCTGAAGGACGCTTCGATCAGCCGGTGTCGCCTTCAGCGAGTTCGTCCGACCAGTTCGCTCCGCCATAGAACAGGCGCAAAATGACGACCCGCTCAGGCTCCACGACGAAAGCGACGGTTACCCGGCGCTCAAATCCAACGACGCGAAGGTCGGGCCGCACACCATCACGACGCGTGCCGCGTTCAGAGCCATGTTCGAGGCGCTCGCAGAACGCCCGTATGCGACCGTCATGGCGGTCCGCCGTGGCAGGGCTGCTGGGTTCAGCAATGATGGTGTAGATGCGATCGAGATCGTTGCTACATCAAGCGTGTAGATGACGGTCCGCCGCTTCACGGTTTCTTCTGCGAATGGGTCGCGTGGCGCTTGCGCGCCCGTTCGGCCATGTCCTCCGGCGAAATGCCTTTGCCGGGAATTGCCTTCCACGCATCATAGGTCGAAGCGACTTCCTCGCGCAGCCAGCGCTCCACTGCGGCGTCACGCTCCTGAAGGGCGCGAAGCCCGGCGCGGATGACTTCGCTGCTGGTTGCATAGGTGCCGGAGCGCACAAGCTGATCGATGAAGGCGGCTTGCTCCGCCGGCAGGCTGAAAGTGCGTTTTTCGGTGGCGGACATGGGTTCGCGCTCCGCGAGGACAGCAGTATGAAATTATCATACCATTCCGGCTCGAAAATGAGAGGCGCCATCTGTTGGGCAAAGATCAGCCCGTGGTGCCATCCGGGAAGTCGATGCCGAGCAGCGCCTGCAGGCCGAACAGGACGAGCAGCGAGGCGATGAACATGCCGACAAAGACGGCTGTGCCCACGGCGGCGCCCTTGCCGATCGATGCATTGGTCATGCGCCACGTCAGCACCATCGACAGCGCGAACAAGAACAGCGACACCAGGCTGTTGACGTCGCTGGTGGAGGGCAGGAAAAGCCTGAGCAGCGCCGAGGGCAGCATCAGCCAGGCGATGATCGCCGATGTCCAGTTGGACGCGACGACATAGTGGACGAAGCGGCCGCCGATGCCGGCACGCGGCGCGACCAGCGCCAGCGCCACCAGCGGCAGCACCCAGGAGCCGATATCGACGGTCGCCAGCCGTATCAGCATGCCGAGACGCCCGGCGAAGGCGTCAGGGTCGCCGATCTCATTGGCGATGCCGACCCAGCCGACGATCAGCGCCGGCGCCGCCACGACGATGGCGAAGAAGGAATTCCAGAAACCGTCGGCCGAAAGGTCGAGCAGGCGCAAGCCGTCGGCCTTGCCGAGCATCAGCCGCCAGGCGCCGGCCAGCGAAGCATAGGTTTCGTCCGCCGAAAGCATGGTCACGAAAGGCCTTGTCCGAACCAGTCTTCGATGAAGCGTTCGTAGATTTGCGTCAGCGTCTCGAGGTCGGCAAGCGCGACGCGCTCGTCCACCATATGCATGGTCTTGCCGACCAGGCCGAACTCGACCACCGGGCAATAATCCTTGATGAAGCGCGCGTCCGACGTGCCGCCGGAGGTGGAGAGTGCCGGCGTCTTGCCGACCACCGCCTTGACCGAACCGCTCAGCTTATCGATCAACTTGTCGTCGCGGGTGAGGAAGACATGGCTCGGCCGGTCGCGCCAGACGAGCTCGTAGTCGACCGGCGTCTTCTTGTCCGGCCGGTATTTCTTGCGGCCCGCTGCCTGGTCGAGCCGGTTGTGGATCTCGGCCTGGACCGATTCGGCATCCCAGGTGTCGTTGAAGCGGATGTTGAAAATGGCCGTCGCCTTGGCCGGGATGACGTTGGTCGCCGGATTGCCGACGTCGATCGACGTCACTTCGAGATTGGTCGGCTGGAAATCCTTCGTGCCCTTGTCGAACACCGGATGGAGCAGCGCGTCGACCAGGCTCATCAGCCCGCGCACGGGGTTGTCGGCAAGCTGCGGATAGGCGGCATGGCCCTGGCGTCCGTTGACGGTCACGCTGCCCGACATCGAGCCGCGCCGGCCGATCTTGATCATGTCGCCGAGCGCATCCGGATTGGTCGGCTCGCCGACGATCGAGGCGTCCCATTTCTCACCCTTGGCCGCCGCCCAGTCGAGCAGCTTGGTGGTGCCGTTGATGGCCGGTCCTTCCTCGTCGCCGGTGATCAGCAGCGACACCGAGCCTTTCGGGCCGCCATTCTTCGCGACATGGCGCGCCACGGCGGCGATGAAGCAGGCGATGCCGCCCTTCATGTCGACGGCGCCCCGGCCATACATCTCGCCATTGGCGATTTCGGCGGCGAAGGGCGGATGCGTCCAGGCCACCTCGTCGCCCACCGGCACGACATCGGTATGGCCGGCAAACATCAGATGCGGGCCGTTGCCGGAGCGCCGCGCATAGAGGTTTTCGATGTCCGGCGTGCCGTCTTCCGAGAACACCGGTCGCTCGACCGAGAAGCCGAGAGG
Source organism: Mesorhizobium sp. CNPSo 4661 (assembly GCF_057784215.1). Taxonomy (NCBI): domain Bacteria; kingdom Pseudomonadati; phylum Pseudomonadota; class Alphaproteobacteria; order Hyphomicrobiales; family Phyllobacteriaceae; genus Mesorhizobium; species Mesorhizobium sp. CNPSo 4661. The sequence continues at coordinate 107,311 of NZ_JBWGIO010000007.1, read as the reverse complement.
CTTCAGCATACCCTCCAGCGCGGCAAGCGCCCCACCTTCGGCGGGCGTCACGGAAGGACAGCGGATCAGGGCGGCAAGATTGGCGGCGGGATCGGTCGGCAATGTCATGGGCAAAGCGATAGTCGAAAGCGTTTGTCGTGTCACGATGGCAGATCATCGCCGGTCATGCCGCCGACAATATGGTTTTCATGGCGTATAAATGCATGCCGCCCAGAAGTGTGCAGCGGTTCTGGGAGAAACGACATGCATCATGGCAAGCCGTGAGCCAAGCGAGGACGAATGCATGGGCGGTGCAACAAGCACGATCGCGATAGCTGGCGCCGGCAGCATCGGCTGCTATGTCGGCGGCTGCCTGGCGCTCGCCGGACGCAAGGTCGTCTTCCTTGGCCGCGGCCGTGTCGTCGAGGCGATGCGCGAAAGCGGGCTGCGCGTCAGCGATCTTGACGGCCGCGACCGCCGCGTCGAAGCGCAGGCGATTTCGGCGACCGACGATCCGGCAACCGCGCTGCGCGACGCGGACGTCATCCTGGTGACGGTAAAGAGTGGCGCGACCGGCGAGATGGCCGGGCTGATCGCCGCCCACGGGCGCCCGGAAGCCGTGGTGGTCAGCCTGCAGAACGGCGTCGACAATGCCGACAGGCTGCGCGCCGCGCTCCCTGGACGGCGGGTGCTGACCGGCATGGTCATGTTCAACGTCGTCCAGTCGCCCGACGGCGAGACGCCGTTGCGTGCGCATCGCGCCAGCCAGGGCGAGGTGATGATCGACGACGGCGTCGATGGCCTCGTCGGCCTGCTCGACGTCGACGGGCTTGCCGTCGAAGCGCGCGCCGACATGAAGGCGGTGCAGTGGAGCAAATTGCTGATGAACCTCAACAATGCCCTGGTGGCGCTCTCCGACCTGCCGCTGGCAAGGCAACTGGCCGACCGAAGCTGGCGCGCCATCCTCGCCGCCGAGATCGACGAGGCGCTTGCCGCGATGCGAGCGGCGGGCATAGCGCCGGCGCGCATCACCGGCCTGCCGCCGTCGCTGCTGCCGAAAGTGCTGCGCCTGCCCGACTGGCTGTTCGGGATTCTGGCGCGCCGCATGCTGGCGATCGACCCTCAGGCGCGCTCGTCGATGTGGGACGACCTCAAACGCGGCCGCCCGACCGAGATCGACGAATTGCAGGGCGCGGTCATTCGCCTGGCCAAGCAAGCGGGCATCCCGACGCCGCTCAACGAACGCGTGACCGCGCTGGTGCGTCAGGCGGAAGCGGCAAAGCGCGGTCCGCCGGGGCTGACGCCGGACGAGGTCAGCGGCGGTCCTCGATCAGCGTGATCTTCTGCCAGATCTTGCGCGACAGGTTGGAGGACAGGTTCTCGATATCGTTGACGGCATTGACGACGACATCGTCATTGACCGACTGCGCGAACAGCGCCGCGATCTTGCCGGTGATCGACAGCATTTCCGAGCAATAGTCGAGATAGCGCGCCAGATCGGCCGCGTTGGTGATGCGGGCGGGCGAGTGCGAGGTCGGCTTGAAGTCGGCCGACAAGGTCGCCGGATCCTTGGTCAACTGGTGCATGTCGATGACATGGATCAGCGAGCGCAGCCCGTGCAGCTGCCGGAACACCTGCTTGCGCTTGATCCGCTCTTCCGTGCGGATCAGCGCCAGCAGCCCGAGCACCGCCAGGATCACCGTATTGATCGTCGCCTCGATGCCCTGCATCGACTGCACGGCATCGTCGGCGCCCGAAATGCGGTCGAGCGGCAGGATGGTGCCGACGAACAGGAACATCGCCACGCCGGCGATGAAGGCCGCGACGATGACGCCGCGCAGCCACCAGATCGGCGCTTCCAGCTCCTTGGCGGCCTTGGCGAGATCTTGCGACAGCGACACCAGTTCGGCGGCGACGGCGCTGAGGCCTCTTTCCGGGAACCGCTCGGCGACACGCTCCTCCAGCCTTTGGGCGGTCTCGATGATCCGCGTCGGATCGAGCGTGCGGTAGCGCATGGCGACCTCAGCTATCGCCCGGCGCGTTGGTGCGCCTGCCGTAGCGGTTCGGTCCGGGATCGCTGCGGAAACAGGCGAGGATGATGAGCAGGATCGGACCGATGATGAGCGAGATCAGCGCGAAATAGGTCGGCTTGCCGAAATCATGGAAGCGCTTTGCCGTAACCGCGAAGGTGGCCCAGGCCGAGATCAACAGCACGCCCCAGCATATCATGGCCCAGTTCTGGCTGGCGGTCGTGTTCAGCTCCACCCGCGCGAACTGGTAGAACGGGAAGAACTGGACAAGCACCAGCAAGATCCCGGCCAGCGCATAGGCGACCGGGCTCAGCCGCCCCGAAAGGCTGAAGAACAGCCAGAGGAATTGCGATCTCTCAGACAACCGCGTCCGCTCCGTTAAAGCAATGTCTCCCGAAAGTGGGAACCGGTTTCGGGACAAAGACATGCGCAAGAAAACCTAAAGCGCAGGGAGCGAATCTGAAAGATCGCGACGCGCTTTACGCAGGATCAATCGCGCAGCAATTCGTTGATCGAGGTCTTCGAACGGGTCTTGGCGTCGACGCGCTTGACGATGACGGCGCAGTAGAGGCTCGGGCCCGGCTCGCCATTGGGCAGCGGCTTGCCCGGCAGCGATCCGGCGACAACCACCGAGTTCGGCGGCACTTCGCCGTAAAACACCTCGCCGGTGGCGCGGTCGACGATCTTGGTTGACTGGCCGATGAACACGCCCATGCCAAGCACCGAGCCCTCGCGCACGATGCAGCCTTCGACCACTTCGGAGCGCGCGCCGATGAAGCAATTGTCCTCGATGATGGTCGGGCCGGCCTGCATCGGCTCCAGCACGCCGCCGATGCCGACGCCGCCGGAAAGATGCACGTTCTTGCCGATCTGGGCGCAGGAGCCGACCGAAGCCCAGGTGTCGACCATGGTGCCCGAATCGACATAGGCCCCGACATTGACGAAGGACGGCATCAGCACGGCGCCCGGCGCGACATAGGCTGAGCGGCGCACGATCGAGGACGGCACGGCGCGGAAGCCGGCCTTCTCGAAGTCGACGGCGCTCCAGCCGTCGAATTTGGACGGCACCTTGTCCCACCACACGGCCTGACCCGGACCGCCCTTGATGATCTCCATCGGATTCAGCCGGAAGGAGAGCAGCACCGCCTTCTTCAGCCACTGGTTGACGTGCCACTTGCCGTCGTCCTGCTTTTCGGCGACGCGGGCGATGCCGCGATCGAGCAGGTCGAGCGCCGCCTGGATGGCCTCGCGCGTCTCGCCGCGCGTCGCTGCCGAAATCGTGTCGCGCTCCTCGAAAGCCTTTTCGATGGTCTTTTCGAGGCTCGCCAGATCAGGCTTCGACATGATTTCGCTCCATTACCAAGCTGTTAAGGGGCTGCGCCTTAACCTGTTTAAAAGTCGCGCGGACCCTATGTTAAGGCTGAATGAGGGTCAATCGCGCCAGCGTCACGGGACGGCGCAAGTAAGGGAATTGGACGGGTGGATTCGATGACTCCCATGGAAAAGGCGGGATGGACGCCGCTGCCGCATTCGGACGAAGACCTGGAACGCTCGAAAAGCGTGCCGGATACCCCGCAGACACGAGCCGAAACCTACCGGCTGGCCTGGAACGATCCCGACTTCATGACCAGGCGCGAATTGCGCGCCGTGCGGCTGCAGCTCGAGCTGCTCAAGCCGGAAATGATCCTGGCCGAACGCGGCATTCGCTCGACCGTCATCCTGTTCGGCGGCGCCCGCCTGCCCGAACCGGGCGGCGAGGCCTGGGCGGCGAAGAACGAGACGCAGAGGAAGAACCTCGAGGCGAACAGCAAATATTACGAGGAGGCGCGCAAATTCGCCCGCCTGTGCTCGCAGCAGTCGGCGACGTCCTATTATCGTGAATATGTCGTCGTCACCGGCGGCGGGCCCGGCGTTATGGAGGCGGGCAACCGCGGCGCCGACGACGTCGGTGCGCCGTCGATCGGCTTGAACATCGTTTTGCCGCACGAGCAGGCGCCCAACGCCTATGTCACGCCGGAGCTCTGCTTCAACTTCCACTACTTCGCCATCCGCAAGATGCATTTCGTCATGCGCGCCAAGGCAGTCGCGGTGTTTCCGGGCGGCTTCGGGACGATGGACGAATTTTTCGAGACGCTGACGCTCATCCAGACGGGACGCATGGAGCGCGTCCCGGTCATCCTGTTCGGCAAGGCGTTCTGGCAAAGGGCGATCGATCTCGACTTCCTCGCCGAGCAGGGCACGATCTCGCCCGGCGATCAGGACATCATCGATTTCGTCGACACGGCCGACGAAGCGTGGGACATCATCCGCCGCTTCTACAAGTTGGGGGAGTAGGAACTGATGAATTGAAGAATTGGAGAATTGAAGAATTGGGGAAAAAGGACGTCCAGATCGTTCGCCTGTTCTCCAGCTCTTCAATTCCTCAGTTCTCCAATTCCTCTACCCCGGAACGGCATCCGGCTCGGTCTGTTCATACGGGCAACTCGGCCAGCCAGCCATTCGAATGGGCGAAGCGCACGATGGCCGCCCGTGAGTGCAGCGCGAGCTTCTCGGTTGCCCTGGTGCGATAGGTCTCGATCGTCTTTATGCTGAGGTTAAGCCGGGACGAGATCTCCTTGTTGCTGTAGCCCTGCGCCACCAGTTGGATGACCGACCGTTCCCGCTCGCTGAGATTGCCGGGATCGCCCTGTGTGGCGCTGCGTGGACTCAATATGCGCGCCGCAAGCGCCGGATCGACATAGTTGTCGCCTGCCAATACGCACCGGATGGCCTGCAGCAGGTCCGTCGCCGTCGACCGCTTGACCACGAAGCCGCGTCCGCCGGCCGCAAGCACCTGGCGCAGGCAGCCCGGGTCCTCATGCGCCGTCAGCGCTATGCAGCTGACCTCGGGAAAGCGTTCGCCGAGCCGTGCGATCAGCGTCACCCCGTTGACGCCCGGAAGCGATATGTCGACCACCGCGACATCGGGCAGCGCCTTGCCGATCCCTTCAAGGGCATCCTCGGCGTTTCCGGCCAGTCCGACGATCGTCAGATCGTCCTGGCTGTTGATCATCGCGCCGACCCCCGACAGGATGATCGGATGGTCGTCGACCACGAATATGCGCCTGGAGCACACCTTAACCTCCATCAGTCTGCCAAAGGCCCTGTCACGCGGAAAGGGTCCTCTTTGTCCTTGATGGTCTAGGCAACTGCCCCGCCTGGCGCGGGACGCCCGTCTGTCTCAGGCCCTAAACGGCCGCAACGGGTAAGCCATCCCCCGCCTAATCCCATGAGGCCGAATTGTAAGTCGTGACTAATGTCCGGGATGTGCAGCGCTTCACGTAGACGAATTTTAAGAAAGGTGCGTCGCGGTTCTGCCATCCGGAACTGTGCAAAAACAGACACTTGGCAAAACGCGATGAACAGGCCCGAAGCCGAAGCGACCATTTCCCCACCCCATCAGACTTTCGTTGGAAGGCGCAGCCTCCCACCCACTTTTCAGTGTGCCAACGGCACATCCGCATAAATGGTAGTTCCTTTCATCCTGGCGGTTTCGACCGTCAACTCACCGCCGACCAGCGCAAGCCGCTCCCGCATTCCGGCAAGTCCCAGGTGACCCGGGCCTGGTTCGGCGCGGCCGTCAAAGCCGCGGCCATCATCCTCGATCGTCAGGCGCATCCGGTCGGCCTGGATATGCGCCGTCACGCTTACCCGGCTTGGCTGGGCATGCTTGCCGATATTGGTAAGCGCCTCCTGCGCGACACGATAAAGCGTGAGCGCGGTCTCTGCGGGCAGTGGGTTCGAAAGGGCTTCGAGGTCCATCTCGCATGCAATGCCGAGCTGGCCGCAAAGCATTGTCGCCAGATCCTCGACCGAAGCGCGCAGGCCGGTGCGATCGAGGTCCGCGGGCCTCAGGTTCCAGGCCGCGTCATGCACTTTGGCGCTCAGCCGATCGATAAGCATCGCGGCACGCGCGAGACGCCCGTCCATCCCTTGCGTGCCGGCACGGACGTTGTGCAACTCCAGCGCGACACTGGCCAGCATCTGGCCGAGGTCGTCATGCAACTCCCGCGACAGCCGCAGGCGCTGCTCTTCCTGCACGGCGACCAAGCGCCGCGCAAGGCTACGGCGCAGGGCCCTATTGTCCTTGCTTGTAGTCATACCCGCCCACATCAACCTTTCTCTTCCCATTGCCGTCGCGGGGGTCGCAAGCCACCTGCGGGTCGGCGAGAAAAGGCATGAATGTCCGCGCAATATACACCCGCCAGATGCCTTTATGCCTGTCAGTTTTTTCCTGATTACTTCAAATTTTCCTGACATGGCGATCAGCAGAAAAACCGACAACCTCCGCTGAACATCCCGAATGTCTCGCCGCTATTTCTGCGTGCATCCTTAGAGCGTCCTCCCGGTCATCTTGAACTGGCCGGGAAGCTCAACACAAACCAAGGAGAACGTCATGAGAAAGATCATCCTGGCCGCGGCCGTCCTGTCGGCTCTGACTGGATCGGCATCCGCAACGTCGGTCGGTAGCGGCAATGGCAACGGCAATGGCAACGTCGGCGTCGGCAACGGCAATGGCAACGGCAACGCCAATACCGGCGCCTTCAACGGCAACTTCAACGGCAACGGCAATTTCGGCATCGGCAACGGTAACGGAAACGGCAACGGCAACTGGGGCGCCTTCAACGGCAACTACAACGGCAACCTGAATGCCGGCATCGCCAACGGCAATGGCAACGGCAACGGCAACTTCGGGTTCGGCAACGGCAACGTGAACGGCAACGGGAACCTCGGCCTCGGCAACGGCAATGCCAACGGCAACGGCAACTGGGGAGCCGGTAACGGCAACGGAAACGGCAACGCCAACCGCTAGCGCTGGTCCAACCGACAGCGTCGCCAAGCCGACGCTGACGTCTCTGGGATCGCCGAGCCACGCGCCCGTCCCCCGCGCAAGGCTATCGCGACATGTCGCCGGCGGTCCCAGTCCTTTTCGAAACAGGGGTCAATTTCAAAAGCCCAATTTCAAGCTTAGCCATGGAAGGAGCTCGCAGATGAAACGCTACGTCATATCGGCGCTATGCCTTGGGTTGTTGAGTGCAACCGCGGCGAAGGCCGACACCACGACGGGCAGCCAGGCCTTCGGCATGTCGGCCGTTCAGGGGGCGGTCGGCAAATACGGCAAAGCCATCGGCTCGGACGTCAGGGGCATGAACCCGCTCGGCAACTTCGGCGGCAATCTCGGCTACAAGAACAGCGGCACCGGCAATGTCGGCGCCTTCAACAGCGGCACCGGCAATGTCGGCGCCTTCAACGGCAACTCCAACACCTCGCCGACAAGCGGCAACGGCAACATTGGCGCCTTCAACGGCAACTCCAACGCCGGTCAATACAACGGCAACAGCAACATCGGTGCCGGCAACGGCAACTTCAACGGCGGCAACTTCAACGGCAACGGCAATGTCGGCGCCTTCAACGGCAACTCCAACGGCCGGGGGAACCGCTGATGACCAGCGTGAGATCAGCCGCGTCCGTTCGGCTTCGCCGGTGCAGCGTGGCGGCGAGGCTGCTTGATGGAAACGGCCTCGCGCTCGGCACGCTGCTTGCCGCGATCCTTGTTGCCGACGCCTCGACCCTGGTCAGAATTGCCGACCTTCCGATCGGCGCTGGCGTGACCAACGGGCTCGGCAATACCGGAAATTTCAACGGCAACGGAAATTCCGGCAACTTCAACGGCAATGGCAACAGCGGCAACTTCAACGGCAACGGTAACGCCGGAAGTTTCAGCGGCAACTTCAATGGCGGCAGCTTCAACGGCAACGCCAATTGCGGCAATGGCCACGGCAACGGCTACTCGTCCGACGGCAATGGCAACGGCAGCGGAGCCGGAGGCACGCCGGCCTGGTGCCGGTATCTGAAGGAGCTAAATGGCCGATTGGGGCTGCCGCCCGGCACGATTCCGGATTTCGACTAGATCCTCAACGCAGAAGTTTTGACCGGTTGGCTGGTGTGCGTTGGCAGATCCCAGGCCTTGGCGATTGGCCGAGACGCCTATCGCGGTCGTCATCCACGGGCGGAGCAAGGAGCGTAGCGACGCGCGCAGACCCGAGGATCCATGCCGTGACTTGGAAGCGCCGCGGCGGTCCAGAATTCTGCACCGTTGCACACTTCGGTCTCGGTAACGGCGTGGATTCCAGGGGTCTGCGCGCGTCGCTTCGCTCCTTGCTCCGCCCTGGAATGACGAGGTTCAGGAGCCTCCAGCTCGTCACCAGCGTTTGGCTGACTAGCCTTGCCCGACAAGCCCGCAATCTTTCAAAATCACTGGGGCAGAGGAACTAGATTCCGCCGTCTGCGCTAACAGTGCCCGTTGCGCGCGGACGGCGTACCGACAATCCAGGGTTGGTTCAGGCCATGACGTCGACGATCGCGGTCAGGAAGCCGGCGAGGTCGTCGGTGACGAAATCGACGTCATCCTCGTTTGCGGGGTCGCGTTCCCAGATCTCCGAGAAGGTCGGCTCGAAATTGCGCGGCACCACCAGCACGGTCGTCATGCCGAGCGTTTTCGGCACGGCCAGATTGCGCGCCAGATCCTCGAACATCACGGCATTGTGGCCGGTCACCGAGTGCAATTCGGCAAAACGCTCATAGGTCTGGCGCTCCGGCTTGGGATTCAGCCCCGCCGCGACGATGTCGAATATGTCGTCGAAATGCTCCAGTATGCCGAGCTGGCGCGCAGTGCGTTCGGCATGCCTGCGGTCGCCATTGGTGAAGATGAATTTGCGCCCGGGAAGCTGGCGGATCGCCGCGCCAAGCACAGGGTCCGGCACCAGCCGCGAATAGTCGATGTCATGCACCTTCTCGAGGAAATCGTCGGGGTCGATGCCGTGCCGCTTCATAAGCCCGTTCAGGGTCGTGCCGTACTCCAGGTAGAGTTCCTTCTGCAGCTTGCGTGCGTCGTCGCGCGAAAGCGTCAGCAGCTCGCCGACATAGGCGGTCATCTTCACGTCGATCTGCGCGAACAGGTTCGAGTGATGCGGATAGAGCGTGTTGTCGAGGTCGAACACCCAGTCAGTAACATGGGCGAAGCGGGCGGGATCGGGTGTCGTTGTCATGGTTTTCTTATGGCATGCCGACGCTGAGTTTATCCACAACTTATGCGCGTCACGAATTGTGAAAATGGCGGGTCACTTCAAATTTTATAAGTCCCGGAAAGGTCGCCTTTAACGCTTGCTGGCACAGAGGTTTTCCGTTGGGAGCAAGTGATGAGTCGCATATTTCTGAAGGCCGCTGCCGTGGCGTTCGCTTCGGTCGCCGTCTCGCTGTTGTTGACGCTGATTGTGGTTCCGGCAATGGGCTTTCCGATGAGCCGCACTGTCTGGCTGGCGTCGACGGTTTGCCCGCTCGTGCTCGCCTGGGCTGCCAGCGCCAGCAGCTTCTGGCAGAGCGACCGGTTGCAGAATGCCCATCGCGAGCTTGCCCGGGCCCACGCGCAGCTCGCGGCGGCGCACAGGCGCCTGTCGGACAAGGCAAGCCGCGACGACATGACCGGCATGCTCAACCGCGAAACCTTCTTCGCCGCGCTCGACGGGTCGCGGCGCAAGAGCGATCGCGGCGCGCTGCTCATCATCGACGCCGATCATTTCAAGCGGATCAATGACAGCTACGGTCATCTGACGGGAGACGAAGCGCTGCTTCTGATCGCCGGCGCCATCGAACGCGGCATTCGCAGTGGTGACGTGCTCGGCCGCATCGGCGGCGAGGAATTCGCGGCCTTCCTGGTCGGTGCCAGCGAACCGGAAGCCAAGCATATCGCCGAGCGCATCCGCCGCGAGGTCGAGCTGATCCGTTTCCGCCCCATCGACGAGCGGACCGTGCCGCTTACGGTCTCGATCGGCGGCATAAGCTGCGGCGAGAGCGCGACCGTTTCCGATCTGATGCGCGCCGCCGACCGCAGGCTTTACGAGGCGAAGAACCGCGGCCGCAATCTTTCGATCCTCGACCGCGAACTCCCCGAGGCCGCATGAAGCCTGCCGCGGGCGTCATGCATGTCGCCCAAAGTGCGCAGCGGTTTTGGGACAACGACACGCATCAAAACAAAGACTCGAAAAGCGCGGCGCCTGAATCGGGTTCAGCGCGACGCGCTTTAGGAAAGCCCTAACCATGTCCATATTCAACCGCGCTAAACTTCCGGGTGTAACGCCGTTTTCACCTAGGTTTGGCACGGAATTGGCCTCCTCGGCGCCACGTGTGCCGTTCGGGAACGGCATGCGTGGATCGAGGCCCCTATCGAGAGACGTGTCATGAGCAGGATCATAAGAAAGATGTCGCGCCGCGCGATCGTGCAGTCGCTGCTCGCGCTGCCCGCGCTGTCGCTGTTCCGCAGCCAGCAGCCCGTGGCCGACCCCGATGAAATCGTCGAGATCAATGGCTGGATCCTGCGGCGGAGCGATCTCGCATGATCTTCGACAGCTATGAGGCCTACAAGCAGGCTGGCTTCAAGCCCAAGGCATGCATCCTCGGCTCCGGCCCGGCCGGCACGACGATCGCCAGGAAGCTCGGCGCGGCCGGCATCCCGGTCGTCGTCCTGGAGGCGGGTTCGCGCGAATTCAGCGACGAGTCGCAGGATTTCTATCGCGGCAAGACGGTCGGTGATTTCTATTTCGACCTCGACATCACCAGGCTGCGCTTCATGGGCGGCTCGTCCAACCACTGGGCCGGTTGGTGCCGCGTGCTCGACAAGCAGGATTTCGAGCCCAAGGCCTGGGCGCCGGACACCGGCTGGCCGATCAGCCGCGCCGACATCGAGCCCTATCTGCCGGAAGTCCACGATATCCTCGAGCTTCCCGACTTCCGCCCCGATGTGCCGGTTTCGGACGACATCCGCTGGGTGCAGTTGATCAAGAGCCCGGCGGTGCGCTTCGGCGAGAAGTTCGCCGACGAGCTCGACCAGAGCAAGAACATCGCCGTGGTGCTCAACACCTACGCGACCGAGCTTGCCGGCGACGGCAAGCGCGTCACCGGCGCGAAGCTCTGGTCGAACGGGCAGGACGCCGGTACCTTCAGCGCGGACTATTTCGTCACCTGCACCGGCGGGCTGGAAAACTCGCGGCTGCTTTTGTGGTCGAATGAGCGCTCGAATGGTGGCGTGGTGCCGAACGCAGCGGCGCTCGGTCGCTACTGGATGGAGCATCCGACCTTCGAGGGCGGCAACGCCATCCTCGCCAACTACTCGGAGTTCGAGGTCGACGGCTCGAACGAAGCCTTTTTCTCGCCGACGCTTGCAGCGATGGAGCGGCTGCAGATCATGAATTTCGGCGTCCGCCTGATCGAGAGCCCTTATCCCAATGTGAAGAAGCTGATCGCGGATCTCGCCTGCACGGCGCCCAACATGGCGGAGTGGATGTCGTCACAGCTCGACCAGAAGCTGCGCTGCGCCGCCCAGCTCTACGTCGCCTGGGAACAGGCGCCGCTCGCCTCGAACCAGATCGAGCTGTCGAAGGCCGATGTCGACCACGCCGGCGTGCCGCGCATCGAATTGCACTGGAAGAAGTCGCCGCTCGAGCGCCGCACGCTGCTCGAGGGCCTCAGGCTGTTCGGGACGACCATGGCGCAGAAGAATCTCGGCCGTGTCCGCATCGACGACTGGATCAGCAATGGCGGCGATTATCCGACCAACGAGGAGACGGCCGGTCACCACCATATGGGCGGCACCCGCATGGGCGCCGATGTCTTGAAGAGCGTCGTCGACGCCAACTGCAAGGTGCACGGCATGGACAACCTCTATGTCGGCGGCTCCTCGGTGTTCTGCACGTCGGGCCAATGCAACCCGACGACGACCATCACCGCGCTCGCCTGCCGCCTGGGCGAGCATCTCGGCAAGGTGATCGCCGTCTGATCCCCGAACGCCGGCGGCACCGGCGCCTGGAGTGGCAACCGGCCCTGCCTTAGCGCTCTTGGGGGATTGCGACCTAGCTCAAAGGCCGTAGACGGCGATGCGCACCAGCACGGCCGCGGCGGCCAGCGCCACCAGTAGGATGCCGAGGCCGATGGGCGAGCCCCAGCCATACCATTCCATCGCCAGCTTGGCGTATTTGTACTCCTCCTCATTGGAGAGCGGGGTGCGTTGCTGGGTCATGCTCATTTTATCACTCCTTGCCGGCGACCTGGCCCTTGCTTTGCAAAGAGCGTCGTCGCATATTTATACGATGGCCTGAATGTTAGGCAAATTAATAATTAGATGATCGAAACAAATCCGTCAAGCACGAAACGCGATGAAATGACCCGGGACCTCGGCCTCGCCGTCATGCGCTGGCAGGACGCTACGCAAGCCTATGACGAGGCGGTGGGGGCGCGGCTGGGCCTGATCGCGGCCGAGCGGCATTGCCTGGGCCTGCTCCATGCCGGACCGCAATCGGCGGGCGCCGTGGCGGCTGCGACGGGGTTGACGCCGGCGGCGGTGACGGCGCTGATCGACCGGCTGGAGGCGCGCGGCTACGTCACCCGGACGCGCAGCCTCGAGGACAGGCGCAAGGTGGTGATCGAGGCGACCGAGCGGACCAGGGAGCTGTCGGAGCGCTACTACGGCACGATCGCGCGCGAGGGCGAGAAGGTGGTGGCGAGCTTCAGCGATGCGGAGCTCGCAACCGTGCTGCGCTTCATCAACGCCGCGCTCGAGCTGCAGAGCGAGCAGCTGGCCAGAATCAAGGCCGAGCCCGGCAAAACGTAAACATCCAAAGAAGCAACGCGGCTCAGCCGCCTGTCGGCACCTGGACCGCCCTAGAGTATGATCCCGAAAAGTGGGAACCGGTTTTCGGAAAAGATCATACTCCAACAAAAAGTCAGATCAGGATGACGGTTCAACGAAACGTCATCCTGATCTAATGTCGGTTGGGCGAAAACCGACCACAGAGCAATTCCAGGAAGAGTGCGTTGCGGTTTGGGCTCGGCGACTTCGCCGTAGCCTCTGTCCGGAATTGCGTAAACAACAATCAGACCGTCGCCGGGTCGAGCGCCGGCTGGCCCTTGAACCGCGCCACGATGCCGGCGAGGTCGCCCTTGGCGAAGGCATCGCGCAGCGCATCGAAGGACGGCAGCACGAAATAGGCGCGCTGGAACTTGTCGATCTCATAGCCGGTGCGCATCACCGTCGCGAGATCGAACGGCACATGGTGGGCGTCCTTGCTCTCGACCGCGAACTGCAGCTCGGTGAAGGATGACATCAGCCCGGCGCCGAACGCCTTCACCGGCTGGCCAGGCTCCTGGATGAGGCCGTATTCGGCGCTGTACCAGTAGAGCCTTGTGATCATCTCGTCGCCGCCGAGCGCGATCACGCTCTCCGCCTTCTCGCCATACATCTGCATGAAATCGGCGAACACCGGCTGGGTCAGGATCGGCACATGGCCGAAGAAGTCGTGGAACATGTCCGGCTCGACGATGTAGTCGAGCTCCTTCCTCGTCCGCAGCCAGTTGGTGACCGGGAAGCGCCGGTTGGCGAGATGGTCGAAGAACGGGCCGGCCGGGATCAGGCCCGGCACCGCGACGATTTCCCAGCCCGTCAGCCTGGCGAGCTTCTCGCTCACTTCGTCGAAATCCGGGATCCTGTCGAGCAGGCCGAGCGCCGCGACGCCGTCGAGATAGGAACGGTGCGCGAGCTTCCGGGTCAGCTTCGTCTGGCGATCGCACAGCGTGCGCCACACCGCCTGTTCCTCGGCCGAATAGTCGTAGCCCTGCGCCACGGTGAAATCGGTGCGGCACACCGAATAGTTGCCGCGAAGGCCCTGCGCCGCGCATTCGGCGGCGTAATCGGCAACGCTGATCGTCATCATGTCCTCCTCGAAGATCGTGATCCGCGGATCCTGAAGAGGAGTTTAGGAGCGATCGCTGAGGCAAATCAGCCTTGTTTTGTAGCTCGTCTGCTGATTTCGACGTAAAAGCACTCGGATCAATGTGAGATCGAGAAGACATGCCTCAATTCGACGATTTCGAGATAAAGATGCTCGACATCCTGCAGCGCGATGGCCGCAAGCCCGTGTCGGAGCTGGCGCAGGAGATCGGCCTGTCGACCACGCCTTGCGCGCGCCGCTTCGAGGCGTTGCAGGAAACCGGCATCATCAAGGGCTTTGCCGCCGTGCTCAGCCGCCGCGCCGTCGGCCTGACGGTCGAGGTGTTCATCCAGGTGCGGCTGGTCAGCCACAGCGACGGCTCGCCAGAAAGCTTCATCGCCGCCGTGCAGCGCATGGACGAGGTCTCGTCCTGCTGGACGATGACCGGCGACCACGATTTCCTGCTGCATGTCATGGTGCCGTCGGTGGACGAGCTGAACGCCTTCGTCATGCACCGGCTGATGCGTCTGCCCGGCGTGCGCGACGTCCACACGCAACTGGTGCTGCAGAACATCAAGGGCCCCGGCCATGTGCCGCTCAGCCATCTGCGGCGCTGATTCGGTCAAATCTGGCCAAAAGCTGCGTGGAAACTGCTGAACCGCGCCAAGGCGGCTTCGACATCGGCGGCTAGCACAAGCGGACCAACCTGGAGGTCCGCCATGAACATCGTGCTGATCAATCCGCCGCACACGGCCATCGGCAGCCGCGTGCCCGACGACCATCTGCCGCCGCTTGGGCTGCTGGCGATCGGCGGTCCATTGATCGATTCCGGCCATGAGGTGCGCCTGGTCGACGCCGAATTCGGGCCGATGCCGCTTGCCGTGCTTGTCGACGAGGCCCTGCGCGGCGATCCGGATTTCGTCCTGATCGGCCATTCCGGCTCGACCTCGGCGCATCCGACCGCCTTGAAGATCGCCGAAATGATCAAGGCGCGCGCGCCCGGCGTCATCGTGATCTATGGCGGCGTCTTCCCGACCTATCATTGGCGCGACATCCTCGTCGCGACGGACGTCTTCGATTTCATCGTGCGGGGCGAGGGCGAGGCGACCGCCACGGCGCTGGTCGAGGCGATCGAGATGCGCCAGCCGGTGGCGAGCGTCGCCGGCATCGCCTATCGCGACGACCTTGGCCGCGCTGTCGCCACGCAGCCGGCCATGACCATCGCCGACCTCGACGCCTACCGCGTCGGCTGGGAGCTGATCGATCACCGCCGCTACTCCTATTGGGGCGGCAAGCGGGCGGTGGTGATGCAGTTCTCGCGCGGCTGTCCGCATCTGTGCAACTATTGCGGCCAGCGCGGCTTCTGGACCCGCTGGCGTCACCGCGACCCGGTCAAATTCGCCAGGGAGATCGCCTGGCTCCATCGCGAGCACGGCGTCGAGCTGATCAACCTGGCGGACGAGAACCCGACATCCTCGAAGAAAGCCTGGCGTGCCTTTCTCGATGCCATGATCGCCGAGAACGTGCCGGTGCTGATCGTCGGCTCGACCCGCGCCGACGATATCGTGCGCGATGCCGATATCCTGCATCTCTATCGCAGGGCTGGCGTCATCCGCTGGCTGCTCGGCATGGAGAACACCGACGAGGAGACGCTGTCGCTGATCCGCAAGGGCGGCAGCACCAAGTCCGACCGCGAGGCGATCCGGCTGCTCAGGCGGCATGGCATCCTGTCAATGGCGACCTGGGTGGCCGGCTTCGAGGACGAGACCTTGCGCGACCTCTGGCGCGGCTTCCGCCAGCTCATCGCTTATGATCCCGACCAGATCCAGGCGCTCTATGTGACGCCGCACCGCTGGACGCCGTTCTTCCGCATCGCCAGCGATCGCAAGGTGATCCAGAAGGACGTGCGTCTCTGGGACTACAAGCACCAGGTCCTGCACATGACGCGGCTGAAGCCGTGGATGCTGTTCTTCGCGGTCAAGCTGATCGAGGTCGCCGTGCAGTCGCGGCCGAAAGCGCTGGCGCGCATCCTGTTCCACCCCGATCCCGAGCAGCGCCATTCGATGCGCTGGTACACGAAGATGGGCCGCCGCGTCTGGTTCAGCGAGGTCTGGGGTTTTCTCGCCCGCGACGGCCGCGTGAGCGATGGCCCGACGCTCGCCGAATTCTGGGGGGCGCCACAGGATGCGGAGGAGGAATCGATGGCCGTCGCGCGGCCGGCCCGAAAGCCGGCTCTGCCGGCCGCACAACGCGCGGCGGAGGAAAGAAGGTTAGCCGGCTGATTATGGCAGTTTACCGTTCCGGTGAACTTGCCTGCCCTGTTACGGAACGATCAGTGTGCCGGCGCCGTGCTCGGTGAAGAGTTCCAGCAGCACCGAATGCGGCGTCTTGCCGTTGAGGATGACGACACCCTCGACGCCGCGCTCGATCGCCTCGATGCAGGTCTCGACCTTCGGGATCATGCCGCCGGACACCGTGCCGTCCTTGATCAGCGCCCTGGCTTCGGCGACCGTCAGCTCGTCGATCAGCTTCTTGTTCTTGTCGAGCACGCCGGGCACGTCGGTGAGGAAGAGCAGGCGCGAGGCGCGGCAGGCGCCCGCGATGGCGCCGGCGAACGTGTCGGCATTGATGTTGTAGGTGTGGCCGTCGCGGCCCGGCGCCACCGGCGCCAGCACCGGGATCATTTCGGAGCGCGCGAGAAGATCGAGCAGCGTGCGGTCGACCTCGACCGGCTCGCCGACGAAGCCGAGATCGAGCACCCGCTCGATGTTGGAGTCGGGGTCGATCATGGTCTTGCGCGCCTTTTCGGCGAACACCATGTTGCCGTCCTTGCCGCAGAGCCCGATCGCCCACTCGCCCTCGGCGTTGATCAGCGCCACGATCTCCTTGTTGATCGAGCCGGCCAGCACCATCTCGACGATCTCGACCGTCTTCTGGTCGGTGACGCGCAAGCCGCCCTCGAACCTGGATTCGATACCCATCTTGGAAAGCATCGCGCCGATCTGCGGCCCGCCGCCATGCACGACGATCGGGTTGACGCCGGACTGTTTAAGAAGCGCGATGTCGCGGGCGAAGGCCTTGCCGAGCTCGGTGTCGCCCATGGCATGGCCGCCATATTTCACCACCACCGTCTTGTTCTCGTAACGCTGCATATAGGGCAGCGCGCGCGAGAGCAGCGCGGCCTGCATTTCGGCGGTGGCGGCGACGTCCGTCATCGGTATCGATCCCAGTTGAGCATGTCTCCCGAAAGTGGGTACCGGTTTCGGGATGAAGACATGCTTGAAATCAGAGTTAAAGCTTGAATGGCGGCCTCTTAGCGGGAATTGCCGCAGGCCGCAAACGGCTTTCCGGTCACAATGACGAAATCGTGCGTGGGAGGTTCTAAGCGGGGCACCTTGAGCGGCGCGCGCCGCTTCAGCCATCCGACAGCTTCTCCATCTGCGCGGCGAAGGAACCGCGAGATAGAGTGGTTCGCCGGTTCCGTGAAACGGTGAAACGCTTTGGCGGCGCGGAATTTGCTTGGCAACGACCCAGCGCCGAACCGTCTCGGATCGGCCCGCAGCCGCTGCTGGACAACGCTTCCGGCACCCGTTGCAAATAAATCGCAATCTTCTAATTTGCCGCTATGGCGCCGCAGGACATCAGCAAGCTGATCGTCCGGACTTCGATGAAGGACCGGGCCGCGTTCGATCTGCTCTACAAGCAGACCAGCGCGAAACTTTTCGGCGTCTGCCTTCGTGTATTGCGGGACAGGGGAGACGCGGAAGAAGCGCTGCAGGAGGTCTTCGTCAAGATATGGACGAAGGCCGATCGTTTCGCGGTTTCCGATCTGAGCCCGATTTCCTGGCTGGTGGCCGTTGCGCGCAACCATGCGATCGATCGCATTCGGGCGCGGCGCAGTCCTTCTGCCAATATCGATACGGTCCTCGACGTCGCCGATCCGACGCCGGGACCCGAGGCCATGGCCGTGGCGGGCGGCGAGACCGAACGCATCTACCATTGCCTCGACGAACTGGAGAAAGACCGGGCGGCGGCCGTCCGGGGCGCCTATTTGAGCGGCGAAAGCTATGCCGAGCTGGCGGAACGCTTCAAGGTTCCGCTGAACACGATGCGGACTTGGCTGCGGCGAAGCCTGCTCAAACTTAGAGAATGCCTGGAAAGATGACGCTGGCGGAAGACAACGGACCGGAACGTGGAGGCGACGACCTGCTCGCCGCCGAATACTTTCTCGGCGTTCTGGCGGCCGACGAACGCCAGATCGCTTCCCGTCGCATCGACTCGGAAACGGCGTTCGCCCGCCTGGTCGATGCCTGGGAGGTCCACTTCGCGCCGATGGCCTCGGCCTATGCCGCGGTCGAGCCGCCGGCTTCCGTCAAGGTGGCGATCGACCGCCGCCTGTTTGCCTCGTCCGCGTCGACATCCACTGCGCCCAGTGGCAGCGTTTGGG
Source organism: Mesorhizobium sp. CNPSo 4661 (assembly GCF_057784215.1). Classification (NCBI taxonomy): domain Bacteria; kingdom Pseudomonadati; phylum Pseudomonadota; class Alphaproteobacteria; order Hyphomicrobiales; family Phyllobacteriaceae; genus Mesorhizobium; species Mesorhizobium sp. CNPSo 4661. Next base: position 89,057 of record NZ_JBWGIO010000007.1, on the reverse strand, counting down.
CGAGCCTTGCTTTCTGGCGCGGCCTCGCTGCCGCGGCAATCGCCGCTTTGGCCGTCTATGTCGCCCTGCCTTATGTCAATCCGCCGGCGCCGCAGCCCGAGACCAGGCTGGTCGCCTCTCTGGCCGCCGACAACAGCAACGTCAAATACCTTGCCGTCTACGACGCCGCACGCCACGAGGTCGGCCTGTCGCTGGTTTCCGGCGATCGCGGCGCCGGCAAGGATTTCGAGCTGTGGATGATCGAAGGCAAGAACGCGCCGGTCTCGATGGGCGTCATCCCCGCCGGCCAGACCGCGCGCATGGCCGTCACCCCGGCCGTCCAGCAGAAGCTGGCGCAAGGCGCCGTGCTCGCCGTCAGCCTCGAGCCTTCGGGCGGTTCGCCGACCGGCCAACCGACCGGTCCGGTCGTCGCCGCGGGTGACCTGAAGGGCATCTGATCCCGACCTCTGAATCTAAAGACTAGATAAAGTCCATATCCTATCCTTGCCAGGAAGGGGAAGTTCGCTGTCGCCATAGGTGATGCGAACGAAATAATCGGACGAAGAAAAAATCTCGCCACGCTCGTGAAACTAAGTTTTTTCGACAACGTATCTCCTCGCGTTCCCAAAGACGGGAAGAAACAACCCGAGGAGACTGACATCATGCGTAAACTCGCCACCCTTTTGCTTGCCTCTACGCTCGGCCTTTCGGCGCTCGGCGCCGTCGCCTATGCCGCCAATCCGATGGTCGGCGGCGCGCCGATGTATGCCAAGAAGAACATCATCGAGAACGCCGTGAATTCGAAGGACCACACCACGCTGGTCGCCGCGGTCAAGGCCGCCGGGCTGGTCGACACGCTGCAGGGCGCCGGTCCCTTCACCGTCTTCGCGCCGACCAACGAGGCCTTTGCCGCACTTCCCGCCGGCACGGTCGACACGCTGCTCAAGCCCGAGAACAAGGACAAGCTGACCAAGGTGCTCACCTGCCACGTCATCGCCGCCAAGGCGCTGGCCGCCGACGTCGCCAAGATGGCCAAGGCCGATGGCGGCGCCCACCAGGTCAAGACGGTCGGCGGCTGCGAGCTGACGCTCAAGGCGGAGAAGGGCAAGGTTACCGTCACCGACGAGAACGGCAATGTCGCCCACGTCACCATCGCCGATGTCCGCCAGTCGAACGGCGTCATCCACGTCATCGACAAGGTTCTCTTGCCGAAGATGTAACAAAGCGGACCTGGCCGGCGAAGACATGGCTGAGCGCCGGCCGCGACATCCAAGATCCGCGCCGCCGGCAAGGGTGTGCTCCGCGTCGTGCCGCAAGCGCGGCGCGGAGCAGCATCCGAGCAAGGAAACGGACAGAGCGTCACCGGCTTTTGATTTCAGGGTGGCGCTCTATCTTGGCAAAATGCATCAGGAGGAACGGCCATGAACCGTCGCGATTTTCTCTGGAGCGGGGCTGCCGCCACCGCTCTCATCGTCGGATCCGGGGCGATGCTGCGCGCCGGTGGACCAGGACCCGCTCTCGCCGCCGAGACCTTCGAGGTCACCAAGACCGACGCCGAATGGCATGCCATACTGTCGGACGAGGCCTTCGACGTGCTGCGCAAGCAAGGCACGGAATATCCCGGCACCAGCCCGCTGCTCAACGAGCACCGCAAGGGCATCTTCGCCTGCGCCGGCTGCGACCTGCCGGTCTATTCGTCGGAGACGAAATTCGATTCCGGCACCGGCTGGCCGAGCTTCTACCAGGAGATCGCCAATTCCATCGGCAAGACCGTGGACACTTCGCTCGGCATGACGCGCACCGAGGTGCATTGCCGGCGCTGCGGCGGCCATCTCGGCCATGTCTTCGACGATGGCCCGCCGCCCACCGGCCTGCGCCACTGCATCAACGGCGTGGCGCTGAGCTTCAAGCCGGCCGCCGCCTGAAAACTTCGATCTCTCTAAAAGAAATGACCCCGGAAATCGTCGCCGATTTCCGGGGTCACGCGTTGAGGAAGCCAGGCGGGGGTTCCGGCTCCTCAATGGCCTCCGCCGCCGCCGCCGCCCTGCTGGGCCGGCTTGTTGATGAACAGCACGAAGAATCCGAGCGAGGCGAACAGCACCGTCAGCATCATGAACACGTCCATGAAGGACAAAAGCGCCGCCTGCTGATGCACCATGCCGGACAGTTTCGAGATCGCGGCGCTTGTGGCGTCGAGGCCGGCGGTCTGCCCGAAATTCTGCGTCATGTTCTGCAGCTTGGTCTGCGCGGCGGAACTGCCCCACTGCACATGCTCGGCGAGCCGCGCGTAGTGGAAGGCGTTGCGGTCGATCAGCACCGTGTTGATCAGCGCCAGGCCGACGGCGCCGCCGAGATTGCGGGTCAGGTTGAACAGGCCCGATGCGTTCTTCAGCCGTTCCGGTGGCAGCGTGCCCAGCGCGATGTTGTTGATCGGCACCATGCACAGCATCATCGAGCAGCCGCGCAGGATCTGCGGGATCAACAGCTCATAGAAATCCCAGTCGGCGGTGAGATGCGTCATCCACCAGGTGCCGGTGGCGAAGCCGAGGAAGCCGATCATCATCATCAGCCTGAGATCGATCTTGTTCGACAGGATGCCGGCAACGGGCGCGGTGAAGAACATCGCCATGCCGCTGACGAACAACGCCTCGCCGATCATCATCGAATCGTAGCCGCGGATACGCCCCAGGAACACGGGATAGAGATAGGTGAGCCCGTAAAGCCCTATGCCGACGACGAAGGAGAACAGCGAGCCGAAGGCGAAGTTGACGTTGCTGAACGCCCTCAAATCGACGATCGGCTCCTCGGCGGTGAAGACGCGCCAGAAGAAGATGATGCCGCCGATGGTCATGATGACGGCGCAGGCGAACACCGCCGGCTCCTGCAGCCAGTCATGGTTCGGGCCTTCCTCCAGCACATATTCCATGCAGCCGAGGAAAGCGGCCATGCCGATCAGGCCCCACCAGTCGAACTTCGAGAACAGCTTCAGGTTGGGCTTGTCGAAATCGATCAGCGCCCAGGCCGCCGTCGCCACCAGGATGCCGGGCACGACATTGATCAGGAACAGCCAGTGCCAGGACATGGCGTGGCTGATATAGCCGCCCACCGTCGGGCCGATCGTCGGCGCCAGCGTCGCCACCAGGCCGATCATCGGCGAGACGACCGCGCGCCTGGAGGGCGGGAAGATGGTGAAGGCGGCCGCGAACACGCTGGGGATCATGCCACCGCCGATGAAACCCTGGATGGCGCGGTAGACGATCATCTGGTCGATATTGGTGGCGGTGGCGGCCAGTGCGCTGGCCGCGGTGAAGCCGGCCGCCGCGGTAGTGAACAGCACGCGCGTCGACAGCATGCGGCTGAGGAAGCCCGACAGCGGGATCATCACCACCTCGGCGATCAGGTAGGCGGTCTGCACCCACGGGATCTCGTCGGAGCTGGCGCTCAGCCCCGCCTGGATTTCCGAAAGCGAGGCCGAGACGATCTGGATGTCGAGGATCGCCATGAACATGCCGAACACCATCGCCAGGAAGGCGACGACGCGGCGCACCGGCATATGGTCCGCGGGCAGGGCCGGCGCGGCGGCAGCGACGGAGCGTCCCGGCGCTGATCCTGCGGTGATGGTTGCGGTTGCCATGTCATGGGCTCCTAGAGCATGATGCCGAAAAGTGTGAAGCGGTTTTCGGCCGACATCATGCTCTATCTCTTTGATTTAGAGCCGGATTCAGATTTCAGGTCGGTTCGACCTGAAATCATCCGGCTCTAGGCAATTCTTGGCACAGCGCGCTTGGCGGTCCCGAATTGCGTCGAAACGGATAAAGCAGGCTGGGCGGCTCGGCGCTCGATTGGCCACCGAACCGCCCCCCAATTAGTTGGTCGTCGAGGCCGGCGCGGTGCGGCTGTCGACCGCGACGATGACGCTCAAGCCGGCGCGCAGCTTGCCGGTCTTCAGCACGTCGGCCGGCACGTCGATGCGCACGGGCACGCGCTGCACCACCTTGGTGAAGTTGCCGGTGGCGTTTTCCGGCGGCAGCAGCGAGAACACCGCGCCCGAAGCCGGCGCCAGCGAAGACACGGTACCCTCGAAGGTCTGGCCGTCGATCGCGTCGACGGTGATGCGGACCTTCTCACCGGGCACCATGCGGCCGAGCTGCGTCTCCTTGAAGTTGCCGACGATGTAGAGCTTGTCCATCGGCACGACGACGGCGAGCTTCTGTCCGGGGCTGACGAGGTCGCCCTGTTCGACAGAACGGTTGCCGACGACGCCGTCATAGGGCGCCTTCAGCACGGTGAAGGACAGGTCGCGCTGCGCCTTGTCGCGGGTGAGTTGCAGCGAGGCGAGCGTCGAGGCCGATTCCGCGCGCTGCGCTTCCAGAACGCCGATATTGGCCTGCGCCGCGGCGATCTGGGCATCGGCGCCGACAAGCGCCGCCTTGGCCTGGTCGAGCGCGGTCTGGGCGTCGTCGAGCTGGGCCTGCGTGCCGACATGGGTCTTGAGCAGCTGCGCGGCGCGGTCCTGGGCGCGCGCCGCATTGTCGGCTGCGGCCTGGTCCGCGAGCTTCTGCGCCTCGGCCTGCGACAGCGAGGCCTGGGCCGCCTTTGTCTGGGCGTCGATGCGGTCGAGCGTCTTCGCCAATGTGGCGATCTGCGCCTCGGCCTGGGCGACGGCTATTCTGTAGTCGCCATTGTCGATGGCGAACAGCGGATCGCCGGCCTTGACCTGCTGGTTCTCGCTCACCAGCACCTTGTCGATATAACCGGATATTTTCGGCGACACGAACGACATATCGGCCTGGACATAGGCGTCGTCGGTGGAGATCATGAAGCGGCCGTCGGTCCAATAGTTATACCCATACCAGGAGCCGGCGCCGAGCAGGGCAAGGCCAATGATCGGCAAAAGGAAAGAGCGCACCGAACGCTTCTTCTTGGCAGGCGCTTCGGCCGCCGGCGGCGCTACCGGGGTGGCGGGCTGTACGGGAATTTCCGGCGCTTCGGTCGAGGGTTGGACCTTGGCGTTGGGAAACGTGCGGACTTCGGCGGTGGCGGGCGCGTTCGAGGACATGGCGATCTCTCTGGAATGTCAGTCAGACTGAACCGTTCGGTTCGAATTGGTGATTGACATAGCGCGGAAAGAGGACCATATCAAGAGGAAATCGAACCGAGCGGTTCGAAATATTTTCTAAGGAATGACTTCCATGGTCGAAACGACAGCCGATAGCGATCTGCTCGACTTACGCAAGGGCCGTCCGGCCGCCGGACAGGACCCGGTCAAGCGCGCCCAGATCATCGAGGGCGCCCGCCGCGTCTTCATAGACAAGGGTTTCGAGGCCGCCTCGATGAATGACATCACCCGCGAGGCCGGGGTCTCGAAGGGCACGATCTACGTTTATTTCGAAAACAAGGAAGAGCTGTTCGAGGCCCTCATCGAGGAAGAGCGCGGCACCATCTTCAAGAACTTGTATGAGGTGCTCGACCACTTCGACGACTTGCGCAAGACCCTGGTGAAGTTCGGCATAGCGCTTTCGGTGAAGATCACCTCGGTCAAGGTCATCCAGGCGCAGCGAACCGTAGTCGGCGCCGCCGACCGGATTCCCGAGCTTGGCGCGCGCTTCTACGAGCGTGGTCCGAAGCGCGGCCACGACAGGATGATGGTCTTCCTCGATGAAGCCGTCGGGCGCGGCCTCTTGCAGATCGATGACGTTGATCTCGCCGCCTATCAGTTCACCGAGCTCTGCCTCGCCGGCCTGTTCCGCCAGTGTATCTTTTCCTACCGCACCAAGGCGCCGAGCCAGACCGAGATCGAGCATGTAGTGCGGTCGGGCGTCGACGTCTTCCTCAAGGCCTACGCCACGGAAAAATTCCTCGCCGAGGAAAAGGCGCCGCAATCGGCCTGAGTGCCCCCGGGCACTTGAATCCCAAAGCGTGCGAAAGCAAGGCTGAAAGGCCTCGGCGCGCCTTTGTGACGTCGTCGAGATCGTCCGCAGACCCCTCTGAAAATATCGATCGGCATCGCTGCGGCATGCGCTTTCGGAAGGACCTGTTAACCATCGCTTCCTATGTCTCGGGAGACGTTCAATCGGCGAGTCTCGAGAATGACATCCATGCGTTTTCCCCGTGCCAATCTTTCCGGCGCTTCCGCCGAAGACGATCACCGCGCGGAGGATGTCGGGCGCCGTGGCGGGGTCTCGCAGCCGCAGGCGCAACCGGGGCAGGTGGTCGCCTTGCGCGCTGTCCCGGCAGGCGGATCGGACGCGGCTCGCGCTGGGTCGTCCGAATCGGCTGATGGCGGCGAATTCAACCGTCCGGCGTGGCAGGACTATTTCTTCCTCGCGCCCAATGTGCGGTTCACCCGCACGCCGGACACCGATCTCTCCAGGCGCGCCGCCCCGCAGGCGGAAGATGCCCAGCAGGGCAAGGCGTCCGAGCCCGTCCGGCCCGCGCCGCCGGTCCCGGCGGTTGCCAATACAGTCCGGGCGATTCCCACTGTGTCTGCGGCCCGCGCCGCGGCGCCGGCACAGGCCAAAGCGGTCCGCGCACCTTCCACGGTTGCCCCAGCCGCGGTCCCGGCTCCTCCGGCGGCACCTTCCCAGGCCGCTCCCTCGCCCAAGCCGCGCCCGACCGGATTGCGCTGGTCCTATCTTTCCGATCATGCTTTTTTCGAATTCGGCATGCCCTTCCTCGCCGAGCGCCTGGCGCGGGCGCGTTTGAACGAAGCCGGTCAGGCGCCTGCCGTTCCGGCGCAGCCGCAGGTCAAGCCGACGCCGGCGCATCGACCTGAGGCCCAGGCAAGCCAGGCCCATGCCCCCTTCATGAGCGAGGCGACGTCGTTTTACCGGGTCATCGAATGGCGCTCCAACGTCGCGGATGCCGGCTTCGCGTCGACGCCGGTCCCGGCACCCATCCAGCCGATGCCTGTCGAGCCTATGCCGGTTTCTGTCCCGGTCAGCGCAAGGAAAGCCAGGCAGGCGCCTTCGCTGCCGATGGCCGTCGAGGTCATGCCGCTATCGGCGATGGTCGGCTACGAGCTGCCCTCCGAGGACCTTTTGCAGATGCCGCCGGAAGGCCAGGGCTTCTACATGTCGCAGGAGCGGATGGAGCAGAACGCCGACCTGCTCGAAAGCGTGCTCGAGGATTTCGGCGTCAAGGGCGAGATCATCCATGTCCGCCCCGGTCCGGTCGTCACGCTCTACGAGTTCGAGCCGGCGCCGGGCGTGAAATCCAGCCGCGTCATTGGCCTCGCCGACGACATCGCCCGCTCGATGTCGGCCATCTCGGCGCGTGTCGCCGTGGTGCCGGGCCGCAATGTCATCGGCATCGAATTGCCCAACGAGACACGCGAGACCGTCTATTTCCGCGAGCTGATCGGATCGGCCGGCTTCCGCAACACCTCCTGCAAGCTGGCGCTCGGCCTCGGCAAGACGATCGGCGGCGAGCCGGTCATCGCCGAGCTTGCCAAGATGCCGCATCTGCTGGTGGCCGGCACCACCGGCTCCGGCAAGTCGGTCGCCATCAACACCATGATCCTGTCGCTGCTCTATAGGATGAAGCCGGAGGAATGCCGCCTCATCATGGTCGACCCCAAGATGCTGGAGCTCTCCGTCTATGACGGCATCCCGCATCTCCTGACGCCGGTCGTCACCGATCCCAAGAAGGCCGTCACGGCGCTCAAATGGGCGGTGCGCGAGATGGAGGATCGCTACCGCAAGATGGCGCGCCTCGGCGTGCGCAACATCGACGGCTACAACCAGCGCGCGGCAAGCGCCCGCGACAAGGGCGAGGTCGTGACCATGCAGGTGCAGGCAGGCTTCGAGAAGGGCACCGGCGAGCCGCTGTTCGAGGAGCGCGTGATCGACCTCGCGCCCATGCCCTACATCGTCATCATCGTCGACGAGATGGCCGACCTGATGATGGTGGCCGGCAAGGAGATCGAGGGCGCCATCCAGCGCCTGGCGCAGATGGCTCGCGCCGCCGGTATCCATCTGATCATGGCCACGCAGCGCCCGTCGGTCGACGTCATCACCGGCACGATCAAGGCCAATTTCCCGACCCGCATCTCCTTCCAGGTGACGTCCAAGATCGACAGCCGCACGATCCTTGGCGAGCAGGGCGCCGAGCAGCTGCTCGGCCAGGGCGACATGCTGCACATGGCTGGCGGCGGGCGCATTTCGCGCGTGCATGGTCCCTTCGTGTCCGACCTGGAGGTCGAGCAGGTCGTGGCGCACCTGAAGGCGCAGGGGCGTCCCGAATATCTCGACACCGTCACCGCCGACGAGGAAGAGGCTGAGGAAGCGGCTGAAGCCGGCCCCGTCTTCGACAAGAGTTCGATCGCCGAGGAGGACGGCGACGCGCTCTACGAGGAAGCCATCAAGGTGGTCAAGCGCGACAAGAAATGCTCGACCTCCTACATCCAGCGGCGCCTCGGCGTCGGCTACAACCGCGCCGCCTCGTTGGTCGAGCGCATGGAAAAGGAAGGACTGGTCGGCGCCCCCAACCATGTCGGCAAGCGCGAAATCCTCACCGGCCGGCGCGATCGTGAGCCCGAACGCGAGGAGACGGATTGAGCGGGGGAGTTTGGAGTTGGCCGAAACGCCTCCCCCAACATCGTCATCCACGGGCGGAGCAAGGAGCGAAGCGACGCGGCGCAGACCCGAGGATCCATGCCGTGACCTAGAAGCGCCGCGGCGGTCCAGCATTCTGCACCGTTGCACATTCCGGTCGATGCAACGGCATGGATTCTAGGGTCTGCGCCGCGTCGCTTCGCTCCTTGCTCCGCCCTAGAATGACGAGGTTGGGGAGCCTTCAGCTCATCGCCAGCGTTTGCGCTAATTACCCCAACGGACTTTGACAAACTTGCCCACGGATGGGCCAGCGCGCCTTTCAAAATCCTGCACAGAGTCCTGTCTTATCTGACGCGGTTTCGGCGGACCTCAGCCGCCGTTCGCCACCAGGGCGATGGCCGCGCGCAACTCGTCCAGCCCTGCGGCTTTCTCCGATGAGGTGGCCAGTACGACCGGAAACGCCGCTGGCCGCTTCTTGATCTTGGCCAGCGTTTCCTCGATCAGCCTCGGCACGCCGGCGGCCTTGATCTTGTCGGTCTTGGTCAGCACCACCTGGTAGGACACCGCCGCCTTGTCGAGCAGCGTCAGCACTTCCTCATCCTTGGCCTTGATGCCGTGGCGCGCGTCGATCAGCACATAGACGCGTTTGAGCGTCACGCGGCCCTGCAGATACTCGTAGATGAGTTTCGTCCACTCATCGACCTTGTCCTTCGGCGCGCTGGCATAGCCGTAGCCCGGCATGTCGACCAGCGCCATCGGCGGCAGGTCGGCGCCCTCGCCGGAAAAGCCGTCGGGCACGAAATAGTTGAGCTCCTGCGTGCGGCCCGGCGTGTTCGACGTGCGCGCCAGGCCCTTGTGCCCGACCAGCGCATTGATCAGCGACGACTTGCCGACATTGGAGCGGCCGGCAAAAGCGATCTCCGGCGGTCCTTCCGGCGGCAGGAACTTCATCGACGGCACGCCGCGGATGAAGATCCAGCCACGGGTGAACAGCTCCGGGCTTACCGCAGTTTCGTTCGGGGTCTTGTCCGACGCGTTCAAACCGCTGCCTCCAGCCTGGAAATATCGGCGCCGCGAATGGCATTGAGGTTGCGGCTGATCTTATCGACCGGCCAGTCCCACCAGGCCGCCTTGAGCAGCCGCCGCACCGTGAATTCGTCGAAGCGCATCTTCACCACCTTGGCCGCATTGCCGGCGACGATCGCATAAGGCGGCACGTCGTGCGTGACAACCGATTTCGCCGCCACGATGGCGCCGTCGCCCACCGTCACGCCCGGCATGATCACCGCATCCATGCCGATCCACACGTCATTTCCGATGATGGTATCGCCGCGGATCTCCTTCGACCACGTCTGCGGGTCGAAGCCTTCCTCCCAGCCATGGCCGAAGATATTGAACGGATAGGTCGAGAAGCCGGACATGGCGTGGTTGGCGCCGTTCATGATGAAGCGCGCGCCTTCGGCGATGGCGCAGAACTTGCCGATCACCAGCCGGTCGCCGATGAAGTCGTAGTGATGCAGCACGCATTTCTCGGCGAATTTATCGGGACCGTCGGGGTCGTCGTAATAGGTGAAATCGCCCACCTCGATGTTGGGCGACGTCACCAGCCCCTTCAGGAAGCCGACGCGCGGATGCATCGCGACAGGATGCTTGATGTTGGGATTGGGCCCGGTCATCGCCGTCCCTCCATGGTTCCATAGGCATGTTCTGGGCGCGGCCGGCACGCCCGCGCCCGATCAAACTAACGTGATCCTTCTATAGCACCAACCGTTCAATGGCCGCCGCGGCAGATCACGATCGGATTGGAAAGGGCGCTGTCGAAGCCGCTGCCCTGATAGACCTGGACGTTCGATGCCCCGGGCGGCAGCGAGAAGCTGCCCTCGACGATTTTCTGGTCGCCGGCCGTCGTGTGCAGCGCCCAGCTGAAGGTGCAGAACTGCGGCGGCGCCTTGGGTTGCACGTGGCTGCAGTTGAGCTGCGCGCCGCCCAGCATCGCCGCCCCGCCGCAACTCACCGCGTCCTTCGCGGCGGCCGGAAAAGCGTATCCCATGAGCAGCGCCAGCATGATGATCTTGAGCCGGTTCATCGTCTTGTCCTTGCTGCAAACCAGGCCGGTCCGGCCGGGTTGTGGCCTATGCGATATTTTTACCAAGCGCCTTAGTCGGTCTTGCGCTCGGCGTCCAGCCGGATTATGTGCATGATGATAATAAGCATGCTCATGAAAGTTTGTCCGCCGACTCCGAAGCCCTCCCTATGTCCAGTTCGCCCAATATCAGCTTCGTGCTGCACGATGTCGCGCGCCTTTTCAGGACACGCCTGATCAAATCCAATCTGCTCGAGGCCTGCACCCAGCCGGCCGTCGACCGGGAGAAAGTCCATGTCTGAAGGAACCTCACCCAGAAAGTCCGCCGACGGAGAAAATGCCGGCGAAAGAGCAAGCGACCAGGTCATCCGCCTGGACAGCCAGCGCGAGCAGAGGCGCGCCAATCCGCCTGTCGTCGAAGACGATGAGCTGGAAGCGCCCGTAGCGCCGGAGCCGGTAGCCGAGGCTCCCTCGGCCCAGCCGAAGCCGGCCGCCGTCACGGTGGCTGCGCCCGCTCCCGCCAGGCCGCGCCGCAGCCTGACGCGGCCGATCCTGTTTGCGCTGCTGCCGGTCGCGCTGGTCGCCGGCGGCTACTATTACGTCGTCGGCGGCCAGATCATGACCACCGACAACGCCTATATCCAGGCGCAGTCGCTCGGCGTTTCGACCGATGTCTCCGGCACCGTGCAGGAGATCGACGTGCAGGACAACCAGGCGGTGAAGAAGGGCGACGTGCTCTTCCGGCTGCGGCCTGCCTCCTTCGAAACCGCGCTTGCCGGCGCCAAGGCGCAGCTCGGCACGGTGCGCAACCAGGTGCTGACGCTGCAGGCGAGCTACCGGCAGTCGCTGGCATCGATCGACCAGGCGCAAGCGGACATTCCCTATTACGAGTCCGCCTTCCAGCGTCAGCAGGACCTGCTCAAGACCTCGACCGCCTCCAAGGCGACCTTCGACAGCGCCCAGCACGACCTCGTAGCGGCCCGCCAGAAGGTCACCGTCGCCAAGGCGCAGGCGCAGGCGATGCTCTCCCAGCTCGGCGGCGACGCCAGCCAGCCGGTCGAGCGGAATCCGTTTTATCTCCAGGCCCAGTCCGCGGTGGACGACGCGCAGCGCAACCTCAACGATTCCATCGTCAGGGCGCCGTTCGACGGCATCGTCACCAATGTCGACGCGCTGCAGGTCGGCAAGTACCTGCCGGCCTCGCAGCCAGCCTTCAGCCTGGTGTCGTCGACCGACATCTGGATTGCGGCCGAGCCCAAGGAAACCGAGCTCACCTATGTGCGTCCCGGCCAGACGGCGACGATCAGCATCGACGGCTATCCAGGCGAGGTCTGGCACGGCACCGTCGGCTCGATCAGCCCCGCTTCCTCGTCGAGCTTCTCGCTGCTGCCGGCGCAGAACACCAGCGGCAACTGGGTCAAGGTCGTGCAGCGCATCCCGATGCGGGTGACGATCGACGATCCCCAAGGCAAGCCGCCGCTGCGCGGCGGCATGAGCGCCGTCGTCAGCATCGACACAGGCCACGCCCGCGGCCTGCCGGACTTCATCGCCGACCTCTTCAAGCAATCCGGATCAAAGTCATGACAACGGCTTCCGCGACAGGCGCGCCCGTGGTCGCCAATCGCGGCGCCATCACAGCTTGCGTGATCCTGGCGGTCATCATGCAGGCGCTGGACACCACCATCGCCAATGTGGCGCTGCCCTATATCCAAGGCAGCGTCTCTGCGAGCGCCGACCAGATCAACTGGGTGCTCACCTCCTATATCGTCGCCGCCGCGGTGATGACGCCGCCGTCCGGCTATCTGGCCAACCGCTTCGGCCGCAAGCGCATCCTTTTGGTGGCGATCACCGGCTTCGTGGTCGCCTCGGTGCTGTGCGGCTTCGCCCAGTCGCTGCCGCAGATCGTCGGCTTCCGCCTGCTGCAGGGCCTGTTCGGCGCGGCGCTCGTGCCGCTGTCGCAGTCGATCCTGCTCGATATCTACAGCGTCGAGGAGCGCGGCTCGGCCATGGCGCTGTTCGGCGTCTCGGTCATGGTCGGTCCGGTGCTTGGCCCGGTCATCGGCGGCTGGCTGACCGAGAACGTCTCCTGGCGCTGGGTCTTCTACATCAACGTGCCGATCGGCGCGCTGGCCTTCGCCGGCGTCTCGATGTTCGTCCAGGAAACCAAGCTCGACTTGAAGGCCAGGTTGGACTGGCTGGGCTTCGGCATGCTCTCGATCGCCATCGCCTCGCTGCAGATGTTCCTCGACCGCGGCGAGCAGCTCAATTGGTTCTCATCGGCCGAGATCATCGTCGAGGCCCTGGTCTGCGCGTCGGCCTTCTACATCTTCATCGTCCACACCTTCACCGCGCGCGATACTTTCGTGAATCCACGGCTGTTCCTCGACCGCAACTTCGCCGTCGGCATGGTGTTCATCTTCATCATCGGCATCACCTATCTCGCCTCGCTGGCGCTGATGACGCCCTACCTGCAGACGCTGATGGGCTATCCGGTGGTGACGGCCGGCATCGTCATGGGGCCGCGCGGCCTCGGCACCATGGCCTGCATGTTCGTCGTCGGCCGGCTGGTCGGCAAGGTCGACACGCGCTGGCTGCTGTTCATCGGCCTGGCGATCACCGCCTGGGCGATGTACGACATGACCGGCTGGACGCCGGCTGTCTCGCAATGGACGATCATCAGCACCGGCTTCATCCAGGGCGCGGGCCTCGGTTTCCTGTTCGTGCCGCTCACCACCATCACCTTCGCCACGCTGGCGCCGGAGCGGCGCTCGGAAGGCACTGGTCTCTACAATCTGTCGCGCAACATCGGCTCCAGCGTCGGCATCTCGGTGGTCTCCGCGCTTCTGACGCAGAACCAGCAGATCAACCACGCCAACATCGCCGCCTATGTGACGCCCTACAACCCGGCCTTCAGCGATCCGGCGGTCTCGCAGGCGCTGAGCCCCTACACCGCCGCCGGCCGCGCCGCGCTCGACGGCCTGGTCACGCTGCAGGCGACGATCATCTCCTATGTCGACGACTTCAAGCTGATGATGATCCTGTCCTTGGCCGCCATCCCGCTGGTGCTTTTGCTGCGCAAGCCGGGCACGCCGGCCAAGGTCGATCACAGCGCCGTCATGGAATGAAGAACCGGGGTCCCGCCGCGGGACCCCGGCCTGCTGGACAGCCTCCCAAACACCGGCGTCATTGCGCCGGAAGCCATCCGGCCTTTTTGGGGAGGACCGGAATGATACGAGGCGAGCCGGCGCGGAGTTTCAGGAATTCCGAATAATTTCCTGAAAAGCATTCTCGCCCCAGTGCATCGAGGGCAATCACGTATGGGTTTATCGGCGGGTCAACGCAACGGCGTCATCCTCGGGCTTGTTCCAAGGATCCGCCGCGCACGCGGATATAACGTGACCAGCTCAGGGACGCCGGTAGATCCTCGGGACAAGCCCGAGGATGACGCCGATCAAGGCATGCCGGCTATCTGAACGCAGAAAGCCGCACGCGATCACCTTGCCCGAATGGCGCCGACGTTGGAGATTGGCCGAAATCCCCCGTGACGTCGTCATCCTCGGGCTTGACCCGAGGATCCATTCCGTGACCTCTGCCGCAGAGTGTGACGGTGCAGAATTCTGTAACCGTCGCAATGCCTTGGCGTAACGGCATGGATTCCAGGGTCTGCGCGCGTCGCTCCGTCCTGGCATGACGACCGGGGTGTAGGCCACGGCCAATCGCGAATGTTGGCGCTGTCTCGTTGGCATCTCCAACAAAAAACCCGGCCGAGGCCGGGTTTTTGGTTTGGAGCTCGCGGAGCCTTCTATTCCGCCGGCGATGGTTTCTTGCGGAATAGCGCCGCCAGATTGTCCCACAATTCGATCTTGGCGCCCTGGCGCTTCATGATCACGCCCTGCTGCAGGATCGACAGCGTGTTGTTCCAGGCCCAGTAGATGACGAGGCCGGCCGGGAAAGAACCCATCATGAAGGTGAAGATCACCGGCATCCAGGTGAAGATCGCCGCCTGCGTCGGGTCCGGCGGCGCCGGGTTCATGCGCATCTGCAGGAACATGGTGATGCCCATCACCACCGCCCAGGCGCCCATATGCGGCAGGAAGGCGGGCGCCGCGAACGGCAGCAGGCCGAACAGGTTGAAAATCGACGTCGGATCGGGCGCCGCAAGGTCGTGGATCCAGCCGAAGAATGGCGCATGCCGCATCTCGATGGTGATGTAGAGCACCTTGTAGAGCGAGAAGAAGACCGGGATCTGCAGCGCCACCGGCCAGCAGCCGGCGAGCGGATTGATCTTCTCGGTCTTGTAGAGCTCCATCATCGCCTGCTGCTGCTTCATCTTGTCGTCCGCGTATTTCTCGCGGATCTCGACCATCTTCGGCTGCACCTTCTTCATGTTCGCCATCGAAGCGTAGGATTTGTTGGCCAACGGGAAGAAGATCGCCTTGACGATGACGGTGGTGGCGAGGATCGCCAGGCCGAAATTGCCGAAGAATTTGTAGAGCGTGTCGATGAGCCAGAACATCGGCTTGGTGATGAAATAGAACCAGCCCCAGTCGATCATCAGGCTGAACTGGCGGATCTGCCGGTCCTTTTCATAGGCGTTGATGGTCGAGACTTCCTTCGCTCCGGCGAAGATTTCGGACTCGACCGTCGTCGACTGGCCGGGCGCGACGCTGATCGCGTCGGACAGGTAGTCGGACTGGTAGCTGTGGCTGTGCGGTCCGTCCTTGAACTCGAAATAGGAGAATTTCGGCTGGAAAGGCTGCTTTTCCGACGGGATGAGCGTCACGGCCCAGTATTTGTCGGTGATGCCGAGCCAGCCATTGGTCGACTTGCTGGGCGTGTATTCCTTGTCTTTCTCGATCTTGGCGTATTTGTATTCCTGCAGCCCTTCGCTGCCGGTGACGCCGATCAGGCCCTCATGCAGCACATAGGTGCTGGCGACGGCCGGCTTGTCGAAACGCGTGACGCGTCCGTAATTGTAAAGCGAGACGGCGGCCGTTCCCGAATTCTGCACCGTGTCGGAAACGGTGAACATGTACTCGTTGTCGATCGAGATGGTGCGCTTGAACGTCAGGCCCTTGTCGTTGGTGAAGGTCAGCGTCACCGGGCTCGACGGCGTCAGCGTCGAATTGCCGTCGACGCTCCACACCGTATCCGCGCCGGGAACAGTGCCGGTGGTGTCGTTGCCGACGAAGCCGATCTCGGCGAAATAGCCATTGGGCAGCGACGAGGGGTTGAGCAGCTCGATCTCGGGCGAGTTCTTGTCGACCGTCTCGGTGTAGTGCTTGAGCTTCAGGTCGTCGAGGCGCGCGCCGGTCAGGTTGATCGAGCCTTCGAGGCTCGGCGTGTCGATCTTGACGCGCTTGGTCGCGGCGATCGCCTGGTCGCGGCTGGCCGCCGTCACGGTATCGCCACCGGGCGCGCCGGGAACGCTGCCGGCGGTCGGCGCCGGCGTTCCGGCCGCGCCGGAATTGGCGCCGCCGCCCGCTTCCTTCTTCTGCGCCTCGACGCGCTGCTGCTCGATACGGGCCTGTTCGCGTTGCTGCTCCATGCGCGGGTTCATGTAGAACACCTGCCAGAGCGTCAGGATCAGCACCGACAGCGCGATGGTGATGAAGAAATTGCGGTTGTTTTCCATCGAAAGCCCTTGGCCTATCGTGTTCCGCGCAGCCGGCGGGAAAGCTCGGCCTTCAACTGGCCGAACGGAATGGCAAGCACGTCTTCACGCCCCACGATGACATAGTCGTTGCCGGGCGCCATGTCATCGGCGGCATGAACGCGCACAGCTTCCCTCAGCCGCCGCCGGACGCGGTTGCGCACCACGGCGTTGCCGACCTTCTTCGTGACGGTGTAGCCGACGCGCGGCGCGAGGTCGTCGCCGCGGTCGAGAACTTCAACGAGAAAAAGCCGTCCGCGGCGTTTCTCGCCGCCGCGCACAGCCAGGAATTCCGCGCGTTTCAGAAGCCGCCCGGGAGTTTTCCCCTTTGGCTTGCCGGTTGCGGGCAACGATCTCGTCTTTCGTTCAGGCGCTGAGCCGCTTGCGGCCGCGATTGCGGCGGGCGGCAACGACGCCACGGCCACCCTTGGTGGCCATGCGGGCACGGAAACCATGCCGGCGCTTACGGACGAGCTTGGACGGTTGGTAGGTACGCTTCATTTGTTTTAATACCGCGGGGTGCGGCCCTTCTTGATTCTGTCACTCTGTAACAGGAGCTTTGCCGGGCCGGCTTAGGCGCGATCGAAACCGCGCCGGGACGAATGGCCCGAGCGTGAGCGGCTTATAGAAAGAAGGTTTTTGGAAGTCAATCCGGGGTGCTCGCGAGGGCTTTTTTGCTGGTCCAAGGTTGAAATTGGCAAAAAAGCCGCAAATCGCATAATCTTGGCCGATCAAGCCTTTGTGAATGCGCGTCAATGACGAGTGAAACTCTGCCCACGAACGAGAAGGCAAGGCCGGCGGCGAATTCGACGCGGCGGGTGCCGCTGTCGCGCGGCCTGTCCACCAAGCTTCTCTTCCTCACCATCGCCTTCGTGCTTCTGGCTGAAATCCTGATCTTCCTGCCCTGGATCGCCAGCTACCGGGTCAACTGGCTGAAGGAGCGGCTGAGCACCGCCGCCGCCGTGTCGATCGTGCTCTTGCAGGGCGAGCCCAACTCGCTGTCGCACAATGCCCAGAACGACGTGCTGATGGCGATCGGCGCCAAGGCGATCGCCGTGCGCGACGGCGGGGTGTCGCGGCTGCTTGTCGTTTCCGACATGCCGCCCCAGGTCGACGAGCATATCGACATCGCCGATGTCGGCCTGGTCAACGGCATGACCGGCGCGCTCGACACGCTGTTCTTCGGCGGCAAGCACATGCTGCGCGTCTTCGGCCCGGTCGGCGACAGCGACAAGGAATTCGAGCTGATCATGCCGGACTACCGGCTGCGCGACGCCATGCTTCGATATTCGCGCAACGTCGCCGTCGTCTCGCTGCTGATTTCGCTGTTCACCGCCATGCTGGTTTACGCGGCGATCGACCTGATCATGATCGGGCCGATCCGCACCATGACGCGCTCGATCCTGGCCTTCTCCGAGGCGCCCGACGATCCCGGCCGCGTCATCCGGCCCGCCGACCGCGCCGACGAGATCGGGGTGGCTGAGCGCGAGCTGTCGCAGATGCAGGACCGGCTGCAGAAGATGCTGTCGGAACAGAAGCATCTCGCTGACCTCGGCCTGGCCGTCTCGAAGATCAACCACGACATGCGCAACATCCTGGCGTCCGCGCAACTGATGTCGGATCGCCTGCGCCAGGTGAAGGACCCGACCGTCCAGACCTTCGCGCCGAAGCTCTTGCGCGCCCTCGACCGCGCCGTCGCCTATTCCGAAGGTGTGCTTCACTATGGCCGCACGCAGGAGCCGGCGCCGTCGCGCCGCCGTGTGCGGCTGCGCCAGCTGGTCGACGACGTGCACGGCCTGCTCGACATCGAGGACGGCATCGAGTTCATAAACGGCGTCGAGACCGCCTTCGAGGTCGACGCCGATTCCGACCAGCTGTTCCGGGTGCTCACCAATCTGTGCCGCAACTCCGTGCAGGCGATGGCCGCCGATACCGAAAGCGCTGTGGTGCGCCGGCTGGCGGTCGCGGCCGAGCGCCACGGCAGCGTCAGCCGCATCATCGTCACCGACACCGGCCCCGGCCTGCCGCCCAAGGCGCGAGAGAATCTCTTCGCCGCTTTCCGCGGCTCGGCGCGCAGTGGCGGCACCGGGCTTGGCCTGGCGATCGCGCACGAGCTGATCCGCGCCCATGGCGGCACGGTAGAGCTCGTCGAATCGATCGGCGGCCGCACCGTCTTCGCCGTCACCATCCCCGACCAGCCGGTGCGGCTCGATCAGGCCCGCAACGGCCTGCGCCGTCCGGCCTGAGGCCACCACCCTTCGGCTGAGCCGCCTGTCGGCAGCGGCGCGCCTCGATCAGCACCGGCAAAACCACCTGCGACAAAACTTTTGCCGGATCGACTTGCTTTTCGCAAATTCAGTCGTTAGGGAACACTCCACATCGCGGCCGGCCGTCTCGACCGGATCGCGGGGCTTGTGTCACACACGGCCTGTTGCGCGCCCGTAGCTCAGCTGGATAGAGCACCAGACTACGAATCTGGGGGTCAGGAGTTCGAATCTCTTCGGGCGCGCCATTTCGGTACAGAACTGGGCACACCAAAACCTGCCGTTTTGCGCCTTCAAGCGTCTTCTTGGTCCAATATCCGCGTTGCCCGGGTGATTCGACGATACGATAGCCGATCGGCGGCAACGCCCCATTCCAGAAGCCCTGACAGGCGGACGATACGCCGGGCGCGCATCGCGCTAATGCATGTCGCGCAAAAGTGACCTCGGTTTTGCGGCAACGACATGCATCAAAACAAAGACTTAAAGCGTGTCGCCTGAATCCGTTTCAGCGCGACGCGCTTTTAGGGTGCGGTCTCGGCGCGCTTCCAGAATCCGCGCAGCATGGTGGCCACCTGCTCCGGCTCAACCCGGTGCGGGGGATCGAAATGATGCCGGTCGGGATAGGTTTCGATCGAAAAGTCGGGAAAGACCGTCGCAAGCCGGTCGGCCATCCGGGCGAAGTAGTCAGGGTTGCTCAGTCCGCCCAGCAAATACAGTACCGGACGCTGGAAAGCCCTGAGGCGGCGAAGATCGAGTTTCGCGCGGCTGAACGCTTTCGCCAAAGCGTTCAGCCCGTCTGGTCGCTTCGCCATCCAGGGTGGCGTCGGTCCCTCGGGGGATGGAGGCGGCGAGACGCCTTCCCTCAAGTGGGCCCGCACAAATCCAGCCATGAACTCGGGCGGCGGTAGCCCTTCGAGTTGGCGAAAGATCTGCCGTACCGCAAGCTCCTCGGCGCTCAGGCCTTCGTTACCAGCCCAAGCGGGCTCCATGAGAGTGAGGCTCGATACGCGCTCGGGATGGGCGCACACGAATGCCAGGCTCGCGGCGCCGCCGCCCGAATAGCCCACGAGATGGAATTTTTCGAAGCCGAGCCGGTCGGCATAGCGCGCTATTCCGTCGACCTCGACGTCAAGCGAATAGTCGCTCGGCGGTGCCGCTTCAGCATAGACCTCCAAGTCCTTGGCATGGGCGTCGACGTCATTGCCGAGCGCCGAAAGGAGTGCCGCATAGGCCGGCTGGGCCGGCAAGACTCCGCCAGGAAGGAGGATCGCCTTGTGAGACATCGTTCTTCTCGCACCGCGCCCGCGCCGAAGTCATTGCCTGGGTTTGCCTGGGCGCACGGATCTGACTTCTGGCTCTCTCATTTTGCGCGCCTTGCGGCTCGCCGACAAGGCCAGCCATCACGCCCCTTAGGGCGGTAATTTCATAGGGTTGTGGAGTGGACATAATTGTCGCTTTCGTCCCGTGAGGTGTCATTCCTACGCTACGGGCACGCCAAGCCTTCGCGGCAACCGGAAGCCGCACGGGGCAGAGGCCGGGAAGTTGACGGGCGACGCGGGCCTCGAGTTGCTGGCTGGTCCAAGCTTCGCGCGGGCCAGCCAGGTTTCGCCTTCCGGTTCAACAGGACAGCCCCGGCCGTTAGGCCGAGGTCGCGATCTCGGTCGCGAAGTTGCGATAGGAGTGTAGCGGGCGGCCCAGGACCTTGGTCAGACGCTCGACGTCGCCAACCTCCGGGATCATGCCGTCGCTGACATAGCGTTCGGCCATCAGGCGCATCTCGTAGGCCATCCACTTCGGCATGAAGGTCGCCAGGTTCTGCTCGAATCCGGTGGGGTCATCGCCGCCGTAGTTGACCGGGCGGCCCAGCACATCCGACCAGATCGCGGCCACGTCCGCACCCGTGAGCGTGTCGGGACCGACCAGGTTGATGGTTTCTATCGGCAGCTTGCCTGGCGCCTGCTCGCGACGGATCAGCTCGATCGCCGCGACCTCGGCGATGTCGCGGGCGTCGACCATGGCAACACCCTTGCTGCCGATCGGCATCGGATAGACGCCGTAGTTGAAGATGACGTCCTTGATCATGTGCTCATTGTCGATGAAGTAGGACGGACGCAGGATCGTGGCGCTGAAGCCCATCTGCTGGATCATTCGCTCGGCGCCTGACTTCACCGCGAAGTGCGGCACGTTGACGAAGCGATCGGCATGGATCACCGACAGATAGACGACCCGTTCGACGCCGGTTTCACGCGCGACGTTCAGCGTGATGATCGCTTGCGTGAATTCGTCGCTCGCGACCGCATTGAGCAGGAACAGCGTGCTGACGCCGGTGAATGCGCTGCGCAGCGAGTCGATGTCGAGCAGGTCGCCTTGCGCGACCTCCACACCAGCCGGGAAATCGGCCTTCGAGGCATCGCGGGTGAGCACGCGCACATTGGCGCCGCGCTTGACGAGTTGATCGACGACATGGCGGCCGACACGCCCGGTGGCGCCGGTAACAAGGATAGTCATGAGAGTCACTCCTGGTTGGGGTCGAAAGACACCCTGTAATTTATCGTTCCACATTCACCGCAGTAGGCGGTATATTTGGACAGGTCGTCTCACTGGTGGAACATATGGATCTGCTTGCTCTCGCCGATTTCAATCTCGTCGCCCGACACGGAGGGTTCGGGCGGGCCGCTCGCGCAACTGGGCGCCCAAAGGCGACCCTGTCCCGCCGGGTCACGGAACTTGAAGCCGCGCTCAACCTGCGTCTGCTGGAGCGCGGCGCGCGTGCGCTGAGACTCACCGAGGAGGGGCGTGCGCTCCATGAACGAACGGGGGCATTGCTTACCGAGCTCGAAGAGACGGCGGCGGCGATCGCCTCGGGCGGAGAAAAGCCGCGAGGCAGGTTGCGGATCAGCGCGCCCCTGCTTTTCTCCCAGACCGCGATGGGGAAGCTGGCCGCCGGGTTCGCCTTGAAGTATCCGGAGGTAAGGCTCGAGGTCACGACGGAAGACCGGGCCGTCGATATGATCGAGGAGGGATTTGATCTGGTGATCCGGGTCAATCCGGATCCGGATGACGGCCTGGTCGGGCGAATCTTTCTCCGTGACCGGCTGGTGGCCGTGGCAAGTCCCGACTTTGTCCGGCCGACCGCGGATCTCGCTGTGCCCGCTATTGTGCGCTCGGAAGGCGATCGGCTGGCATGGGACGTGAAGACGCCTACTGGCCTGTCGACAATTGTGATCAAGCCGGTTCTTGCCCTGTCATCGCTCCTCATGGTCCGTGATGCGGTCCGGGCGGGCGTTGGCGCCGGCCGTCTCCCCATATCGCTGGTGAGCAACGATCTGGCCGATGGCACCCTGGTCCACTGGGGAGATATCGACGGACCCGACATTGCCCTATGGACGCTTTACCCCTCCAGGCGCCTGCTGAGCGCTCGCGTATCGGCATTCCTCGATTATCTAAAACAGGCCTTTCCCAAGGGGACGCCGGATGAGCTGGCGGCCTATATCGGCGAATGAGCAGGAAAACCGCGATCGAAGCACCGCCGACGGCGTTCATGATTCCAAAAACCAATTGCAAAACAAAATCGGTCGACCTAACCTGAACCGATTGCATAACGCAATCAGATCGCGCACATGCCATTTGAGGAACAGGCGATGGCGAAGCTCGTGTTCGGAATGAATCAGTCGCTGGACGGCTATGTCGACCATACGAAGTTTGGGCCGAGCCCCACGCTCTTCCGCCACTTCATCGAGGAGACGCGGGGGCAGGCCGGCAGCATTTACGGTCGCCGCATGTATGAGATCATGCGCTACTGGGACGACGAGCATCCTGAATGGGATGCGGAGCGGCTAGCCTACGCGACGGCGTGGCGGAACCAACCGAAATGGGTCGTTTCGCGTTCGTTGCAGTCGGTCGGTCCCAACGCCACGCTTGTCGAGGGCGATCTCGCGGACGCGATCCGCAAGTTGAAGGCCGAGCGCGACGGCGAGATCGCAGTCGCCGGCCCGGATCTGGCGCGAAGCCTCACCGAACTGGGCTTGATCGATGAGTATCGGATCTACCTGCATCCCGTGGTGCTAGGTCACGGCAAGCCATATTTCGCAGGACCCCGGCCGCCGCTCCGCCTCGTGGCGCATGATCGGATCGACGAGGATGTGATCAGGTTGACTTACGTCCCCGCCTGATCTTGCGGCCCTTGGGTCGAAATCGCAGAGGAACAGGGGGCTTGGACCCCAAGCGGCGGGAAGGGCCATCTCGCAGCGAAACCCAATGGCATGGCGTCGATGATTCTCTCGTTGACATATATTCAATATAGATATATGTAGTATGCATATTAGTAAGGCGCGTATCAATGAACGAGACCGATTTCCTCAAGGACTACGACCCCGCCGCATTCCAGCGCCCGTCGGTGGCGGTCGACCTCGTTCTGCTGGGAATTCGCGATGGTCGGCCGACTGTGCTGCTCCTCAAGCGCGACCAGCACCCGCATGCTGGCCGCTGGGCGCTGCCGGGCGGCTTTATCGGCATCGATGAATCGCTCGATGCCGCGGCCGCGCGGGTTCTGCGCGAAAAGGCCTCCATGGCGCATGCGCATCTCGAACAGCTTTACACCTTCGGCGCGGTGGACCGCGATCCACGCATGCGCATCATCAGCGTCGCCTATCTTGCGCTGCTCACCGAGCAGGCCTTCGAAGCCGCGCTGAGCGCGATGCCCGCCTTGCTGCCGGCGGTGATCCAGGTGCCCTGGACCGGCGAGGTCGGCGGTCCTGTCGATGCGCTCTCGCCGGACAACGACAGGCTGACGCTCGCCTTCGACCATGCCGGCATCCTGGCGACGGCGATGCTCAGGCTGCGCGGCAAGCTCGATTATTCGGACGTCGCCTTCGCGCTGCTGCCCGAGCTCTTCACATTGCGGCAGCTGCAGGATGTGCACGAGGCCATTCTTGGCACGTCGCTCAACAAGCCGGCCTTCCGCCGGCGCCAGCTCGACAGAGGCTGGCTGGCGCCGACAGGCGCCTATGAATCGGGCGCCGCCTTCCGCCCGGCTGAGCTTTATCGTTTCCAGCCTTCCACGGCCGATTGAGGGAGAGACCACCATGGCCACCATTCGCAGTTTCGGCTTCATCGCCCAGCTTCGCAGCGAGGCAAGCAGCCACGTCATCCGCTACCGCAACGGCCGTGCCGTGCAGAGCGGCCGCGGCCTGGTCTTCTGGTTCGTGCCGGAGACAGCCAGCATTGCCGAGCTGCCGATGGACGACCGCGAGATGACCTTGTTCGTCAAGGGCCGTAGCCAGGATTTCCAGACCGTTGCCGTGCAAGGCACCATCGGCTGGCATGTCGTCCACCCGGCGCGGCTCGCCGAGCGGGTCGACTTCAGCATCGATCTTGGGAACGGCAAGCTGCGCGGCGAGCCGATCGAAAAGATCCAGGCGCGCATTGCCGGCATCGCCAACCAGGCGGTGCAGCAATATCTCGGCCAGGCGCCGGTGCGCGCGCTGCTCGATGCCGGCCCGGCGCCCTTGCGCGAGCGGCTGCAGGCGCTGGTCGCGGCCGATCCGGCGCTGACCGATATCGGCGTCGCCGCCGTCGCCGTGCGTCTCACCAATCTGACGCCGACCAGCGAGCTCGAGCGGGCGCTGCAGACGCCGACCTTCGAGGCCCTGCAGCAGAAGGCCGACGAGGCGACCTTCCAGCGCCGGGCGCTTGCGGTCGAGAAGGAGCGCGCCATCGCCGAGAACGAGCTGGCGAACAAGACCGAGCTGGCGCGGCGCGAGAAGCTGCTCATTGCCGAGGAGGCCGAGAATGCTCGCAACCGCGCTACCGGCGCGGCCGAAGCGCAGCAGATCGAGGCCGGCGCCGAGGCCGAGCGCATCCGCACCATCGAGAGCGCCAAGGCCGAGACCGAAAGGCAGCATATCGCCATCTATCGCGACCGGCCGCCCGCGATCCTGCTCGGCCTTGCCGCCCAGCAGCTCGCCGGCAAGCTGGACAAGATAGAGCACGTCAATGTCACGCCCGACCTGCTTGCCACGGTGCTCGGCGAATTCCGCAAAGGCCCGGCGGTGATCGAGCAGCGCTGAGGGGGTAACAATGGCCGCGAACCGTCCCCGCGCGGTGTTCGTGACGCGCGAGACCGACTACGAGCTTCTGATCGCGCATCACGCGACGCGCGGTCAGGCCCGCTTCTTCCTCGAGACGCGCGGCCAGCGGCTGGAAGACGTCGAGGCCCGGCACGACCGCTTCCACACGGTGTTGGGCTCCGCCCGCGCAGCGGTGCCGGCCGACTGGCGCCAGACCCTGGTGAGCCGCGCCGATCTCAACCGCTTCCTGTTCGCGCCCGACGATGTCGTTGTCGCCGTTGGGCAGGACGGGCTGGTCGCCAACGTCGCCAAATATCTGAACGCCCAGCCGGTGTTGGGGGTCAATCCGGCGCCGGATCTCTATGACGGCGTCCTGGTGCGGATCGGCGTCGACAGGCTGGCCAGGCTGCTTGTCGCCAGCACGGCCGGCGATGTCGACATGGAATCGCGCACGATGGTCCAGGCCGAACTGGGTGAGGGCGAGACGCTTCTCGCGCTCAACGAAATCTTCGTCGGCCACCGCAGCCACCAGTCGGCCCGCTACCGCATCGAGGCGGAAGGCGCGGCGGAGGACCATTCCTCCAGCGGCCTCATCGTCGCCTCCGGCACCGGCGCGACCGGCTGGGCGCGAATCATGGAAGCCACGCATCTGGAACTGTCGCTCGGCCGCGAGGAGCACGCGGTCGGCTTCTGGGTGCGCGAGCCGTTCCCCAGCATCGCCACCGCCACGAAATTGCGGGCCGGCAAGATCACCGAAAAACCGCTCTTCATCACCTCGCGCATGAATGATGGCGGCGTCATTTTCGCCGACGGCATCGAGCAGGACTTCATCGCCTTCGACTGGGGCAGGCAGGTGCGGCTTTCGCCGGCGTCAAGGGTGCTGCGCCTGGTCGTCGACCGGTAACCGCGGGGCGACGGCTCAGGCAGAATTCGGCACTCTCATGCCGTATAGGCCAGCGCCAGAATTCTCGCGGAGACGGAAAAGCGCACCGTCAGACGACGGCCGAATGACGTGACTGCTTCGCCCGATTTGAAATCGACGGCGATGTCTTCAAAGCCAAGCACCAGACCGTCGAGCGGAAACGATGCCTTGTAGGCGGCTTCCTTCGCCGCGAACAGTATGCGGCCACCTATGTCCGAATCGAGGTCGCCCAGGCGATCTTGCGGCGTGATCACGATGGGTCGTAGGTCGGTCGGCAATGGCAAGACAGGCTCGATGTCCACGCCGACGCTTCTCATCGCATCTATTCGCGCGACGACCGCCACGGCCAGTTCGTCGTCATGCGCGATTGAACCGACGACATCTGCCGGCCAAACCGGGTCTCCCATCCGGCCTCTCGTTACGGCGAGATCCGCCCACCCCAGACGCTGCAGCAATTCATGTGCGATCTTGCGGCCCGCCCCACTGGCGTCGCGCGCCCTGTGTTCGCGCGTGGCGATGGAAGCGCGCTCGGCTGGAAGAAGAAATTGTTCGTCTCCGACCTGAATGCGGCGGCAGCCGGTCAGCAGGCCGGGTGGAGCAACGCCGATCAGCGCCCGATCCAGGGCAGTCTCGATCGCTTGGGGAGAGCTGTCCGGCCGGGTGTGCAACGCTTTATCGGCTCAATTCGAGCGCGGCGATCATCTCGTCGTCCTCGTCCAACCCCTGCTCGATGAAACCGAAGCTTGCATAGAGGCGACGCGCCGCCTCGTTTTCTGGCTCATAGCAGATCGAAACGCGGCTTATGTGGCTAAGGCGCGCAATCTCTTCCAGTACCTTGGCGACAGCGGCGCGGCCGAAGCCTTTGCCCTGTTCGCGGCGGTCGATCATGAAACGATAGATGATCGCCTCGTCATCGTCTTCGGGCGCGCTGTACATCAGGAATCCGACGACGCGCCCTGCTGCGACCACGGCGCGAGGGACGGCCTCGTCATCCTGGCGAGCCTCGGCCAGCGATTCTGCGTTGGAGGCGACGAAGCTTTGTTGGTCGGGCGCGAGCTTCAGCGCCAGGATCGCCGCACGGTTGCCCTTGCCGACTGGCTCCAGGGCAACCGGCTGGTCACTCATGCCGGCGGCGCGCGTCACGGGGCATGCCCGATTTCCATCGCGCGGGCATCGATCGGCGTCACCACGCCATAGAGCTTCGCCGGATTGCCGCGCCAGACCGTGTTCGGCTCGAGCACCTCGCCCTTCATGACGAAGCAGTCGACGTCGGCCACGGATCCCTCGCCCATCACCACCGCGTAGTGGACGAAAGAGGAAGGCGCCAGCGTGCAGCCATTGCCAATACGGATGTAGTCGGACTTGAACGCGCCTTCCTCCAGCGAGTGCGGCTGGATCACGCAGCCCTCGTTCAGCGTTACATCGTCGCCGATCTCCACCAGCGAGCGCTCGGTTATGATGCAGCCGCCGTCATAGAGGCGAAGCCCGACCTTCACGCCCAGCATGCGCAGGATGATCGGCCGGAACGGCGTGCCGGTGAACAGGCCCATGATCGGAGAATCGGACAGCTTCCAGTGCCGCTCATGCCGCCAGAAGACCGGGTCGTAGATCGTGGCCATCCTTGGCTTCAGCCGGCTGAAGCCGAGGCTGGCGCGCTCGAGGAAGATGTAGAATGGGAGACCGATCGCGGTCGTCAGCATCACCGCAACGAACAGCGCCGTCGCCCCCCATTCGGTATAGTAGTTGAGCGCCCGGTCCCAGATGGCGAGCGTCAGGAAGAGGATCAGCCACTGCGCGGCCACGAACATCAGCGCTGTGACGAGATTGTGCAGGTTCTTCAGCGGCAGGCGGCGGTTGCGCTCCTTGTCGGAGATCAATCCGAGAAGCTCCTTGTCGCGATTGACCATGCGCGGAATTTCGAAGGGTGGGGAGCCGAGAAGCCCGACATTCTCGCGCATCGGTCCGTCCACCGGAACGTGCACCTTGGTGCCGAGAAGGCAGTTGTCGCCGGCGCGCGAATCCGGCGAATAGACGATGTTGTTGCCGAAGAAGTTGCGTTCGCCGACCCGCGTGTGCTCGAGGCGGAAAGAATTGGCCGACTTTTGCATGTTGACCATGAACAGTCCGTCGGACACCATCGTGTGCGAGCCGATCTCGCTCAGTTGCGGGTTTTCGTGCCGCTGGTTGGTGCCGAAATTCGACCCGGTCTGGTCCACCTTGTTCAGCTTCCAGCCGATGGCGCGCAGATAGTAGACGACGGCCGAGCTGTCGCCGAACAGCACGTTGAGCAGCCGCACATTGCTGACCAGCTCCAACATCGTCTGCAGCCAGTAGTGGAAGCCGTAGAGCGAATAGTTCCGGCCGGGCTTCAGCACGAGGTTGAACAGCCGCGGCACGATCGCCGCCAGGAGCACGCCGCCGATGATGAAGCCGACCACCGTGACCGTCGTGCCAATCGCCACGATGCCGATGGTCTCGTCATAGTCGTCGCCGACATTTTCCCAGTAGCTGTGGAACAGAAGCGGGAATGGCGTGACGATGGCGAACAGGATGAAGAGCTGGATCGTCTCGTAGATGACGCGGCGCGCCCGCGACAGCGGCACGTTGGGGACGGTGCAATAATTCGCTTCGGTCGGGATCGCCGGCGATCCGTGCCAGCGCTCGCCGGCCGGGATCGACTGCCCGCGATGCAGCGACGAGGCATGGCCGAGCTGGGAGCCGTCGCCCATGCGGGTGTCGATGTCGAGCGTCGATCCGACACCGACGAAAGCGTTGTTGCCGATGTCGACGGGGCCGGTATGGATGTAGCCCGCCTGCGCGCGGAAACCGAGGATCGTCGAATCCTTGCGCAGGATCGAGTTGTCGCCGATGGCAATCAGGTCGGTGCAGACCGGAACGGCCCGGCACTCGACGACCGCACGGCTCCCGAGCCGCGCGCCGAGCAGGCGCAGATAGAGACTGTAAAGCGGACTGCCGCGGAACAGCACCACCGGGGCGCTGCGCACCAGTGTCTTGACGATCCAGAAGCGGTAGTAGCGCCAGCCCCAGATCGGAAAGGATTCGGCCTTCCAGCGGCCGACCAGCAGCCATTTGGCGACGATGGCGAAGCCGCTCAACCCGAAGAACACGCCGGCGGACAGAAGAACGCAGCGCAGATAGAGAGACGCCGGGTCGTCCAGGGCGTCATAGACCCAGCTGAGGCCGTCATTGATCGCCCACAGCGCGAGATAGCTGTAGGCCGCATAGAACAGCAATTGGCCGAACCCCGTTGCCCAGATGGCAAGATTGGAGGCCCGATGCGTCAGCATGGGCTCGCTCGCGACAACCGCGGCCATCTGCGGCGCCCGCAGGTAGTCGGCGAGCTTCGCCACCGTCGGGTGCAGGTAGATGTCGCGCATCGAAGTCGTCGACCAGGCCTTGCGCGAGCGGATGCGCGCGCAGAACCTGGCCATCAACAGCGAGTTCGCGCCGAGATCGTCGAAGAAGTGATCCTCGATCGAGATATCGTCGAACTTCAGCACATCCTGCAGCGTATCGACGAGGAACTTCTCGTCGTCGTTGCGCGGGTCGATCATCGCATGACCGGCGGCAACGCGGGCGCTCGTCGGCTTGGGCAGCTTCCGCAAATCGACCTTGTTGGAAACGGTCATCGGGATTGCAGGCAGCTGTTCCAGATAGGCCGGAACCATGTAGTCGGGCAGCCGCCGCTTGAGCTCCTGCACCAACACGGTGCGGTCCACGCCGTCGCCGCCGCTCTTGGGGGCATAATAACCGACCAGCTCGGTGCGCTCGGGCTCGATCTCCCATGTCGTGACCGCCGCCTGCGCGATACCCGGCTGATCCAGAAGCACGGCTTCGATCTCGCCCAGCTCGATGCGGTAGCCGCGGATCTTCACCTGCGTGTCGATGCGGCCGTGATATTCGATATCACCATTGTCGTTGATGCGGCCAAGGTCGCCGGTCCGATAGATGCGGCCGCTGGGATTGTTCGGCAGGCCGATGAAATCCTCGATGAACCGCTGTTCGGTGAGTTCCGGCCGGTTGAGGTAGCCGACCGCGACGCCCATGCCGCCGATGCAGACCTCGCCCAACTGGTCGCCGGTCAGCACCTCCGGCTTTTCGGGATCGAGAATGGCGATCGAATAGGTGGGCAGTGGCTTGCCGATGGTCACCGGCTCGTCGGGGGTCAGCAAGGCCATCGTCGCCGTGACCGTCGCCTCGGTTGGTCCGTAGGTATTGAGAATCTTGCGGCCCGGCTTTGCCCAGCGGGTGACGAGCTTCTGCGAGCAGGCTTCGCCGCCGACCAGGATCGCGCGCAGGCTTGGCGCATCGCTCTCGATCGATGACAGCAGCGTCGGGCTGCAGGCCATGCAGGTGATGTTATGCTCGCGCAGGAAGCTCGCCAGTTCCTCGCCGACCAGCGGTTGCTGGCCCGGCGCCGGCACGACTGTAGCGCCGGCGGCGAATGGCACCCAGATCTCCTCCGAGGAGAAATCGAAGGCGATCGTCATGCCCTGGTACACGCGGTCACCCGGCTGGTAGCCATAGGAGGCGGCGGCGACGCGGATGAAGTTGCAGAAACTCTGATGCGTGATGACCACGCCCTTCGGCTTGCCCGTGGTGCCCGAGGTATAGAGGATGTAGCAGGTCTGGTCCTGGCTGCCGTCCGGCAAGGGTGCCGTTTCCGGATGCAGCGCGATCTCGGACTCGGCCGAATCGATCGAGATATGCGGAACGGGCAGGCGCGCCACGCGCGCCGCATAGCCCGAGACGCTAATCACCATCGTGACGTTGGCGTCCTCGATGATCATCACCATGCGATCTTCCGGAAACGCCGTGGCCAGGGGCACGAATGCCGCTCCGGCCTTCATCACGGCAAGCACGGCGATATAGGTTTCGGCGGAGCGGTCGAGCAAGAGGCCGATCCGGTCGCCCGGCTTCACGCCGCGCTCGATCAAGAGATGCGCGAACTGGTTGGCGCGGTTGTTCATCTCGCGATAGGACCAGGCACGGCCGTCGGAAATGACTGCGGTCGCGGCGTCGAAGCGGCTCGCCAGGTCGCCGAAGAAACGGTCGAGCCTCTCGTTCGGCTCACCCTTGTGAATGAAATCGGGGCCGACAAGAACCTGGTCGTGCGCCGGGGAGTTCGCTGCTGCTTTGGCGGTGCGAGAGCTTTGCCTGGCGGGCTTGCTTGCTTCATTGAGAGACATTGGAGATTCCCGCGAGCTCGTATTCGCTCGCACTATGCCGCCATCGGCGAAAAGACAATAAGCTGTGATATTGGGCCAGTTGATCCGCCTTTGCGGCCGAATTGAGATGCGGTGCGCTTTGATGTCGTCGCCCGAAAGTGCGCGGCGATTTCTGGCAGACGACATGCATCATGGGTCGCCGCCAGTGCGACACTTCAGAGCCAAGGAGGGTTCCACGACGCTCTCTGCTCAGCCCTTGGCGGTGCCCGCCTTCCCATTCGCCCCATCGAGCAGCGCGATCAATCCCTTGAGGATGTCGATCGGCGGAGGCGGGCAGCCTGGGATGTGCAGGTCGACCGGCACCACGTCGGACACGCCGCCCACGACGGCGTAGCTGCCGGCGAAGCAGCCGCCGTCCTTGGCGCAGCCGCCGAGCGCCACCACCCATTTCGGGTTGGGCGTTGCGTCGAATGTCCGCTTCAGCGCCTCGCGCATGTTTTTCGTCACTGGCCCGGTGACCAGAAGCACATCGGCATGGCGCGGCGAGGCGACGAAGCGGAAACCGAAGCGCTCGATGTCGTAGAAGGCGTTATTGAGCGCGTGCATCTCGAGCTCGCAGCCATTGCAGGAGCCGGCGTCGACCGCGCGGATCGACAGGCTCCGGCCGAGCCGCTTGCGGGCAAGTCCGTCGAGCGCGCGCGCCAGCTCGTCGACGGCAGCATTGCTCGCTTGCGGCGGACGCTCGGTCAAGGGCGGGCGGATCAGGCTTTCAAAGAGCAGTTTTCGCATGGCGGTGTGCCTTGGCCCGGTTTGGAGCAGTTCAGCGTCTGATAGAATCGCCGACCTGCTCCAACTCTTTGTTTTCGCGCAATTCCGGACGGAAAACCGCTGCGCACTTTTCCTGGAATTGCTCTAGAGATCATGGCCGGAATAGGAGCAGTTGAACGATTTGTTGCAGATCGGGAAGTCGGCGACGATGTTGCCTTCGATCGCCGCTTCCAAGAGCGGCCACTGGAACCATGAAGGGTCGCGCAGGTGGCAGCGCTCGATCGAGCCGTCCTCGCCGATGCGCAGCCAGACCAGTATGTCGCCGCGAAACCCTTCGACCAGCGCCATGCCCTCGCCCGGCCCTTCCGGCGCAGCGATATCGACGCGGATCGGACCGGCGGGCAGCCGCCCGAGGATCTGTTCGACCAGCGACAGGCTCTGCTCGACCTCCCGCACGCGGATCCAGACGCGCGCGTTGACGTCGCCTTCCTGGAGGACCGGCACGTCGAAGGTGAGTTCGTCATAAGGCGCGTAGCTCGGGGCGCGGCGCGCATCGAAATCGCGGCCCGACGCCCGCCCGACATAGCCGCCGGCGGCATATTGCCGGGCAAGCTCGACCTTGAGCCGGCCGGTCGCCACCGTGCGGTCCTGCAGCGAGGCCGTGTTGTCGTAGAGTTCCACCAGATGCGGGAAGCGCCGCCTGATCTCCGCGACAAGCGATCGGATGGCGCTGGTCCCCGCCTCGCTCAGATCGCTTGCCGTGCCGCCGGGCAGGATGCGGTCGCGCATCAGGCGATGGCCAAAGGCCGCGTCGGCGGCGCGCAGGACGCGCTCGCGCAGCACGCCGCAATGCGCGTGCATGATCGCGAAGGCGGCATCGTTGCAGATGGCGCCGATGTCGCCGAGATGATTGGCAAGGCGCTCCAGTTCGGCCATCAGCGCCCGCAGCCAGATTGCGCGCGCGGGAACCTCGATCCCGAGCGCGGCTTCGACGGCGCGGGCAAAGGCCAGCGAATAGGCGATCGTGCTGTCGCCCGACGTCCTGCCCGCGAGTTTTGCGGCGCGGTCGATCGGCGCGCCGGCCATCAGGCCTTCGATGCCCTTGTGCACATAGCCCAGCCGCTCTTCCAGCCGCACCACCGTCTCGCCGCCGGCCGTGAAACGGAAATGCCCCGGCTCGATGATGCCGGCATGCACCGGCCCGACCGCGATCTGATGCAGGCTTTCGCCCTCCGCCGCCAGGAACCGGTAGGAGGCGGCGGCCGCCGGCCCGCCAGGCCGCGCGGCCAGCGGATGCGAGACGCCCCATTGGCCATGGTCGAGCCAGCGGCGGGTGTCGGGAAGGCCTTGCGGCGCCAGTCCGAACAGGTCCGCGGCGGCGCGCTCCAGCCGCAGGGCCGGCGGATGGTATTGGCCGACCGACGGGTAGCGGCCGCCGCGGCACTCCAGGCTGATGACGCCGATGTCGAGCGCGTCGTCGAGAAGCGCCATGTGCACCTTTTCCGGCTCCCCCCACAGGTCGAGCAGGCTCCAGCGGCCGCCGGCGAGCTGCTCGACGGCGATATTCCAGGCCTTCGGGGCCACCACGGCGCGCCGCCAGGGGGCGTGACGCTCGATCCGGCGGCCGGCTTCGATGAGATCGGCGAGCGCGGGCATGTTCTTCCTCGCCATGCGCATCACCCCAATATTCCGGCGACATGCTGGAACCACGCCACCAGCGGCGCCGGCAGGTAGATGCCGGCGGCGAAGACGAGGGCGAGGTGCGAGTACATCGGCACATAGGATGCCTCGACCGGCGCCATGCCGCCGCGCGGCTCGCCGAAGGCAAGGCCGCTCAGCCGCAGCAGCAGCGCTCCGAAGGCGATGAGCAGCCCGAACACCAGCGGGATCGCCAGCCATGGATGCCTGGCGAAGGTCGAGCTGACGACCAGGAACTCGCTCATGAAGATGCCGAGCGGCGGCAGGCCGGCGATCGCCACGACGCCGATGACCAGCGCCCAGCCGAGCCCGGGATGGCTTTCCGTCAGCCCTCTGATCTCGGAGATCTTCTGCGTGCCCTTGACCTGCGCGATATGGCCGACGGCGAAGAAGATCGCCGACTTGGTCAGGCTGTGCATGACCATGTGCAACAGGCCGGCGAAGTTGGCGAGCGGGCCGCCCATGCCGAAGGCGAAGACGATGATGCCCATATGCTCGATCGAGGAATAGGCGAACAGGCGTTTGATGTCGCGGCGGCGGTAGAGCATGAAGGCCGCGAAGATCAGCGAGGTCAGGCCCATCGTGACCATCAGCGGTCCAGGCCCGATCGCCTGCGGGCTTGCCGCGAGCAAAAGCTTGAAGCGCAGCACGGCGTAGAGCGCGACGTTGAGCAGCAGGCCCGACAGCACCGCCGAGATCGGCGTCGGGCCTTCGGCATGCGCGTCGGGCAGCCAGGCATGCAGCGGCGCGAGACCGACCTTGGTGCCGTAGCCGAGCAGCAGGAAGATGAAGGCGACGCTGAGCAGCGCGGGGTCGAAATGCGCCGCCTTCTCGATCAGCACCGACCAGACCATGGCGTTGGTGCCCTCGCCGACGACTGGCTGCGCGGCCATGTAGACGAGGATGGTGCCGAACAGCGCGAGCGCGATGCCGACGCTGCCGAGGATGAAATACTTCCAGGCCGCCTCCAGCGCCTCATGCGTGCGGTAGATGCCGACCATCAGCACGGTGGTCAGCGTGGCGAGCTCGACCGCGACCCACATCAGGCCGATATTGTTCGACACGAAGGCCAGGTTCATGCCGAACATCATGATCTGGTACATCGCGTGGTAGAACCGCAGGTTCGGCGCGGTCAGCCGCCCGGTCTCCAGCTCATGCGCGATATAGGACGCGCTGAACACGCTGGTGGTGAAGCCGACGAATGTGTTGAGCACGATGAAGACGATGTTGAGATCGTCGACGATGAGATATTGCCCCGGCGCCGGCCGTTCAGTGACGAACAGAGACAGCGCCGCGAGCAAGGTGAGCAGGCTGGCGATGACGTTGACGACGGACGATATCTTGTAATTCGGCAGCGCCGCCAGGATGGCCGCGGCGCCCGCCGGGATGAAAAGGATCGCGGCCACGGCGTCGAAGGAGAACCCGCTCACCGGCGTTCTCCCCGGTAGTCGTCGAGCGCGCCGACATCGACCGAATCGAAGCGTTCGCGGATGCGGAACAGGAAGACGCCGATGACGATAAAGGCGATCAGGATCGAGAAGGCGACGCTGATCTCGACCACCAGCGGCATGCCCTTGGCGCCGGTGGCGGCCAGCACCAGGCCGTTCTCCAGCGACATGAAGCCGACGACCTGGCTGACCGCGTTGCGCCTGGTCACCATCACCAGCAGGCCCAGCAGGATGATCGACAGCGCGAAGGCGAGATCCTCTCGGGCGAGCGGGTCGGCCTCGGGCGTCACCCGAAGCATCAGCACCATGGAAAGCGTCACCAGCCCGATGCCGGCGAGCATGGTCGGGCCGATGCCGACGGCGGTCTCGATGTCGCGGTGGATGCCGAGCCGCTGGATGATGCGATGCAGCCCGACGGGAATGACGATCGCCTTGAAGACCAGAGCGATGCCGGCGGTGATGTAGAGGTGGTGCGCGTCCTGGATATAGGCCTGCCACGCCACCGACAGCGCAAGCACGACCGCATGCAGCGCAAAGACGTTGATCAGCGCGAACAGCCGGTCCTGGTAGAGCATCATGAAGGAGATCAGCACCAGGCTGCCGGCGAGCAGATGGGCGATGTCGAAGGTGAGACCGTTCATCACAGGCTCCGTGAGACGAACAGCAGGAGCGTGCCGAGCAGCGCCAGCATCAGCGCCGCACCCAGGAAGTCCGGCACGCGGAAGACGCGCATCTTGGCGACCGCCGTCTCGAACACGGCAAGCAGGATGGCGAGCACCGCGAGCTTGCCGAGATAGGCGGCCGCGCCGATGGCCAGCGATCGCGGCCCTGTGCCAGCGCCCGCCAGCCCCCAGGGCAGGAAGACGCAGGAGATCAGCGACATGTAGAGCAGCAGCTTGATGAAGCTGGCGAGCTCGATCATCGCCAGATGGCGGCCGGAATATTCCAGGATCATCGCCTCATGCACCATGGTGAGCTCCAGATGCGTGGCGGGATTGTCGACCGGTATGCGCGCATTCTCGGCGATCGCCACCATCACCAGCGCGATCAGCGACATGCCGAGCGACACGCGCAATCCGACCTGCGGCGAGCCCATGAAGGCGGCGACCGTCGAAAGCTGCGTGGCGCCGGCCACCAGCGCCAGGCTGAAGACGATGAGCAGCATCGCGGGTTCGGCGAGCGAGGCGATCATCACCTCGCGGCTGGCGCCGATGCCGCCGAAGCTGGTGCCGATATCCATTCCGGCCAGCGCCTGGAAGAAGCGCGCGCTGCCGAGCAGCGCCACGATGACGATGAGATCGGCGGCCCAGCTGAACTGGAGGCCGGCGGCGAAGGTTGGAACCAGCGCCGCCGCGACCCATGTGGCGGCGAAGATCAGGTAGGGCGTGACGCGGAACAGCCAGGACGCGTTGTCCGCCAGCACGACCTCCTTGCGCATCAGCCTGACCAGATCGCGATAGGGCTGGATCACCGAGGGTCCCTGCCGCCTGACCAGCCTCGCCTTCACCTTGCGCACGAAGCCGATCAGAAGCGGCGCCAGCAAAAGCACCGAAAACATCTGGGCGCCCTGCACGGCGAGATCCAGGATCACGGCCATAGCGCAAGCACCAGGAGCAGGGTGACGAGGTAGAGGAAGACCAGCGTCAGGTAGCGGCGGATGGTCAGGAACTGCAGGTGGTTCAGTCGCTCGGTGGCGAAATCGATCGCGCCGGTGATCGGCTGATAGAAGATCTCCCAGGCCACGTCATGCATATCCACCTTGAGGCGCGCCGGCTCGAGGGAGCCCGGCGCCGGCATCTCGACGGTTTCGCGGGCGCGGAACGCGAAGCCACCGAAGACGCGGCGGATGGGCTGCGCGAAGCTGACCGCCGTGTATTGCGCGGCCGGTACTGCGTCGGCGAAGCCGCACCCCCATGCAATGCCCCGGCGCAGCGCGTGCGAGGCGAAGCGGTGGATGAAGAAGGCCGCGAGCGACGCCGAAATGGCGATGAAGGCGAAGACCAGCAGGCCGTTATAGGAGCTGCGGCTCTCGGCGATCGGCACGATCGACAGCCAGGGCTCAGCCATCTGCACCGGCATGCGGTCGCCGATGAGCGAAAGCGTCACCGGCGACAGGCCGTCGAGGACGAAGCCGGGCAGGATGCCGGCGAGCAGGCAGAAGGCGGCAAGCACGGCCATTGCCGCCAGCGACCAGCGGTCGACCTCATGCGCGCGTTCCACCACCGCCGATCGCGCCCGGCCAAGGAAGGTGATGCCGAAGGCCTTGACGAAGCAGGCCGCGGCCAGCGCTGCCGCCAGCGCCAGCATGCCGCCGACCGCCGGCACGATGACCTTCAGCCCCCATTGCGGCAGCTCGGGGCTGCGCAATATGGCCTGGAAGACCAGCCATTCGGAGGCGAAGCCGTTGAAGGGCGGCAGCGCCGAGATCGAGACGCAGCCGACGAGAAAGACGAAGCTGGTGACCGGCAGGCGATGGATGAGGCCGCCGAGCTTTTCCATGTCGCGTTCGCCGGTCGACGTCAGCACCGCGCCGGCGCCGAAGAACAGCAGGCTCTTGAAGAAGGAATGGTTGAGCACGTGGAAGAGCGCCGCCGTGAAGGCCAGCGCCGCGGCCGAGGGCATCGCGTTCGCCTTGAAGGCCAGTGCAAGGCCAAGGCTGGCGAAGATGACGCCGATATTCTCGATGGTCGAATAGGCGAGCAGCCGCTTCAGGTCTTTTTCCATCAGCGCATGCAGGATGCCGAGCACCGCCGTCACGCCGCCGATGAGGAGCACGGCGACGCCCGACCACCATGCCGGCGCGCCAAGCAGGTCGAACACCACGCGGATGAAGCCGTAGATGGCGACCTTGGTCATGATGCCGCTCATCAGCGCCGAGACGTGGCTGGGTGCGGCCGGATGGGCAAGCGGCAGCCAGGCATGCAGCGGCACGAGGCCGGCCTTGGAGCCGGCGCCGAGCAACATGAGAACGAGCACCGCGCCGGCCGCGAGCGGGCCGGGATGCGCCATCCGCATCGCGTCGAACGCATAGGTTCCCGCCGGTCCCGCCAGCAGGCCGAAGGCAAGCAGCAGCGCCATCGTGCCGAAGCTCGCCATCACCAGGTAGATGTAACCTGCGCGTCGGTTGGCCTCGTCGCGGTGGTGCGCCATGACCAGCGCCCACGAGGCGAGCGACATGAATTCCCAGGACAAAAGGAAGCTGAAGGCGTCGTTGGCCAGCACGACGAGGTTCATGCCGGCGAGGAACGCCGGATAGAACGGCAGCACGCGATGCGGCTGGGATTCGTGCCGGCCGTAGCCAAGAGCATAAAGGCTGGTGATGGTGCCGCCCAGATTGACGACGATGAGGAAGAACGCCGACAGGCCGTCGAGGCGGAACCGGGCGCCGGTCCAGGGCAGGCCGAGCGGCAAGGTGGCGGACGCCTCGCCGGGATTGCCGACGAGATGGCCGGCAACGATCGCGAGCAAGGCGGCTGAAATGACGAACGCGGCGCCATAGACAAGACGCGTCGCGGCGGTGTGCCGGCTGAAGGCTGCGGCCAGGATGGCTGTTGCCAGAAGCGCGGCAGGACCGCACAGCAGAAGCGCCACGATCGAGATCACGACAGGCTCCCACCGGGCGCGGCATCGCCGACATTGGATGCCCGGGCCGGATCGAATCCGGTCTTCAGCCTCACCCCGCGTCCGCCGCCCTGGCTGACCGCGCCTTCGCCGATCAGCTCGATGCCGGCCACCTCGAGCGCGGCGATCAGCTTCATCAGCGAATCGACATTGCCCCGGATGATCGAGCCGCTGGCTTCCATGCGCTGGATTGTTGGTACCGACAGGCCGGACAATTCGGCAAGCCGGCGTTGATCGATGCCGAGCAGCGATCGGGCGGCGCGCAATTGCGGTGCGGTTATCACCGAGGACTCTCTCGTTCAGTTCTGAGATATGAGGTCTCGGTGCTGTAGCCTACATTAAAATGTTCTATCGTCAAGGATTGATGTCTGAAACATGTATGTTGATGGCGAACGACCGCGAGTCTGGCGCTCAATTCGTTACGGGACGAAGCTCTGGTGTTCCGTCCAATGCTGTGCGCGGTGAATGCTGGCAGCGAGGGTGCCGCTTGGGTCAATCGGCAAAACGAATATCCGCGTCAGCCGCACAATAAGGCACATGGCGGAAATCGCGGATGCGCACGACCTCTTCGCCGCGCCAGTCGATCAGCACGAAGCCGCCCAAGGCATTGTCCGCTTGCGGGTTGCGGATCAGGATCGCCGGCCGGTCCTCGACGAAGCCCAGCGCCAGCGTCCAGTCGTTCATACGGTCGTAGTTGCCGAAATAGGTCGAGGCTTCCTTCTTGCCGCTGAGGCGGGCGCGGTTGACGACGTCGACCTGGATGTCTTCGGCGATCAGCATCCTGACACCGTCGAAATCGCGTGCGTTGAACAGGTCGACATAGCGGCGCAGCCGGCGCTCCTCCTCAAGGTCGAGCTTCGGCATGGTCATGTCGTCGGGCAAAGCCGCCAACGCCTTCAACTCCGCCCGGCCGCGATGCAGCGCCGCCTTGCTGGCGGCTAAAGTCGCGCCCGTCACCTCGCAGGTTTCATGCAGGCTAAGGCCGAGCACGTCGACCAGGATCACGGCGCTGCGCTGCGCCGGCGTCAGCCGCATGAAGCTGCGCAGGCTCGCGGCAGTCGCGAGCCTCGTCTCGGCGCTGGCGGAGAGGTCCGCTATCGCGGTCATGTCGGCCTCGCTCATTCGCGAACGCTCCCGCTGGCGGCGGCGCAGATGATCCTGCGCCGCATTGTGGGCGATGCGGAATAGCCACTGCTCCGGTCGCTCGACCTGAGCGCCGCCGTCATATGCGGCAAGCGCCTTCACCACTGCTTCCTGCACGATGTCCTCGCCCTCGATCGCCGAGCCGGCCATGCGGGCGGCATAGCGGTGCAGTTTCGGCCGCAGGCCGACGAGCATGGCTTCAAGTTCCGCTCGGCCGAACCCTGCTGAGCTCATCGTCCTCTTTCTCGCCTCGCCGATCACAAACCGTGCCTCGGTCAGGCGGGCACGGCTTCATCGGCCTTGGCCAGCATACGATAATTGCCGATGATCTTCGCCGGCGACCTAGCTAGCGGTGTCGACCGCCGATCGGCGTGATTGGCGCCGAAAACCTTGAAAGCGTCGAGTTCGGTCAGCGCCGAACTATCCCTGTCGTAGCCGACAAGGTGGACGAACTCGCCATTCTCCAGTTCGAGCACCAGATAGCGCACGGATTGCGGCTGCGTTTCGTCCAGCGCTTCGAACACCTTTGCCACCAGCGCCCGGTTCTCGGCGATGCCGGCATCCTTCACGCCGTAGCGGATGAGATTGTAGGTCATGGTCGTCTCCTGTTTGCGGATCTGCTTGAGGAAGACGTTCCACGGGCTCGAAAGGATTCTCGGGATCGGGTCGATCTTTTTGATCGTCTCCAGCTATCAGCCGGGTCCGCCGATCATGGAGACGATCATGTCGTCGCCGGCCGATTGCGGTCGCATCCGGCCGCTGGCCAGCTCGACCGACAGTTTGCATAGGGCCGAGTTGACGGGCGTAGCCATGCCGTGAAACCGCCCGAGAAGGACGATCTCGCCATTGAGGAAGTCTGTTTCGAGGGAGCCGGTCCCGCGCACGATGCTTTGCAGCGTCGAGGAACCCACGCGCGTTCGACCCGAGATGGCGGTTATGGTCAATTCTTCACGGGCCATGGCATCGGTCTTGTCCCAGTCGATCCCGGCCGCGCTTAGCACGGCCTCGGCCTCGGCGCGTGCCTTCGCATACCATTTCCGCTGAAGCTCGGTGTCGCCCAGCGCCGCGTCGATGATGTTTCGAAGGTTGGCCAGCAGCTTGCGGTATTTGCTGCTCATCACATTGTCCCTGGGGTCGACGATGAAACCGGACGCCTTGAGAACCCCGCACAGTTTCTCGACGGTGTCGTCGGTTCCGGACGGATAGCGGCCGATGTCGAAGGCGCCGATCTTGGGCGCGAAATAGGCAGCGACCTCGCCGGGCGTGTCGTAATCGGCCGGCAGCATGACTGTCGCGCCATAGACATTGGCGAAGAAACGCAAGGCTAGCGGCTCGTTGGCGACGCCGTTCTGGAAACAGAACACCGGCAGCGTCGCCGCACCGGCGGCGTTGAGCCGCTGCAGCGCGCCGAGCGTATCGGGGGTCTTCATCGTCAGGAGCACCACATCGTCCGGCCTGAAGGAAATCTCCGCCGGGTCGGCATGGACGGGAAAGCGCGCGGTCCTGGTGCCTTGCGGGGTGGAAAGCGTCAGCCCCGAGGCGCGAATGGCGTCGAGCTGCCTGCCGCGGGCAATGCCGATGACTTCATCTCCGGAAAAGCTCAGCTGGGCCGCGATGGCGCCGCCGATTGCGCCAATGCCATAGACGATGATGCGCATTCTATTCTCGTTTTGATTGGGACTTCGGTCGACAGCAGTTGATCGAAAAAGCCTACAGCGTTGTCGCTCAACCGGCGATCACCCGTACCCTCCATTCACGCAATCGTGGCCGCTGCCGTCCGTCCCGCGCTGCGCCCCGAAAAAATGCATCCGCCGAGGAAGGTGCCTTCCAGCGCCGCATAGCCATGCACGCCGCCGCCGCCGAAGCCGGCGGCCTCGCCCACGGCGTAGAGTCCCGGCACCGCTTGTCCGGCGGCATCGAGCACGCGGCTGTCGAGGTCGGTCTGCAGGCCGCCCAGCGTCTTGCGGGTGAGGATGTTGAGACGCACGGCGATCAGCGGGCCGTTGGCCGGATCGAGCATCTTGTGCGGCTTGGCCGTGCGGATCAGCCTGTCGCCGAGATAGGCGCGCGCGCCGCGCAGCGCGGTGACCTGCGCATCCTTGGAGAACGGATTGTCGAGTTGCCTGTCGCGGGCGCGGATCTCGCGCTCGACCTGGGCGACCTCGAGCAGCGGCTCGCCGCCGGCCAGAGCGTTCATGCGCGCCACCAGCTTCGAGAGATTGGCCTCGACAATAAAATCCTCGCCCTTTTCCATGAAGGCTTTCACCGGGCCGGGAATGCCCGATGTCGCGCGGCCCAGCACCTGCCGCCAGCTTTTGCCGGTGAGGTCCGGGTTCTGCTCGGAGCCCGACAGCGCGAACTCCTTCTGGATGATCTTCCTGGTCAGGATGAACCAGGAATAATCGAAGCCGGTGCCCATGACGTGGCTGAGCGTGGCTAGAGTGTCGAAGCCCGGATAGAGCGGCACCGGCAGCCTTTTGCCGCGCGCGTCGAGCCAGAGCGAGGACGGGCCGGGCAGGATGCGGATCGCATGCTCGGTCCAGATCGGCGCCCAGTTCTTGATGCCCTCGACATAATGCCACATGCGGTCGCGGTTGATGATCGAGCCCCCGGCCTGTTCGGTGATCGCCAGCATGCGGCCGTCGACATGGTCCGGCACGCCGGTGATCATCCGCTTCGGCGGCACGCCCAGGCGCTGCGGCCAGTTTTGGCGCACCAGCTCGTGATTGCCGCCAATGCCGCCGGAAGCCACGATCACCGCCTGCGCATGGAGCTCGAAGTCTCCGACGACTTCCCGCGAGCTCTTGCGGCCGCGCTCGGCGCTGCTGGCTTCGAGAACGTCGCCGCGCACGCCGGTCACGGTATCGCCGGCGCGGATGATCTCGTTGACCCGGTGGCGGAATTTGAACGCGGCCAGTCCGCGCTTCTGCGCCTCGCGCACGCGCAGCACGAAAGGTTCGAGCACGCCGGGTCCGGTGCCCCAAGTGATGTGGAAGCGCGGCACAGAATTGCCGTGACCGGTCGCATTGCCGCCGCCGCGTTCGGCCCAGCCGACCACGGGGAAGAATTTCAAGCCGCGCTCGATGAGCCAGGAGCGCTTCTCGCCGGCGGCGAAGCCGACATAGGCCTCAGCCCATTTGCGCGGCCAGAAATCCTCCGGCCTGTCGAAGGCGGCGGTGCCCATCCAGTCCTCGAGCGCCAGGTCATACGAATCACGGATGCGCATGCGCCGCTGCTCCGGCGAATCGACCAAGAACAACCCGCCGAACGACCAGAAGGCCTGGCCGCCCAGCGACTGCTCCGGCTCCTGGTCGACGACGATGATTTTCTTGCCGGCGTCGGCCAGCTCGGTCGCGGCGACGAGGCCGGCCAGCCCCGCGCCGACAATGATCACGTCCGCGTCAGCCATCTATTCCTCCCAGAAATTAGCCGGCAGCTTGTTGCGAAAACTCAGACGGGCTCCCAGCCGTCCTTTTCGCCGGCGCGGAAGATGGCGTCGATGACCTTCTGGTTGAGCACCGATTCCTCCAGCGTGAAGACGCGGTCCTTGCTGCCCTGGGCGGCGCGCACGAAGGCCTCGCATTCGAGCCGGTATTGCTGCGTGCCGGGGAAGCGGAACACCTGCGCCTCGGTGTGGTTCTGGTTGTGCAGCTCGATGCGGTGGTGCTCGTAGAGCCCGGCATTGAACGGCCCGAACACCTCGATGAAGCCCTTCTCGCCGTGGAACACCATCACCTGCCGCGCCGCCATCTGCGTCGAGAGATAGAAGGACAGTTCGAAGTCGCCGAAATCGGCGCGGATCGAGGAATAGATGTCGGTGCCGAAGGTCTTGTCGCGCTCGATCGTCGCCTGGACGCGGAGTGGCTCCTTGCCGGTCGAAAAACGCGTCGACACGGTCGGATAGACGCCGATGTCGGGCAGCGCGCCGCCGCCGAGGTCGAGCTGGTTGCGCATGTTCTTGGGGTCGACATTGTAATAGGAGAACGCGCCTTGCACGTGGCGCAGCCGGCCGATGGCGCCGCCGGCGATGAGGTCGCGTACCTTGATCCATTGCGGGTGGTAGACGACCATGAAGGCCTCGCAGACCAGTACCTTCTTTTCGTCGCGCAGCTTGATCAGCGGCGGGATGTCCTTGGCGTCGAGCGCAAGCGGCTTCTCGACCAGCACGTGTTTTCCCGCCTCGATCGCCTTCGCCGCCCATTCGACATGCTGCGATGTGGGCAGCGGGATATAGACGCCGTCGACCTCCTTGGAGGCGAGCAACTCCTCATAGGAGCCGAAGGCATGCCGGGCGCCGAAACGCTCGCCCAGTGCTTTGGCCTTCGCCAGGTCGCGGCTGGCGATCGCCGACAGGATGCCGTTCTCCGACTCCACGATTGCCGGCAAAAGCTGCTCGCGGCCGATCTTCGCCGTCGACAGAACACCCCATCGGAACATCACGCTTCTCCATGTCGGTTTTTCAGGCGACGAGGTTTGCCCGAAATCGATCGAAAAGCCAATGCGCGGTACTTCCTCGCCCCACGCAGTGGGGAGAGGTGGCCCGGCGCAGCCGGGACGGAGAGGGGTCTTCGTGGAGTGCCGAACTGTCGGAGCGACGCCGCTTCATGGCCGCCCAATTATCAAATGGCTCTGCCGTCGCGGGCGTCGTCCCCCGCTCCGTCTCGGGTTTCGC
This sequence comes from Mesorhizobium sp. CNPSo 4661, assembly GCF_057784215.1. Lineage (NCBI taxonomy): Bacteria > Pseudomonadati > Pseudomonadota > Alphaproteobacteria > Hyphomicrobiales > Phyllobacteriaceae > Mesorhizobium > Mesorhizobium sp. CNPSo 4661. The sequence continues at coordinate 44,994 of NZ_JBWGIO010000007.1, read as the reverse complement.
CCGAGCCACCTCTCCCCCGCCTTCGCGGGGGCGAGGAAATCAGGCCGAGCTACCCCCTCTTACCCATCAGCGTCATGTCGAAGTCGACGACGTTGGAATAGAGCGGCGTGCCGACATCCATGCCGTAGCGCGACCGCAGCACCTTGCCGGTGACATGGAACTTGATGGTTCCGCCTTTCAATCCACCCAACTCGGCGGTGAATTTTTCAGGAAACGTCTTGCCGCGCGCCGTCAGCCGGCCGGTGACCAGCGCCGTCGTGTCGCCGGTGCGGGTGACGCTGGTCGAGCGGAACTGGATTTCCGGATTGTTGGCGGCATCGAACACCGCGTCGGAGCGCAGGAAGGCGTCGATGCGGCCCTGTCCGGTGCCGACGCTTTCGGGATAGATGGTGAGGTCGACCTTCGAGCGGCCGACATCGCCATTGTCGATGCGGATCGTGCCCTTGAAGCGGCCGAAGGCGCCGTCGAAGCCGCCGCCGCCGGCCTTGCCGATGGTGAAGCGGATCGAGGAGCCCGACGGGCTGATCGTGTAGCTGCCGGCGGCGTCGCTGAGCGCCACGGCGGCAACGGCAGGCACGACAAGGCAAGCGGCAAAAGCCGCCAATCCAAGGATGCGCATTTTCATGGGTTTCTTCCTTCCGCAGATACGCTTCTTCTGCGTTCTCGCCCCACCAACGAAGGACGGGGCGGTTCTATTCCCCACCTGACGAAGGTGTGATCATGCGCCTGAGCACGCTGTCGCGCAGCAGGAAATGGTGGCGCAGCGCCGCCGCCACGTGCAACGCCACCAGCGCGATGCCGGCATAGGCGAGATACCAATGCGCGGCCGACCAGAAGCTTTCCGCGGCATCGGATTCGGCCAGCGGCAATTTGGGCATCACGAACAGGTCGAACGGCATGGTTGGGATTTCCAGCGTCGACACCGAGACCAGCGCCCAGCCGGATAAGGGCAGCGCGATCTGGAAAGCATAGAGCGCGAAGTGGGCGAGGGGCGCGGTCCGGCGCTCCAGCGTTGCGACAGAGCGCGGCAGAGGCGGCGGCGCATTGCCGAGCCGCCAGGCGATGCGCAGGACGATCAGCCCGAGCAGCAGGAAGCCGAAGGATTTGTGCAGCTGGATCAGCTCGAAGGACGTCCGCTGGCTTGTCGTGCGCACCATGACGAAGCCGAGCACAAACTGGCCGATGAAGACGATACCGATCAGCCAGTGGAGGACGATCATCGCCCAGCCATAGCGGGTTGGGGTGTTGGTGAGGAAATGCATAAAAAAGGGAACGTTGCCGGGTCGGTCATTCTTCCAACATCCCACTAGAAGGGGGCAATCGCATATGGCGCTCCCCCATTTTCGTCTCGGCTTCGCCGAGCCACCTCTCCCCCCCCACATTCGTGGAGGGAGAGGAAACGCTAACCGCCGAGGCCGCGACCTTGAAAGGCTTGGTTTCCCCTCCCCCATGGACATGGGGGAGAGGTGGCCGCGCAGCGGCCGGAGTGGGGGGCTGGCGCGGTCATACGCGATTGCTCCCTTGCTGCCTCCCCACAAAGAGGGGGACTAACCACTCACCTTGAAGAAATCCACAAACGCCCTCAGCGCCGGCCGCATTTGCCGGCGGCTCGGATAGTAGACGAAAAAGCCGTCGAAGGACGGGCACCAGTCCTCCAGCACGCGGATCAGCCTGCCGTCGGCGAGCGGCGCCCGCACATAGGGCTCGAAGACGAAAGCAAGCCCGGCGCCGTCGACCGCCGCTTGGGCGATCAGATGGTCCTCGTCGAGGATCAGCGGCCCTTGCGCGGCAATCTCGATCTCCTCGCCGTCCTTCTCGAACTCCCAGCGGTAGAGGATGCCGCTGGAGAAACGGAAGCGGATGCAGCGATGGTCCGCCAGCTCGCGCGGATGGCGAGGCTTTGGCATAAAAGCGAAATAGGATGGCGCCGCGACCACCGCGCCGCGAAGATCGGGGCCGATGCGTACCGCGATCATGTCGCGCTGCAGGCTTTCGCCGAGCCGCACGCCGGCGTCGAAACCGCCTTCGACCACGTCGGTGAAGCGGTCCTCGATGACGATCTCCAGCACGATCTCGGGATAGGCGGCGGCAAAGGAGCCGAGCCGTGGCGTCAGCGTCAGATGCGCAGCCGTGCGCGGCACGGTCAGCCGCAGATTGCCGGCCGGCCGGTCGCGCGCCTCGACCGCCGTTTCCAGCGCCAGGTCGATTTCGGACAATGCCGGCCGCAGCCGTTCCAGCAGCTGCGCGCCCTCCTCGGTCGGCGCGACGCTGCGCGTGCTGCGGGCAAGCAACCGCACGCCGAGCCGCGCCTCCAGGCTGGAGACCGCGTGGCTGACCGCCGACGGCGCGATGCCGAGCTCGCGCGCGGCGCCGCGAAAGCTGGCGCATTGGGCGACGGTGGCGAGGACCGCGAGCTGCGAAAGATTGGTTCGGTTCATTGTTCTATTTTATAGAGCAAGCCGTGCGAAAGAGAACCGATTATCGAACGGAGTGCAAGAGGCTATCTCCTTGTCATCGCAACAAGGAGATGCGTGATGAAAACCCGCAAACTCGGAACTGAACTCGAAGTCTTCCCCGTTGGCCTCGGCTGCATGGGCATGAGCTTCGCCTATGGCGGCCAGCCGGAAGCGGAAGCCATCGCCACGCTGCGCCGCGCCGTCGAGATCGGCGTCACCTTCTTCGACACGGCCGAAGTCTATGGCCCATTCGAGAACGAAATCCTGCTCGGCAAAGCCCTGAAGCCGGTGCGCGATCATGTCACGATCGCCACCAAGTTTGGCTTCAAGATTTCCGAGCACGGCTCGGGCATCGATCGCATGGTCGGCGTCGACAGCCGCCCCGAGCACGTCAAGGCGGTAGCGGAAGCCTCGCTGAAGCGGCTCGATACCGATGTGATCGACCTCTACTACCAGCATCGCATCGATCCGAACGTGCCGATCGAGGACACGGTTGGCGCGATGGCCGAGCTGGTGCGGGAAGGCAAGGTGCGCGCGCTCGGCCTGTCGGAAGTGAGCGGCGCGACGCTGCGCCGGGCCCATGCCGTGCACCCGATCGCCGCTGTCCAGAGCGAATATTCGCTGTGGAGCCGCGATCCGGAGGATGAGGTCCTCGCCGTCTGCCGCGAGCTCGGCATCGGTTTCGTGCCCTACAGCCCGCTCGGCCGCGGCCTGCTCACCGGCGCGATCGCCAAGCCCGACGCGCTCGGCGCCGACGACTGGCGCCTCACCTTGCCGCGCTTCCAGGCCGAGGCGATGGCAGCCAACAACGCCGTCATCGCGATGCTGGAGAAGATGGCGGCCGAAAAGGGCGTGACACCGGCGCAACTGGCGCTCGCCTGGGTGCTGCACCAGGGCGATTTCATCGTGCCGATCCCCGGCGCAAGGAAGATACGACACCTGGAGCAGAACACGGCGGCAGCCGGGATTGACCTGAGCGTGGCGGAGGTCGCTGCGATCGGTGATGCACTGTCGCCCGACAAGGTGGTCGGCAAGCGCTATACGGAGGAATTGCTGGCGCTGGTGAATGGGTGAGGTGGAAAGGGCGCTTCAGCGCCTCCTTAGGCGGCGCAGTGCGGAAGATTGCGAGACGTCAGCGCGAGGCACCCCCCTCTGGCCTGCCGGCCATCTCCCCCGCAAGGGGGGAGATCAGATGTCGCGCGGGCTTTCGCCAATCTTCGACGTTGAAAGAGAAATGCCCCCGACGAAGCTGCCAATCTCCCCCCTTGCGGGGGAGATGCCCGGCAGGGCAGAGGGGGGTGCTGTCCCGCCGGCATCTCTCACCACGGCACCACCCTAATCTCCGGCCAATACTCCTTGGCCCGCTTCCCCTTCGCCTCATGCGTCCGCTGATTGTCCAGCACCCGGTTCGGCGTAATCCGAAACGAAAAAACATCAACCAGCCCGAACGGCGCCACCAGTTCCAGCTGCCCGTCAGCGTCGTACCGCACCCCGACCGCATGCGTCTTCGACGCAAAATAGCTCACCGACTCGCTGGAACTCGCGTATCTCGGGCATTCCTGCCCGAACTTCACCGGATACCACAGATGCACCCGCGCCTGGTTGCGCACCTCGACCGGCAGCTTCCATCCCTCGAAATGCCTCGCTGCCCGTCGGATCACCGCATCCTCGGCCTCGTAGGACAAATCGGCATCGTCGAAATAGAACAGGTCGACATCCTTGATGCCGTATCCCGGCGGCTTGCCGGTCAGATGGTTCCAGATGCTGTTGTAAAGCGCGCCGGAAACCACCAGCCAATCCGGCAGCGCAAGCTTCCGCACGCGCGCAAGCGTCTCGGCCAGCAGCGGATCCGCCGCGACGATCCTCAAGAACGCCGCGCGCTGTGCTTCGAAGGGAAGGCCGGAATAGCGGAGATGGTCCATCGCCCTTTGGAGGGCGATTCGCCATGCTCCGGCAATCCCAGAAAGCGTTAAGCCCGCAGCACGCCGCCCGTCTGCTTGTTGACGTTCTCGACGATCCGCTTGGCCAGCGCCTCGAAATCCTCGTCGGTCAGCGTCTTTTCGACCGGCTGGATCGACACTTCGATGGCGATCGACTTCTTGGCCGCGCCCAGTGCCGCGCCCTCGAAGACGTCGAACACCGAAACGCCGGTGACCAGCTTCTTGTCGGCGGCCAAAGCCGCCCGCACCAGCGTGCCGGCCTCGACCGTCCGGTCGACGACGAAGGCGAAATCGCGCTTCACCGCCTGGAAGGGCGACAGCTCCAGCTTCGGCTTGGTGCGCGTCGGCTTTGCCTTCGGCTCCGGCACGGCGTCGACGAAAACCTCGAAGCCGCAGATCGGACCCGATGCGTCGAGCCCGTCCAGCGTCTTCGGATGGAACTCGCCGAATGTGCCGAGCACCGTCTTCGGACCGAGCTTGATCGTGCCGGAGCGTCCCGGGTGATACCAGGCCGGGCCGCCGGGCTCGATCTGCAGCCGGTCGACCGGCGCGCCGCAGGCTTCAAGCGCCGCGATCGCGTCCGCCTTGGCGTCGAACACGCCGACAGGCCCGGCATTGCCGGCCCAACTGCGGCCGGAACCATCGAGCTTGGCGGTGCCGCGCCGCACGCCGGCGGCGACACGCCGCTGCTGGTCGGCGCCGTCGCCTTCATAGGTGCCCGAAACCTCGAACAGCGCCACGTCGCCGATGCCCTTGTCGGCATTGCGCTGCGCGGCCGCGATCAGCCCCGGCAGCAGCGAAGGCCGCATGTCGGACATGTCGGCGGCAATCGGGTTGGCGAGCTTCAGCGCCGCCTGGCCGCCGCCGAACAGCTCGGCGTGTTTCGCCGGAATGAACGACCAGGTGACGGCCTCCATCATGCCGCGCACGGCAAGCGCGCGCTTGGCCGCGCGGGTGCGCACCTGCAGCGTGGTCAGGATCTTGCCGTTGACCGCGTCATGCGAGGTCAGCGGCTGGGCCAAGATGTTGTCGACGCCATGGATGCGCATCACCTCTTCGACCAGGTCTGCCTTGCCGTCGACATCCGGCCGCCAGGACGGCACCTTCACCTTGACCGTGTCGCCCGAGCCCTGCGGCTCGAAGCCGAGGCGGGTCAGGATGCGCAGCGCCTCGGCCTTCGGCACCTCGATGCCGGTCAGCCGCTTCACTTCCGACAGCGGGAAGGTGACGACCTTCGGCTTGTGGCCGGTATAGCCAGCCACCTCGATTTCGCTCGGCGTGCCGCCGCAGAAATCGAGCACCAGCTTGGTCGCCAGCTCGATGCCCGGCACCATGAATTCGGGATCGACGCCGCGCTCGAAGCGGTAGCGCGCGTCGGTGATGATGCCGAGCGCGCGGCCGGTGCGGGCCGTGGTGATCGGGTCCCAGAGCGCCGATTCGATCAGCACGTCGGTGGTGTTCTCGTCGCAGCCCGAATGCTCGCCGCCCATGATGCCCGCGATCGATTCCACGCCATTGTCGTCGGCGATGACGCACATCTCCGGCGTCAGCGTGTATTCGCGCCCATCGAGCGCCAGCACGGTCTCGCCGTCCTTCGCCCGGCGCACCACGAGGTTACCGGCGACCTTCTTCGCGTCGAACACATGCAGCGGCCGGCCGCGATCGAAGGTGACGTAGTTGGTGATGTCGACCAACGCGCTGATCGGCCTGAGCCCGATGGCGATCAGCCGCTGCTGCAGCCATTTCGGCGACGGGCTGTTCTTCACGCCCGTCACCAATGCCAGCGCGAAGCCCGGGCAGAGTTCCGGCGCCTCGATCGTGACCTTGATCGGGCAGAGGCCTTCGCCGGCATGCGGCATGATCCCGCCGCCGATAAGCCGGCCGAGCCCGCTTGCCGCGAGGTCGCGCGCGATGCCGTAGACGCTGGTCGCATCCGGCCGGTTCGGCGTCAGGTTGATCTCGATCACCGGATCGTCGAGATGCGCGTAGGCAGCGAAGCTGGTGCCGACCGGCGCGTCTTCGGGTAGGTCGATGATGCCGTTATGCTCGTCGGAGATTTCCAGCTCGCGCTCCGAGCACATCATGCCATGGCTTTCGACGCCGCGTATCTTGCCGACCGAGAGCGTCACGTCGATGCCGGGAACATAGGTGCCGGGCGCAGCAAAGGCGCCGATCAGGCCCGCGCGGGCATTCGGCGCCCCGCATACGACTTGAACAGGCGGCGTGCCGTCGCCGGTGTCGACGGTCAGCACGCGCAGCCGGTCGGCGTCGGGGTGCTGCACCGCCGTCAGCACTTTGGCGATGACGAAGGGCTTCAGGCCGGCCTTGTCGTCGACATGTTCGACTTCGAGGCCGATCGCGGTCAACCGCTCGACGATCTCGGCAAGCGAGGCGTCGGTCTCGAGATGGTCCTTGAGCCAGGAGAGGGTGAATTTCATGACTGTCTTCCGTCGGGTCTTTGTTCTTCGGGCCGGGGTACGCTGGTCTTCAGATGTCTGGGCAGATCGTCCGGCATGTGCAGGAAGGGCAATTCCTCACGCACATAGGCATGCAGCGTCGGCTTGAAATAAGCCGGCATGTCCATGGCGCCGAGCATGAAATAGATCTGGTTGTCGAGCCGCTTGTCGGTATAGGCGATCGGCGAGCCGCAGATACCGCAGAAGCTGCGCTCCACCGGACCGTTGCGGTAGCTTTTCAGCGATTTGCCATTGAGCGCGGCCTGGTCGGCCAGGAAGCCGACAAAGGCCGACACCGGCGCGCCGCTGGCGCGCCGGCAATCGCCGCAATGGCAATAGCTGATGTGGTGCGGCTCGGCTGATGCCTCGAACCGCACCGCGCCGCAACGGCAGCCGCCGGTGTGAGGTGCCGTCATGCAGAGAGGCCCCCGAACAGCGTCGGCAGGTCGAGCGGCCTGAAGCCGTAATGCGACAGCCAGCGCACATCCGCGTCGAAGAAGGCGCGCAGGTCCGGCATGCCGTATTTCAGCATGGCGATGCGGTCGATGCCCATGCCCCACGCAAAGCCCTGATATTCGTCGGGATCGAGCCCGCCGGCGCGCAGCACGTTCGGATGCACCATGCCGCAGCCCAGGATCTCCATCCAGTCGGAGCCTTCGCCGAAGCGCACTTCGCCCGGGCGCGAGCGGTCGCACTGGATGTCGACCTCGAGGCTGGGCTCGGTGAACGGGAAGAAGGACGGGCGGAAGCGCATCTTGACGCTCGGCACCTCGAAGAAGGCCTTGCAGAACTCCTCCAGCACCCACTTCATGTTGGCGACGTTCGCGGTCTTATCGACCACGAGCCCCTCGACCTGATGGAACATCGGCGAGTGGGTGGCGTCGGAATCCTGCCGGTAGGTCTTGCCGGGGATGACGATGCGGATCGGCGGCTTCTGCCGCTCCATGGTGCGGATCTGCACGGGCGAGGTGTGCGTGCGCAACAGCTTGCGCTCACCCTTCTCGTCCGGCTGGAAGAAGAAGGTGTCGTGCATCTCGCGCGCCGGATGCCCTTCGGGGAAATTGAGCGCCGTGAAATTGTAATAGTCGGTCTCGATGTCCGGACCTTCGGCGATCGAGAAGCCGAGGTCGCCGAAGATCGCGGCGATCTCATCGATCACCTGGCTGATCGGATGGATGCGGCCGCGCTCGGCCGGCGACTGGCGAACGGGCAGCGTGACGTCGACCTTCTCGGCCTCGAGCCGGGCGGCGATCGCCACGTCCTTCAGCTCCGCCTTGCGCGCGGTCAGCGCGTCGGTGACGCGGTTCTTCAGGCCGTTGATCGCCGGGCCCTTCACCTGGCGTTCCTCGGCGCTCATGGCGCCCAGCGTCTTCAGCATTTCGGAGACCGAGCCCTTCTTGCCCAGCGCCGAGACGCGCACCGCCTCGATCGCGGCCTCGTCGGCCGCGGCCGCGATTTCGGCCATCAGCGAAGCTTCAAGGGTTTCAAGATTTCCAGCGGTGGCGTTCACGGCGAAACTCTCTCGATTGGATGACTGGCATTGCAGAGTGCGTCACCATTTTGGTTACGCGGGTGCCATTTTGGTTACATCAGGCATAAGAAAAACCCGCGCCAGCCGTGCCAGCGCGGGTTCCCCAAATCAGTACTAAAAATGCTTGGGAAGCGCTGGGCTCGGAGCCCGATCCCGAAAAGTTGCAGACTTTTCGGAAAAGATCGCGCTCCTCGCTAAATTCCCCTGGAGCATGATGTTGTCCAAAAAGTCAGAAACTTTTTGGCATCATGCTCTAGGCGACAGCGCTCTCAAAAGCATTCGGCGTGGTGTTCTTCAGGTATTCGAGCGCGACCTTGGCCTTGGCGACCAGCGCGGCGAAAGCCTGCGGCTCGTGGATGGCCATGTCCGAAAGGACCTTGCGGTCGATCTCGATGCCGGCCTTGTTGAGACCGTCGATGAAGCGGCCATAGGTCAGGCCGTGCTCGTGGGTCGCCGCGTTGATGCGCTGGATCCACAGCGCGCGGAACGAGCGCTTGCGGTTCTTGCGGTCACGGTAGGCGTACTGCAGCGACTTCTCCACCGCCTGCTTGGCGATGCGGATGGTGTTCTTGCGGCGGCCGTAGAAGCCCTTGGCGGCTTTCAGGACCTTCTTGTGCTTGGCGTGGGCGGTAACGCCTCTCTTTACGCGTGCCATGTCATGATCTCCTTAAAAACGCTGTTCCGGAACCGAATGCTCAGAGGCCGTTCGGCAGAAAATTCTTGATGACCTTCTTGCCGTCCGGTTCAGCCAGAACCATCGTGCCGCGGGCATCGCGAATGAACTTGTTGGAACGCTTGATCATGCCGTGGCGCTTGCCGGCGGCAGCCGACAGCACCTTGCCGGTGGCAGTAATCTTGAACCGCTTCTTGGCGGCCGATTTGGTCTTCATCTTGGGCATTTTGCTACTCCGTATTGGTGGCGCACCATCGCGCTTCTTTTCTCGCTTCGGGCCGACCAAAGCCCGAAAAGCAAATGAAACCGCCACGGCATGCCCTGCCGGGCGGTTTTTGTTTTTTGCTCTGCGTATCGTGCTTTCCGTAAATCAGGGATGACTTCCGGGCCGATACGCGGAACGGCGGTCCTATAGATCAAAGACGGCGCGGGCGCAACACCCCAGGCCAGGTCGTTGCGCCGAAGCCCGGCGACCCTCAACAAGAAGCAATTGCCAATGATCGTGGCCAGCCGGACCTATGCGTTTGCGGGTACGACCTTAGGCATAAGAATTAGAGGTACCTAATATGCTATAAGCATAGATCGAGGGGTCTAATCCATGTCTTGGGTTCAACCGAACTTAGCCGTTATGTGCCTTGTATTGGCTGGTGATGCGTGCGCTCACGGTTGGTACACGGGCAAGACCGATCCTATGCTTCATCTCAAATGCTGCGGCGATCACGATTGCCATCCTGTCAATTCCAATGATGTCAGATCGACTGTAGAGGGCTACTACGTCAGACAACCGAAGCCCTATTCCCGCAACGATCCGCCAACCGGAGAGTGGTTTATCCCAAGAGATCGCGTTCAGGCTGCGCCGGATGATCAGTATCATATCTGCGAAACGCTATACCCGACGTTTCGAGTTGGCAGATACAGGATGCGCTGGACGTGCTTCTTCGCGCCGCGCGGGACCAGTTCAATTTCAAACTGAGGCACTACCGGCCATGCGACGCTCTCGTTCAGGGCAGCGTGAACCACACCGGCAGCATCCCCGACTGCTGCATGCCGTCGATCAGTTCGAAGGCCGGCAGCGCCACCAGGAACACCAGCCCGTCGAGCAGCGTGTTCAAGAGCAGGCGCGGCTTGAAGCTGCCGGTATCGCCTTCCTGGTAGAGCCTGAGGTTCGGGAAGAAACGCGGCACGCCGGCCAGATAGGCCGCGTAGGGCGCGCCGAGCAGTCCCTTGAGGTAACGCTCCTCGCGCAGGATGACGATATGGAAGGCGCCGGCGCACAGAAGCGAGAACAGGATGACGCCGGTGAACGAGCCGATCTGCGCGCCGACGCCGGCGGCGGCCACCGTCGAAAACAGATAGAGCGGGTTGCGGGTGATCGAGTAGGGACCGCCGGTGACCACTTCGGCCGATTTGCGCCCGCCTATATAGAGCGTCGACCACAGCCGTCCGACAATGCCGAGGAAGATCAAGAGCACGCCGAACATCTCGATCGACTCGTGCACGGGCGTGTCCGGCGGAAAGGACGACTGGCCGAACAGCAGCGCGCAGAACAGCACCACGATCAGCATCGCCAGCACGATCCGGCGCATGTGCTGATAGCCGCCCAACCCTTCATTTCGGTTGTCGGCCGGGACCTTCACTTCATCGACCATGACCCCATCCGATCGTCGATTTGCTCGCGATCGACAAAAGCCGATCGTCGATTTGCTCGCGATCGCGAAGCGATCGTCGATTTGCTCGCGATCGCGAAGCGATCGTCGAGGTAGCTCGCGATCGGATTGAAAACAGGCGCCCCGCCGATCGTCGGGACGCCGTGCCCGGCAATTCGGGCGGATTTTAGAGCGAGATACAAAGAGCCCGGCAACTCTCGAAACCGTGATAGGCGCGACGCTTTGACGGCCGCGCCTTCCCGGTTAGCGCGGCGCCAGGACCATCATCATCTGGCGGCCTTCGAGCTTCGGCTCCGCCTCGACCTTGGCGATCGTCGCCACTTCCTCGCGCACCTTGTTCAGAAGCTGCATGCCGAGTTCCATATGCGCCATCTCGCGGCCGCGGAAGCGCAGCGTCAGCTTGACCTTGTCGCCTTCCTCGAAGAAGCGCCGCACGGCCTTCATCTTGGTCTCGTAGTCATGGCTGTCGATGTTCGGGCGCATCTTGATCTCCTTGATCTCGATGACCTTCTGGTTCTTGCGCGCTTCGGCCGCCTTCTTCTGGTTGGCGTATTTCAGCTTGCCGAGATCGAGGATCTTGACGACGGGCGGCACCGCATTGGGCGATATCTCGACCAGATCGAGCCCGGCCTCTTCGGCGAGCAGCAATGCGTCGTTGATGGAAACATCGCCTCGGTTCTGGCCCTCGGCGTCGATAAGCTGGACCCGGGGCACCCGGATGTCTCGGTTGGAGCGCGGCCCGTCCTTGGTGGGTGCCGCTGCTTTGAAAGGTCTGCGAATGGTCGTGGTCTCCTCGGCCGTTTCGTTCAGGGTTTCGTTAGACAAAAATACGTGGACGCGCCTATGTGGTGAGCGCGGGGCGGGAGTCAATAGCATAGCCGCGCCGCAAAATCACCTGCCGCTTGGCAATTGTCTGCACCAAGCAATCAAACGCCGCGAGCACTTTTCGTTGAACCCCCGCCTGTGCCAAAAGACCGGCGGGGAAGGACAAGCTCATGGCCGCCAGCGCTCCGGTTTTCATCGATGTGGACGGGTCGAACATCGCCGTCAGGCAGATAGCGGGCGCGGCGCCCGGCATCGTCTGGCTCGGCGGCTACAAGTCCGACATGCTGGGCACGAAGGCGGAGACGCTAGCCGCCTGGGCCAGCGGCGAAGGCCGAGCCTATCTGCGTCACGACTATTCCGGCCATGGCGAGTCGGGCGGCGCGTTCGCCGACGGCACGATCTCCAGATGGCTGGCCGAAAGCCTTGCCGTCTTTAGCCGGTTCAGCAAGGGCAAGCAGATCCTGGTCGGCTCCTCGATGGGGGCGTGGATCGCGCTGCGCATGGCGCAGGAACTGCGCAGGGCGGGCGACACAAGGGTTGCGGGCCTGGTGCTGCTCGCCCCGGCGCCGGACTTCACCGTCGAGCTGATCGAGCCGGTGCTGACTGACGCGCAGCGCCGCGATCTCGCGGAAAAAGGCTTCTTCGCCGAGCCGTCGGACTATTCGGACGAGCCCTATATCTACACGCGCGCGCTGATCGAGGATGGCCGTGCCAACCGGGTCATGACCGGGCCGATCGACACGCATTGCCCGGTGCATATCCTGCAGGGCTTGGCCGATCCAGACGTGCCTTCGGGCCACGCGCTGAAGCTGGCTGCGATGCTGCCCGCCGACGACGTGACGCTGTCGCTTATCCCGGACGGCGACCATCGCCTGTCCCGCCCCGAGGATCTCGATTTGCTCAAGCGGGCCGTCGGCGACATGGTCAAGCGGGCTACCGCATAATGCGCGTCTCCATCCCGGTATCCGCCTTCGTCGCGGCTGTCGTCGGCTTCGGCGGCACGCTGGCCCTCGTCATCGCTGCCGCCAAGGCGGTCGGCGCCACGCAGATCGAGACCGCAAGCGGCGTGACGGCGATCTGCCTCGCCATGGTCGTGGAATGCCTGTGGCTCTCCTGGCGCACCAAGATGCCGGTCATCACCGCCTGGTCGACGCCCGGCCTGGCGCTGATCGCGGCCTCCAGCGGTTTCACGATGCCGCAGGCCGTCGGCGCCTTCATTGTCACCGGCATCCTTTTGGTCGCGACCGGCCTGTTCAAGCCGCTGACCCGGCTGATCGCGCAGATCCCGGCCTCGGTCGCGTCCGGCATGCTGGCCGGCATTCTGGTCAGCTTCGCCGTGAACGCGGTGAAGGCCATTCCCGCCGATCCCTGGCTGATCCTGCCGCTGATCGCCGCCTTCTTCGTCATCCGCCTGTTCAATCCGGCTTTGTCGGTGCTGGTGGTGCTGATCGGCGGCGGCCTCGCCGCTTTCCTCACCGGCCGCGTCGGCAGCCTGCCGGCGCCGGAACTGTCGACATTGACGTTCATCGCGCCGCAATTCACCGCCTCGGCGACCATTGGCCTTGCCCTGCCGCTCTATCTGGTCACCATGGCTTCCCAGAACCTTTCCGGTCTCGCTGTGCTGCGCGCCGCCGGCTACCATCCGGAACCCGGTCCGCTGATCGGCGTCACCGGGCTGTTTTCGCTGCTCTCGGCGCCGTTCGGTGCCGCCACCACCAATCTTGCGGCGATCTCAGCCGCCATCTGCACCGGCCCCGATGTCCATCCCGACCCGGCCGAACGCTGGAAGACCGGGCCGTTCTACGCGCTCGCCTATCTGGTCTTCGCGATCTTCGGCGCCTCGCTGGTGGCGATCTTCGCCGTCCTGCCGCAAAGCCTGATCGTGCTGGTCGCCGGGCTCGCCTTGACGGCGCCCCTGGCCAACGCGCTGTCGATCGCGCTGAAGGACGAGGCCGAGCGCATGCCGGCCACCGTCACCTTCGCCGTGACGGCTTCGGGGCTCACGCTCTTCGGCGTCGGCGCGGCATTTTGGGGGCTGGTTGCTGGAATGGCAGTGCTTTTCCTCGAGAAACTCAAAAAGCGATAATCATTTCAGGCGCTTCGCCGGTTTTGGCGGGATTTGCCTTGAATCGCCGATTTCGCCTTCCCATTTCGATTCCACGCAGCCGGTTTGGCTGTCTCCAACGGAAGGATTGGGAGAAATGAATACGAGTGCATTGATCCGTCCGGCCTGGACGCCGGCCACCATCGCGCTGATGGTCATCGGCTTCATGGTGTTCTGGCCGCTCGGCTTCGCCATGCTCGCCTACATCATCTGGGGCGACCGGCTGGAAGGCTTCAAGCGCGACGTCAACCGCGCCACGGACGGCATCTTCGCCGGCTGCCGCCGCGGTTCCGACAAGGCGGCCCGCTGGGGCCACGGCTCGGCCCGCACCGGCAACGTCGCTTTCGACGACTGGCGCGAGAAGGAACTCGAGCGCCTCGCCGAGGAGCGACGCAAGCTTGACGAGATGCTGAGCGAGTTCGACGATTACGCTCGCGAACTGCGCCGCGCCAAGGACCAGGACGAGTTCGACCGCTTCATGGCGAACCGCAACAAGTCGACGGCCCCGACGACCACGGAGTCGTCCAAGCCGGCGACCCCGAAGCGCGGCAAGGGCTCGAACCTGCTCGACGACTGAGACCACGCGCATGACCCCGAAGATCGATGCCGATTTTCGGAAAAGGTCATGCGCAAACTCAAAGTGCTGCAGCGTCCTTTGCGCGTCCAAAGGACGCGCGGCGCTGCAGGGACAGGTCTCGGCATGATATGCGGCGTCGCGTCTAGCGGCGCCGTTTCTTTTTTGTTCTCTTTGTAGCTTCCCTCCACTGGCCGTTTTTTTCGAATCGCGTATCGTCCAGCCATGACCCTCGGCTTCTTTCGCAACCTGACCAAGCCCAAGGCCGCGCCTGTCGTGGAGCGCGAACATTGCGTCGCCGGCCGCACGCTGCCGCTGAAAATCGTCGAAAGCGCCCGCGCCCGGCGGCTTACGCTGCGCATCGATTCCGGCGGCCAGGGCCTGCGCATCACCGTGCCGCCCGGCCTGCGCCGGGGCGAGGTGGAGAAATTCCTCGACCGCCACCAGGACTGGCTGGAACAGCGGCTGGCCAAGGTGCCGACCAGGCCGCAGGTGCGGCCGGGCATCAGGATCCCGATCCGCGGCGTGCCGCATCGCATCGTGCATGAGCCTTCGAAGCGCGGCACCGTCACCGTCGCGCGCGACGAGCGCGGCCCGCTCCTGATCATCCATGGCGAGCGCATCCACCTGCCGCGCCGCATCGCTGACCACCTCAAGCGCGAGGCCAAGAAGGAGATCGAGAGGCTGGTGGTCAAGCACACCGAGGCGATCGGCAAGCGTGCCAAGGCAATAAGGTATAAAGATACCTCCAGCCGCTGGGGGTCATGCACATCGGAGGGCAATCTCTCCTTCTCCTGGCGCATCATGATGGCGCCGCCGGCGGTGATAAACTACCTGGTGGCGCATGAGGTGGCGCATCTGAAGGAGATGAACCACGGCCCGAAATTCTGGAAGCTGTGCGAAAAGCTCTGCCCGGACACCGACCGCTGCAAGGACTGGCTGAAACGCAACGGCGGCGCCCTGCAGGCGATTGTGTTCGAGTAGAGTGTCTGGCGAACGGGGCACCGCCGCTAGCCAAGCAACACTGGAGATTAGCCGGGCCATCTCAGCATCGTCATTCTAGGGCGGAGCAAGGAGCGAAGCGACGCGCGCAGACCCTAGAATCCATGCCGTGACGCGTGAGCGCCGCAACCGTTCAAAAAAGTGGCTATGCCATTGAACGAAAAAGGCAAATATTCTCCACCGCCGTGTCGCCGGCCGAGGTAACGGCATGGATCCTCGGGTCAAGCCCGAGGATGACGACAGCGTGGTTGCCTCGCCCTGCGTAACCCCTCAATCGTCATTCGCCGCGTTCAGTTCCTCCGGCCGCAATCCTTCCTCCGAATGCGGCCAGGGCAAAAAATTCCGGTCGAAGGCATCGCTGCCGAAATAATCCAGCGCCCGGTGCGCCTCGGCGCCATTGTAGGCGGCCTTGTCCATCAGATGCGCGATCACCTCGCGCGCCTGCGCGATCTTCTGCCTGAGTTCGGCGACGGTCTGGTCGGCCATGCTTATCGTGCTCCCGCCTGTGGTTCCTATATCAACGTAGTGTTTTCCGCAGAGCCGGCAACAGCATGCTTTTTCTCGACTCTTTCCCCGTTTCGTGCCAATCCCGCGCCATGACGCCCGACATCAAGATCTGCGGATTGAAGACCGACGCCGCGATGGCCGCCGCGCTTGCCGGCGGCGCCAGCCATGTCGGCTTTATTTTCTTCGCCAAGAGCCCGCGCTATGTCGAGCCTGTCGAGGCCGGGCGCTTGCGCGAAGCGGCGCGCGGCAAGGCCAAGGCAGTCTCCGTCACCGTCGATGCCGACGATGCCTTTCTCGACGAGATCGTCGCGAAAATGCAGCCGGACATGCTGCAGCTGCATGGTTCGGAAACGCCTGGGCGTGTGGCCGGGATCAAGGCGCGCTACGGCCTGCCAGTGATGAAGGCGCTGTCCGTCAGCGAGGCGGCGGATCTCGACCGCATAAAACCCTTCGTCGGCATCGCCGATCGCTTCCTTCTGGATTCCAAGCCGCCGAAGGGGTCGCAATTGCCGGGCGGCAACGGCGTTGCCTTCGACTGGCGCGTGCTTGCCGGCCTTGACGCCGGCGTCGAATACATGCTTTCCGGTGGACTCAACGCCGCCAATATCGGCGATGCCCTGAGACAGGCCAATCCGCCCGGAATAGACATCTCGTCCGGCGTGGAAAGCGCTCCGGGTGTCAAGGATCCGGCGCTGATCGAGCAGTTTTTCCGGGCCGTCAGAGCCGCGCGGGATAATCGCGCTGCCTGAGGAGTTTTCGAACCCGAGCATGCCCCGGAAAAGTGGGAACCGGTTTTCCGACCAGGACAGGCTCGCAAGTCAAGATTTAGGAGATCGGCGATGAACAAGCCGGCAATGCCCAATTCCTTCCGCACCGGACCCGACGAGCAGGGCATGTTCGGCATTTTTGGCGGCCGCTTCGTCGCCGAGACGCTGATGCCGCTGATCCTCGATCTGGAGGACCAGTGGAACAAGGCCAAGACCGATCCCGAGTTCAAGGCCGAGCTGCAGAACCTGTCGACCCACTATGCCGGGCGGCCCTCGAAGCTCTATTTTGCCGAGGGCCTGACCAAACATCTTCGTGACGTTTCCTCGGCGAAGGGCCTTGGGGGTGGCGCCAAGGTCTATTTCAAGCGCGAGGACCTCAACCACACCGGCTCGCACAAGATCAACAACTGCCTCGGCCAGATCCTGCTCGCCAAGCGCATGGGCAAGAAGCGCATCATCGCCGAGACCGGCGCCGGCCAGCATGGCGTCGCCTCGGCCACTGTGGCGGCGCGCTTCGGTTATCCTTGCGTGGTCTACATGGGCGCCACCGACGTCGCCCGCCAGAGCCCCAATGTGTTCCGCATGAAGCTGCTCGGCGCCGAGGTTCGGCCGGTCACCGCCGGCCACGGCACGCTGAAGGACGCCATGAACGAGGCCCTGCGCGACTGGGTCACCAATGTCGAGGACACCTATTACCTGATCGGCACCGCCGCCGGCCCGCATCCCTATCCGGAGCTGGTGCGCGACTTCCAGTCGGTGATCGGCACGGAAGCCCGCGCCCAGATACTGGAGCAGGAGGGCCGGCTGCCGGATGTCATCATCGCCGCCGTCGGCGGCGGCTCCAATGCCATCGGCCTCTTCCATCCCTTCCTCGACGACAAGGACGTCCGCATCATCGGTATCGAAGCCGGCGGGCGCGGCCTCGACGGCGTCGAACATTGCGCCTCGATGAACGCCGGCAAGCCGGGCGTGCTGCATGGCAACCGCACCTATCTCCTGCAGAATGCCGACGGCCAGATCCTCGACGGTCATTCGATCTCGGCCGGCCTCGATTATCCGGGCGTCGGTCCGGAGCATTCCTGGCTGCGCGACAGCGGCCGCGTCGAATATGTGCCGATCCTCGACGACGAGGCGCTGGAAGCCTTCCAGCTCACCACCCGGGTCGAAGGCATCATTCCGGCGCTGGAATCGGCGCATGCCATCGCCCATGCGGTGAAGATCGTGCCGAAGATGGACAAGGACCAGATCGTCATCGTCAATTTGTCCGGTCGCGGCGACAAGGACGTGCACACGGTGGCGAACATGCTGGGCATGGAGATCTGACAATGACCACCCGCATTGACCGCCGCATGGCCAAGCTCAAGGCCGAAGGCCGCCCGGCCTTGGTCACCTATTTCATGGGCGGCGACCCGGATTACGACACCGCCTTGGCCATCATGAAGGCGCTGCCGGGCGCCGGCTCCGACATCATCGAGCTCGGCATGCCCTTCTCCGACCCGATGGCCGACGGCCCGGCGATCCAGGCGGCCGGTCTTCGGGCGCTGAAGGGCGGCCAGACCTTGGCTAAGACGCTGAAGATGGCGTCCGAATTCCGCGCCGGCGACAACGAGACGCCGATCGTGCTGATGGGCTACTACAATCCAATCTATATCTACGGCGTCGACCGTTTCCTGGCAGACGCCAAGGCAAGCGGCATCGACGGCCTGATCGTCGTCGACCTGCCGCCGGAGATGGATGAGGAGCTCTGCATTCCGGCGCTGAAGGCCGGCGTCAACTTCATCCGCCTGGCGACGCCGACCACCGACGACAAGCGCCTCCCCAAGGTTTTGGAAAACACCTCGGGCTTCGTCTATTACGTCTCGATGACCGGCATCACCGGCTCGGCCCTTGCCGATACAGCCAAGGTCGCGGCGGCGGTGAAGCGCATCAAGGGCCATACCGTGCTGCCGGTCTGCGTCGGCTTCGGCGTCAAGACCGCCGAGCAGGCGCGTGTCATCGGGGCCTCGGCCGACGGTGTCGTGGTCGGCACGGCGATCGTCAACGCGATCGCCAATGTGCTGGGGCCCAAGGGCGAGAAGACAGCCGATCCGGCGGAAGCCGTCGCCACTTTGGTCAGCGGCCTTGCCCAGGGCGTCCGCTCGGCCCGCCTTGCTGCCGCCGAATAGTCTTACTACGTCTATTTTCCAGGACAGGAGCCGAAGCCATGAACTGGATCACCAATTACGTCCGCCCGAAGATCAATTCGATGCTCGGCCGGCGCACCGACATGCCGGAAAATCTCTGGATTAAGGATCCCGAGACCGGCGAAATGATCTTCCACAAGGATCTCGAATCCAACCAGTTCGTCATCCCGGCGTCCGGCCACCACATGAAGATCTCGGCCAAGGAGCGGCTGAAATACTTCTTCGACGACGGCAAATACGAGGTGCTGGAAAACCCCAAGGTCGTCCAGGATCCGCTGAAGTTCCGCGACGAGAAGCGCTACACCGATCGCCTGAAGGAGGCCAAGGCCAAGACCAGCCTCGAGGATGCGATCCTCAACGGCGCCGGCACCATCGACGGGCTGCCGGTCATCGTCACCGTGCAGGACTTCGCCTTCATGGGCGGCTCGCTCGGCATGGCCGCGGGCGAAGCAATCGTGCATGCCTTCGAGGTTGCGCTGCAGCGCAAGCGGCCGCTGATCCTGTTCGCCGCCTCCGGCGGCGCCCGCATGCAGGAAGGCATCCTGTCGCTGATGCAATTGCCGCGCACCACGGTCGGCGTCGACCGGCTGAAGGAAGCCGGCCTGCCCTATATCGTCGTGCTCACCAACCCGACCACCGGCGGCGTCACCGCCTCCTACGCCATGTTGGGCGATGTCCAGATCGCCGAGCCCGGCGCGCTGATCGGCTTTGCCGGCCCGCGCGTCATCGTGCAGACCATCCGCGAGAAATTGCCCGACGGTTTTCAGCGCGCCGAATATCTGATGGAGCACGGCATGGTCGACATGGTCGTCTCGCGCCTCGAGATGCGCCAGACCATTTCCCGGCTGTTGAAGATGCTGCTCAAGATGCCGGAGGCCGAGAAGCCGCTGGAGCCGGAGATCCTGCCGCCGGCGGTGGTCAACGCCGAGGCGCGGCCGCAAGCCTGAGCCGAGGTCGGCCCGACGCGACATCGTTCGCCGCGAACCGAGATTTGCGCCGTCCGTTCTGTGCTGTAGCCTCTGATTTGCGCATGGCCGTTCCGAAACCGATTCCCGGTTTCGAGGCCGTGCGCCAAAGCAATTCCAGGAAAAGTGTGAAACGGTTTTCCGTTCGGAATTGCGTCAGCAAAAAGAGAGAGCGGTTCTGCATTCCATGAAATGATGAACCGCTCTAGGATTCCGCCATGACAACGCTTTCCGCCGAACGCGAAATCGAACATCTGATGACGCTGCATCCGAAAGGCTTCGACCTTTCGCTGGACCGCGTCACGCGGCTTCTCGAACGCCTCGGCAATCCGCAGGACCGGCTGCCGCCGGTCATCCACATCGCCGGCACCAACGGCAAGGGCTCCTGCGCCGCCTTCTCCCGCGCGCTGCTGGAAGCGGCCGGCCATCTCGTCCACGTCCACACCTCGCCGCATCTGGTGAACTGGCATGAGCGCTACCGGCTGGCGGCCGAAGGCGGCGGCAAGCTCGTCGACGATGACGTTTTCGCCGAGGCCATTGCGCGCGTCGCCGAGGCCAATGGCGGCCAGAAGATCACCGTCTTCGAGATCCTCACCGCCGTCACCTTCGTCCTGTTCTCGGAGCATCCAGCGGAGGCGGCGATCATCGAAGTCGGCCTCGGCGGCCGTTTCGACGCCACCAACGTCATCAGGCAGCCAGCGGTTTCGGTGATCATGCCGATATCGATGGACCACGAAGCCTATCTCGGCGACCGCGTCGAGCTGATCGCCGCCGAGAAGGCCGGCATCATGAAACGCGGCTGCCCGGTGGTGATCGGCGCCCAGGAAAGCGATGTCGCGCTCCAGGTGCTGATCGAGACGGCCGAGCGGCTGGATTGCCCGACCGTGGTCTATGGCCAGGATTTCCTCGCCTTCGAGGAGAACGGCCGCATGGTCTATCAGGACGAGGATGGGCTGATGGACCTGCCCTCGCCGCGCTTGCCCGGGCGCCATCAATACGCCAACGCGGCGGCGGCGATCGCCGCCGTCAAGGCGGCCGGCTTCGAGATCAGCCATCGCGCCGCCGAACGGGCGATGACCCATGTCGCCTGGCCGGCGCGCATGCAGAAGCTGACGCAGGGCAAACTGGTGGACCTCGCGCCGAAGGGCGCGGAGATCTGGCTGGACGGCGGCCACAATCCAGGCGCCGGCATCGTCATCGCCGAGGCCCTGGCCGAGCAGGAGGAAAAGAACCCGAGGCCGCTGGTGCTGATCTCCGGCATGATCAACACCAAGGACCAGACCGGCTATTTCAGCGCCTTCAAGGGCCTCGCCCGCCATGTCTATACTGTGCCGGTGACCAGCAGCGATGCCGGCGTGCCGAATGACGAGCTGGCCTTGCGCGCCGAAGAGGCCGGCCTGTCGGCCGAGCCGGTCAGCTCGGTCGCCAGCGCGCTGATGCTGTTGCGCGACTCTTGGGACGGCCCGGCGCCGCGCATCCTGATCGGCGGCTCGCTCTATTTTGCCGGCGCCGTGCTGGCCGAGAACGGCACGCCGCCGACTTAAAGCCAATTCAAGATAGCGCTGCGGATTCGGCGGGGGCCGAAAGGAACCGGCCATGATCAAGGTGAAGCAGCTCGCCCATGTCTGCATTTTCGCGCATGACCTGGAGGCGACGCGACGCTTCTACAGCGACGTGCTCGGCATGGACACACGGTTCAATTTCCTGCGCGACGGCAGGATCTTCGGCTTCTATCTCGATTGCGGCGGCCGCAGCCATGTCGAGGTGTTCGAGAAGAGCGAGGCCCGCTACAGCGAGGCGAACCAGATCAATCACTTGTGCCTTGAGGTGGAAGACATCGATGCAACCATCGCCCATATCCGATCGAAAGGCGTCGAGGTCACGCCGAAGAAGTTCGCCTGCGACGACACCTACCAGGCCTGGGTCCGCGACCCCAACGGCGTGAAGATCGAGCTGTTCGAGTATACGGACAGAAGCGCCCAATTCACCGGCGGCGATCGCATCGCCGACTGGTGAGCGACAGCTATTTCAGCTCGATCTCGATGAATGCGTATTCGCCGTCATTGGCGTTGATGACGTCGTGCTCGACGCCTTCGCGCCGGAAATAGGGCGCCCCCTGCTTCATCTCGGCAAAGGATTCGCCGTCCTTGGTCACCAGCTTCACCTTGCCGTCCATCAGCGGCACGACGACATAGTCGTGGCCATGGCGGTGCCACCCGGTGTTGGCGCCCGGCGCGAACCGGTACTCGGTGACGATGACGCGCTCATTGTCGACGTGAACTGTGGCCTTGGCTGTCCCGGTCATGGCGCTCTCCTTTTTCTGAAGCAGAGAGTATGACGTGCCTGCGTGCGAGGGCCAGAGCGCCATGAGCGATGGCGCCAAAGAAAAGCCCGGCGCGACGGCCGGGCTCGTTCATTGAATATTCGGATTGGCTCAGGCGAGGTTGCCGTTAATCCAGTGCGACAGCGCGGTCTTCGGCGCGGCGCCCACCTTCATGTCGGCCAATTCGCCGCCCTTGAAGATCATCAGCGTCGGAATCGAGCGCACGCCAAATTGGGCGGCAAGCTCGGGATTCTCGTCGATGTTGAGCTTGGCGATCTTGACCTTGGAGCCGAACTCGTTGGCGATCTCTTCCAGCGACGGACCGATCATCTTGCACGGGCCGCACCACTCGGCCCAGAAATCCACCACGACCGGCTCCTTGGCGTTGAGCACATCGGCCTGGAAATTGCCCTTGTCGACCTTGACGGTGGCCATGCTGAAATCCTTTCGAAAACTCGGGTTGCACCAAATGTGGTGGTTGTGGTGGCGATGTTCAAGCAGTTCTTGTGTCACGCTCCCGTGAGTCGGGCAAGGGCGTCGTCCATGGCCGCCGCCGGCAGCTCGATCAGGCGTGGCGCCTCGGTGAACAGCAGCGCCGCCGTCACCTCGCGGCCCGGATAGAGCGGCTGAAGCAGCGCGCGGTAGAGCGCAAGCTGCAGCATATAGGCCGGTGGTACTTCGGCCAGACTGGTCGGCGCAGGCCGGTTGGTCTTGTAGTCGACGATCGACACTTTTTCCGTCGTGACGGCCAGCCGGTCGATCTTGCCGGAGATCGAGCGCAGCTTGCCCTTCACCTCGAGGCTGCCCATCACCGCGACTTCCGCGCGCGAGGACGGCGAGAACAGCGTGCCGAAGCGACCGTCGGACAGGACCGACAGCACCGCTTCCAGCGCCTTGTCGCGCTCGCCGTCGGGCCAGCCGGCGCCGGCGCGCGCCAGATAGCGCTCGGCGGCGCCCCGCCTTTCCGTATCCGCGATGCCGGGCAGCATCTGCAGCAATTTGTGCAGGGCAAGGCCGCGCATGACCGCAAAGCCGGGTTCGGCGGCGGCATCGAGCACCGGCGAGCGTGTGTCGGGGACGGCGTCCTTCGCTTCGTCGATCAGTGCCGAGGCGCCGGAAGGCGAAAGCGGCCGCGGCAACTCCTCATAGGGCGGCAGCGGCCGAAACAGGGTTTCGGGCAGCGGCGCGGCGTGCTCGAACAGTCCAGCCTTGTCGACGCCGGTCGGTGCCACCGGCGGCAATCTGGTCATGTGGAAGCGATGCACCGTCACATCGGCCGTCGCGGGATGCCGCCGCTCGGCACTCTCGGGCGCACCGAGCAACGCGCGGCTGACGATCGAATGCCAGGTGCCTGTGCTGGGCTGACGCTTGCCGTGATAGCCGCAGACGATCAGCCGATCCTCGGCGCGCGTCATGCCGACATAGAGCAGCCGCCGGTATTCGTCGTCCGCCAGTTCGCGCGCTCGAACCGAAGCCGCCCTCGAGACGCCGTTGGCGACGTCACTGGCCGAGCGCCACAGATAGCCCTTGCCTTTCCATTGCCCGCCCGAGCTCTCGAACGGCATCAGCCGCGGCAGGTGCTGGTCGCTGAACGGCGCCGAGCCGCCATCGACCAGGAAAACCACCGGTGCTTCCAGGCCCTTGGCGGCGTGCACGGTCATCACGCGCACTTCGTCGCGCGTCTGGTCCATCTCGCGCTTGATCTCGGGGCCGGCATTCTCCAGCGTCGACAGGAAGGATTCCAGCCCCGGCAGTCCGGTGCGTTCCTCGGCCAGGCAAAAACTCAGGAATTCGTCGAGGATGTCGCCGGCTTCCGGTCCAAGCCGCGCCGTCATCTTGCGGCGCAGGCCGTCACGCGCCAGCGCAGCGGCGTAGAATTCGAACACCGGCTTGAACGCCACTTCGCTCGCCCAGCCGTCGAGCCGGCTAACGACAGCGGCGAGGGCCACGTCCTCGGCCGCGTGCTGCCGCAGCGAGGAAATCAGCGACTGGCCTTTCGGCCTCGAGCCGGCGAGCGCCAGCAGCGTTTCCTCGGGAACCTCGAAGATCGGGCTGCGCAGCACCGCCGCCAAGGACAGATCGTCTTCCGGCTGGATCAGGAAATGCCCGAGCGCGATCAGATCCTGCACGGCGATATGGCCGGGCAGGCTCAGCCGGTCGGCGCCGGCGACCGGGATCTGCCGGTTCTTGAGGCTGCGCGACAGCGCATGGACGAAGCGGTCGCGCTTGCGCACCAGGACGAGTATGTCGCCGGCGGTCAGTTTCCTGCCCTTGCCTTCGATCGCCTCGCCATTGCGCAGCCAGTTCTGGATGGTCGTCGCGACATGCTCGGCGACGCGCACGGCCGGCGCGCTGGCATGGTTGACCGGCAAGGTCCAGTCGTCAGGCTCCTCGACCATTTCGGCGCCGACCGAGGGCCACACCTCGACATAGCCCGGCGCGTCATTGCGGATCGCCTTATGGCTCAAAGGGTCAGGGTCGTGACTGATGCCGCGCCGGACACCCGGTTCGGCGAAGACACGGTCGACCGCGGCCAGCACGTCGTCGCTCGACCGGAACGACCAGGTGAGCTTGAGATTGGCGAAGGCGGCTTCGGCGTCGCGCACGCGCCCGGCAAACAAAAGCCGGCTTTCGGCAAAGGAATCCGGCGCCGCGCCCTGGAAGGAATAGATCGACTGCTTCTCGTCGCCCACGGCAAAGATCGTGCGCGTCACCGCCTCGCGCTGGCCGAGCCCGGCAAAGAACTCTTCCGTAAGCTTCTTCACGACCTCCCACTGGTCCGGGCTGGTGTCCTGCGCCTCGTCGAGCAGGATGTGGTCGATGCCCTGGTCGAGCTTGAACTGCACCCAGGGGCCGGCATCGGGCCGCGATAGGAGGCTGACGGTGCGGGTGATGAGATCGTTGAAGTCGAGGAAGCCCCGCCCGCGCTTCAGCTGCTCGTAGCGCGCGATCAGCCAGCCGGCGACGGTCAGCGCCGCGGCAGTCCCTTCCAGCATGCGGAACAGCGCCAGCCGGTCGGTTACCTCAAGGATCGCCTTGGCCGCGGCCAGATAGCGGTCCGGCAGATCCGGCACCCGGTCGACAAGCGCCTTCTTGAAGATCTTGGGCGGCTCATAGGGGTCGCCGTCGGCCTTGAGAAAGGCCTTCGCCAGCAGCCGCAACCGCCGGATCGGGTCGGCTTCGGCGAACGCTCCCTGCGCATAGGGGACGACATTGTTCAGCACCTGCCGCGCGTCGGAGGCCTCGGCGGCCTGGGTGAATTCGGCGAACTGGCCGGGGCCGAAGCCAGGCAGCGGCCACAGCGAAGCGGCGATGTCCTCGGCGCTCTGTCCGGGCCTGAAGCCGAATTCGGCGAACAGCGGCCGGAAATCCCGATCCTTGCCGAGCTTGGCGATGAAATCGCGCAGCTCGTCGCGCTTGCCGACGATTTCTGTAAGCAGCGTGTCGAGACCGAACTCGCCGCCGCGCTCCAGCACGGTGGCGAAGGCCTCCGCAAGGCCCTCGACGCCGGCGGCCGCCCCCGAAATCATGTCGCGGCGGGCATCGCCGAACAGCGAGGCTTCCATCTGCGGATCGAGCATCTCGAAATGCGCCGGGATGTTGGCTTCGAGCGGGAACTGGTGCAGCACGGATTCGCAGAAGGCATGGATGGTCTGGATCTTCAGCCCACCCGGCGTTTCCAGCGCCTCCGCGAACAATCGCCGTGCGCGCCGCATCATGTCGCGGTCGGCGCCGTGGCTGTCCAGCGCCGCGATCCTGATCGCCAGCTCCGCATCCGGGAGCGCCGTCCATTCCGACAGGGTCGAGAACACGCGGTTCGACATGTTGGCGGCGGCCGCCCGCGTATAGGTCAGGCACAGGATCTTCGACGGATCGGTGCCGTTGAGCAGAAGCCGGATGACGCGCTGCGCCAAGACATGCGTCTTGCCCGAGCCGGCGTTGGCCGACACCCAGGCGGAGTAGGCGGGATCCGAGGCGCGCGCCTGGCTGGCGGCGGTATCGGAGGGGATCGGATATTTCATCCGTCCGCCTCGTCTTCGCTGGCCCCACCGGCCGACCATTCCAGCACGCGCGCCAGATGGTCGTAGTCGCCGTCCGCCTCGCCCTCGCGGAACGGCAGCGCGCGCGACAGGTAGCCGGTGGTCGGGTCGGCATAATGGAACAGCAGCCGCTCCAGCCGCGCCCAGGCTTCCTCGGACAGATCGTTGGCGGTGCGGGGCTTGCGGTTGTATTCGAGGATCGATTCCTCGAACACCTCGCCATTCGGCTTCAGCCGCACGAAGGCAAGCTGCGATGGCTCGCGAATGCCGAGCTCCTTGAAGGCGCCGCGCCTGAGCAAGGCGCCTTCCAACGCAAGCTGCGGCGCCAGCAGCGTATGCGCCTGCGCCTTCGAGGGCGAGGAGCCGGTCTTGTAGTCGAGTATGTCGGCCATGCCGCCGGCAAGCAGGTCGACGCGGTCGGCATAGCCGGACAGCGTCACGCCGGTGCGGCCGACCACCGTCTTGTTGGCACGTTCCTCGGCGTAGCGTCGCGTGACCGCATCGGCGCGGCCATGCTCCCATTCGATGATGTTTTCGGCGAGCTTTTCGAAACGCGGCCACCAGACAGCCTCGATATCAGGCGGAAGCTTTGCGTCGGCAAAGCAAATCCGTCCGGCTTCGATAAGGCTTGCCAGTGCATTCGGCGCCCTTGGATCCTCGACCTGCCGCGAGAACAGATGCAGGATTTCGTGGAACAGCGTTCCACGCTCGGCGGCGCCTGGATCGCGGATCAATGGCTCGAGCGGCGAAAGCCCCAGGATGCGCCGCGCGTAGACCGCGTAGGGGTCGCGGCGCAGCGTCTCGATCTCGGTGACCGAAAAATGCTGCGGGCGCATGCTGAGCGGCGGCTTCGGCTGCGGTCGAGGGGCAAAATCCTTCTTCTCGCCGGCATCGAGAGCGCGCGCCCAGCCAAGCAGCGCGTCGCCACGCCCGCGCAGCGCTGCCGCCGGTTCCTTGCCGATGAAGGTCAGGATGCGCTGCAGCCAGCGTGACGGCACCGCCGGCGCGTCGCCCGAACGGGCCGACCGCGTCAGCACCACTTCGCCGGCGCCCGTCGCCATCTGGAAATCATGCGCGGCAAGGCCGATGCGCCGTTCCGGCGGCTCGAGGTCGATGCCGGTCTTCATCAGCCGCGACATGAAGCGGTCGCTCTCGGGCTTGCGCGGCCAGATGCCTTCGTTGAGCCCGCCGATGATCAGCGTGTCGACGTTCTGCAATCGGGCTTCCAGCGCGCCCCAGATGGCGATGTTGCGGTCCGTGCCTTGCGCCGGCTTCACCGTCTCCGGCGCGATCAGCGCCTCCATCACGTCGGGCCATTCCGAAGCGGCGAAGGTGAAGGGCGAGGCCGCCGCCACCAGTCCGCGCAGCAACTCGGCCAGCTTGTCGCCGGCATCGCCGGCATAGAGGTCGGCCAGACCGCCATCGGCCGTGCGGCCCAAATCCTCCAGCGCGACGACGCTCGCCCGCGTCAGCGTCGCGATGTCGGCGCCGTTCTCGTCGCGCATCGCGGTGAGCGGCAACAGCGCATCTGTAAGGCGGCTAAGCATGCCGCGCGCCTGCTCGATGCCGCGCACGGTCAGGCGCGAAAACCAGAAAGGCTGCCTTGTGTCGCCGCTCAGCTCGGCGAGCCGTGTCTCGAAAAGCGCGCCGAGCGAGGCGACATCGGGCCGGCCGGTGCCGCCGCGCAGCGCGACCAGTTCGACGAGTTCGGCCGCCTTGCGCACGATCTCGCGTTCCAAACCGAGCCCAAGCAGCGGATGCTTGAGCAAGGACAGCAGGCTTACCGGATCGCCGGGCCGGAACGCCGCGCTCAGCGCGAGCCTGAGCAGGCTGGCGGCCGGCGTGTTGATGAGCGGCGCGCCGCCGGAATCGTCGGCAACGACACCGAAACGCAGAAGCTCGGCCGAAACTCGCCGCGCCAGCGCCCGGTCGCCGGTGACGAGCGCCGCGCGCCTGCCCGGGATCTCCACGGCGCGCTTCAACGCGATGGCGATTGCCGCCGCCTCGTCGCGTTCGTTCGCCGCTTCCACCACCGTTACGCCGGCAAGCGCCCGTTCGATGTCGTGTGCCGTGAAGCGGGGCCGCGTCTCGGTCCAATATTCGGTGGTTTCGGCCGGCCGCAGCGCCTCGCCGACAAGGGCCGCGCGCAGCGCAAGCGGCGGCGGCGCGGCGGCGACGTCCTCGACATCGCGGCGCGCAATGCCAATGCCGCCGATCAGCTTGGCGAGGCCGTATTGCGGATGGCCGAGCGTTGCCGGGCGCGCGCCGGGTGCGGTGATCGCCGCAAAGGATGCGTCGTCCAGCTCGCGGTCGAGCCCGGGCAGCACGACCGCGCCATTGGGCAGTCCGGCGATCACGCCAAGCAGTTCGGCGGTGGCGGGGATCGAGCCCGTCGAACCGGCGGCGATCACCGGTCCGGCCGGTGGATTGCGCTTCAGCCGCGCCGCTTCCAGCCGGATCAGCGCGCTGCGATGCGCGGCCGGATTGGAGCGGTCGCGCTCCTTGAGCAGTTCCGGCCAGTTGTCGGTGACGATGCCGAGGAAATCGAGCGTCACCTGCCACCAGCCGGCGAGATTGCCGGCGACCAGCGTCGCGAGCTTCGCCCAGTCCGTGCCTTCGGTCTCGATCTCGTCCATCAGCCGGGCGAGGTCGCGCGCCAGCCAGATGGCGTCGGCGGCCGAGGTCGGCACCACGAATTCCTCGTTGAACCGCTCTCTGACATGCGCCGGCAGGTTTTCCTTCCAGGCGCGCACCAGCGGCGCCAGCAACAACAGCCGCTCCTGCGCGGCGATCGGCGGCGCAAGCTCTATTGCAGGTGCCGCCTCGGCATCGAAGGCCGCCTCGTCCTCGTCGAACTCGCCGAGCGGCCGCACCGTCGGCAGGATGGCCGAGCGTTTTCCCCCGTCCATTTCAGAGAGAATGTCGACGAAGGCGCCGCGCAGCGCCCGCGCCGCGCGGCGCGTCGGCACATAGATGGTGGCGTCGGCGAGCTCCAGCGGATCGCCGTCGAAGCGGAAGCAGGGGATCAGGCGCCCGTCGAGCAACGCTCCGGCCAGCGTCGGCAGGAACGGCGCTCCGGGCGGGATGGAAAGAACGCGGCGCGCGCCGCTCATACCGCCTTCGCGAGCGCGCCGGCCACCGCCGCTTCGGCGGCGGGGATCGCGTCCGGCGTGCCGACGGTGATCCAGCGCCCGTTCATCTTCATGCCGAACAGGCGCCCGGCGGCGATCGCCTTATCGAAATAGACATTGAGCGAATGCGACCCGATAGGAGCATCCTTGAAGATGCGCGGATGGATGATGGCGGCGCCGGCATAGATCAGGCCGGCGGGGTCGCCTTTCGAGCGCGTGAGCGCACCGTCCGGCGCCGCCAGGAAATCGGTGCCGACGCAATGCCCGGTGGCTGAGTCGAGATCGGTAAGCATCAGCAGAATATCCATTCTGGCGGCGTCCCATGCAAGGGCAAGACGCTCGAGGCTGGGTTGGCCGCTGTCGATCCAGAAGGTGTCGGCATTGATGATGTAGAACGGTTCGCTGCCCAGTAGCGGCAGCGCCTTGACGATGCCGCCCGCCGATTCCAGCAGCGCCTCGCGCTCGTCGGAGATGACGATCTTCGGTGCGCGCCGAGCGGCGACATGGGCGACGATCTGTTCAGGCAGGTAGTGCACGTTGACGATCGCCTTGGCGACGCCGGCGGCCTCCAGGCTGTCCAGCCCCCAGTCGAGCAAGGTCTTGCCGGCGATCTTCACCAACGGCTTCGGCATCGTGTCGGTGATCGGCCGCATGCGCTTGCCAAGCCCGGCCGCCAGCACCATCGCGGTCGTCGGCTTCATGGGACCCGTTCCTCGAGCAGGCCGTGGGCCATGTAGAAATCCTTCAGGCCAGCCAGCGCCGGATGCGCCAGCGCCCGCCTCAGATAGTCGCGGATGCGCGGCAGGTGCTTCAGATAGTAAGGCTTGCCGTCGCGCTTTTCGAGCCGCACGAAGATGCCGAGGATCTTCGAATTGCGCTGCGCCGCCATGATCGCATAGGCCTCGGCGAAACCGGCCTCGTCGAACGCGCCGGCGGCGCGCCGCGCCGCGACATAGGCCGCGACCGTCCGCCGCTCGATCTCGGGCGAGACGGTGACCCGCGCATCCATGGCCAAGGAGGCTACGTCATAGGCCGCCGGCCCGATCAGCGCGTCCTGCACGTCGACGATGCCGAGCCGGTCGAGGCCGGACCGCTCCGCCCGCCAGATGATGTTGGGCGAATGGAAGTCGCGCAGCATCAGCGTGTATTCGCTGCTGGCAAGGCGGTCGAGAAGGGCATTCCATACCTTGTGGTAGCCTGCCCGCAAAGTGTCGTTTGCCGGTTTGCCGGTGATCCATGGCACATACCAGTCGACCAAAAGGTCGGCCTCGATCAGCATGGCTTCCCGATCGAAAGGCGGCACGTCGTGGAACACCCCCGGTGCCGCTTCCATGCGCGTGGGCCAAGCCTTGCCATGCATCATGGCCAGCAGTTCCGCCGCCGCTTCGTAGCGCTTCGCGATGGGCTGGCCGTCGTGGCCGAGGAAACCTTCCGAGCCGAGATGTTCGATGAGCAGAAAGCCCCGGTCGAGGTCCTGGGCATGGATCGCCGGCACGCTGACGCCGGCCGCAAGCAGCGCCCGGTCGATGGCGACGAAGGCGGTGACGGACTGGGCCGTATGGGCGATCACGGCATAGGGCTTGCCGTTGCGCACCGGCGGCCCGAGCACGAGGCGCGGCGAGTTCATCAGCACGCGCGGCGCCTTGCCGGGCAACGAGACGATCTCGTAGGAGCGGGCAGAGGCATCGCCGACGAAATGGCGGCGGCTGGCTTCGCCCCATCCGGCCGAGGCCAGGAAATCGCGCATGGCCAGCGATCGAGCGACGCGTTCGTAGACCGGCCCCTGCCCCGACAGCCTTGCCACGCGGCCCTCGCCATGTTCGGCAAGGTCGACCCACAGCGCGCTTGCCGGCAATCGGTCTGCGGCCCGTTCCGGCCATTCGACCAGCGCCGCGCCTTGGCTGAGCGCATCGTCGAGGCCGAGCTCGTCGAGCTCGTCCGGTGAGGAGAGGCGGTAGAGGTCGAAATGATGCACCGGAACGCGCGTCTCGTAGCTCTGCACCAGCGTGAAGGTCGGGCTCGGCACTTCGAGGCCGGTATCGTCGGCAAGCGTCCGGATCAGCGCGCGGGCCAGCGTCGACTTGCCCGCGCCGAGATCGCCGTTGAGCGCGATCGCGTCGCCGGCGCGCAAAGCCATGGCGAGGTCCTCGCCAAGCCTTGCCGTTGCCGCCTCGTCGGCGAGAAAACGCTCCAACACCGTTCCTGCCATCGGGCCGCGCTACTCGGCCGCGTCGCGGATGCCCGCCGGCGTATCCGGGATTCCGGAAGGCTTGTCCGGGAAGGTGCAGATCACCGTGGTGCCCTTGTCCTGGCCGGTCTCGATGCGCACGGTTCCGCCATGCAATTCGACGAAGCTCTTGACGATCGAGAGGCCCAGCCCGGCGCCGCGCCGCCGTCCGCCATTGGCGCGCGGCTCGAAGCGGCGGAAGACCGATTCCAGCACGTCCGGCGGCATGCCGGGGCCGTTGTCATGCACCGAGAACTCGACGCTGTCGGCCAACCGGCGGCAGGTAAGCGTGATCGTGCTTGCCTCCGGCGCGTAGTTCGCCGCGTTGCTAAGCAAATTGTAGAGGATCTGGCGGATACGGATCTCATCGCCATGGAAGCTCGCCGGCGCCTCCGCCGCATCGATATCGAGCTTGATCCGGTGCTCGTCCAGCCTGTCGGCGACCAGTTCGGCGGCGGCGGCGATGGTCCGGTCGATGTTCATTTCGGAGATGTCGAGCTGCATGATGCCGGCATCGACGGTGGCTAGGTCGAGGATATCGTTGACGATGGTGAGCAGCACCGACGACGACGAGCCGACATGCTCGACATATTCGCGCTGCTTCGGTGTCAGCGGCCCTGTCGCGGGCAGCGACAGAAGCTCGGTGAAGCCGATGATGTTGGTCAGCGGCGAGCGCAGCTCATAGGACACATGCTGCACGAATTCGTTCTTCAGCTGGTCGGATTTCTCCAGCGCCTCGTTCCTGTCCTTCAGCGCCCGCTCGACATTGACGGTGTCGGTGACGTCGACGAAGGTGATCATCACCTGGCCGTTGGGCAGGTGGATCACCGCGTAGCTCAGCACCGTGCCGTCGACGAGTTCGATCTGGCCGCGGCGGTCGCGGCGCTCGTCGTCGAAGCCGGTGATCGCGGCGACGAAGCCGCCCCACGGGCTGTTCGCGGCGCGCTGGTTGCACAGGTCGCGGATCGCCGAGACATGGACGTTCGGCTTGACCGCTTCCACCGTCAGGCCCCAAAGCGCGACGAAGGCCGGATTGGAAAGGCGCAGCCGGCCGTCCGGACCGAACACGACCACGCCTTCGGCGAGGTTGTCCAGCGTCTCGCCCTGCACCCGCACGGCGGTCTGGTAGCGGCTTTCGAGGTCCATCTTCTCGGTCAGGTTCTCGAACACCCAGGTGACGCCGCCCTTCGGCTGCGGGTTCGCCACGACGCGGATCGTCTTGCCGTCCGGCAGGTGCCACCAATGCTCCTGCGATTCGACGGCGCGGTAGGCGCTGAGCAGGTTTTCCTTCCAGCGCCGCCATTCCGGCTGCTCGGCAATCCTGCCTTCTGAGCGCAGCCGGTCGAGCAGCAGCGTGTTGGAGGGAGCGCTGAGCAGGAAGCCCGGGTCGAGACCCCACAGCTTCTGGAAGGCCTGGTTGAAGAAGCGCAGCTTTTCCTCGGTGTCGAAGATCGCCACCGCGGTGTTCAACTGGTCGAGCGTGTCGGCATGGCTGCGGACGGTCCGCTCATATTCGGCGCGGATCGTCTCGACCGCGCTGGTGTCGCAGGCAAGACCCGCCGAGCCGTCGGCGCCGGCAAAGTCGGTGACCGCGAACATGCGGCGGTCGCCCTCGATCACGGTGGAAAGCGTCTGCTCGAAGACTGCGCGCGTCTTGTGCTGCTCGGCGATCTGCTCGCGCGCCTGGCCGCCGAGGAATTCCTTGGCGTCGCGCAGGGCGGCGGCCGGGCTTTCGGCTTCCACCGCCTCGGCATAGGCGCGGTTGACCCATTGCAATCGCCCGTCCGCGCCGCGCAACCATGCCGGCATTTTCAACGCGTCGAGCAGGCCGACCAGCGTGTCGTGGTCGGCGCTAAGCCGCTGGTTCTCGATCTTCAGCCTGGCCTGGTTGCGCAGTGTCTCCGACAACGAGACGAAACGCACCAAGACATGCGCCGCGCTCTTGCGGCCATGCACTTCCAGCGGCACGCCGGCCTGCGTTTCGATGACCAGGTCGAAGGCCTTCGACTGTTCGCGCAGCGCCGCAACCGCGTGTTCCAAAGCCGCCGCCGAGCGTGGCATCAGCCAGCGGCCGAAGGCGAGGAAGGCCGACCTGTCGTCGGGCGCGCCGCTTTCCAGCGGCAGGTTGCCGATGAGTTCGGGTTTCTTGTTGTCCATTGCCCAGACGATCAGCCGCTGGTCGCGCAGGTTGAGCAGCGCCTCGGAACGCTGCAGCGCCGCGTTGACGTCCGCGATGCGGCCCCTGAGCTGGACATTTTGCGCGGCGGTGCGCGCGCGCTCGCGGATCAGGAAGATGGCCGAGACAAGTGCCGCGCCCATGACACCGACGAACATGGCGAGCTGCATGACCTCGACGGTGCTGACCGGCGCCGTGGCTTTTCCAGGAAGGCTTGTCTCGGCGTGCGCGGCAAACGCGAGCAGCGGGCTGGCGAGCGCCGAGGTGGCAAGCAGCGAGGCCAGCCGCAAGCCGCCACGAAAACCGCCGCCGCTCATGGCGGGGCCGGCCTCGTTCGAATCCTCATGGCCGCCGGAAACGGCCTTTCCCGCGCGTAGCGGGTAATCCCCCGGCATGTCTTGGTCCTCTTCGCCGCTTGAATGCAAGACCGCCCTGAATGCGTCCCCGGCCCAACATGTCCCCGGACCGCGAATCACAACAATAACGCCTGCCGGAATCGGCGTGAAGAATCATTGGCGCAAAAAATAAAGCCGGGCGGAAAGTCAACCGTCCGGCTTCAATATCTGGTAGATAATTTCGCTTTGGTTAATAGCGGTAGTGTTCCGGCTTGTACGGTCCCTGCGGCGTCACGCCGATATAGGCGGCCTGTTCGCCCGACAGCTCGGTGAGCTTGGCGCCGAGCTTGTCGAGATGCAGCCGCGCCACCTTCTCGTCGAGGTGCTTGGGCAGCACATAGACCTGGTTCTCATACTGGCCGTGCTTGCTGAAAAGCTCGATCTGCGCCAGCACCTGGTTGGTGAACGAGGCCGACATGACGAAGCTCGGATGTCCGGTGGCGTTGCCGAGGTTGAGCAGGCGTCCCTCGGACAGAAGGATCATCCGCTTGCCGTCCGGGAAGGTGATCAGGTCGACCTGCGGCTTGACGTTGGTCCATTTCAGGTTGCGCAGCGACGCCACCTGAATCTCGTTGTCGAAGTGGCCGATATTGCCGACGATCACCATGTCCTTCATCGACCGCATATGGTCGAGGGTGACGACGTCCTTGTTGCCGGTGGTGGTGATGACGATGTCGGCGGTGGGGGCCGCGTCTTCCAGCGTCACCACCTCAAAGCCGTCCATCGCCGCCTGCAGCGCGCAGATCGGGTCGACCTCGGTGACCTTGACGCGGGCGCCGGCGCCGCGCAGCGAAGCCGACGAGCCCTTGCCCACGTCGCCATAGCCGCACACCACCGCGACCTTGCCGGCCATCATCGTGTCGGTGCCGCGGCGGATGCCGTCGACCAGCGATTCCTTGCAGCCATACTTGTTGTCGAATTTCGACTTGGTGACGGAATCGTTGACGTTGATCGCCGGGAAGGGCAGCAGGCCCTTCTTCTGCAGCTGGTAGAGGCGGTTGACGCCGGTGGTGGTCTCCTCGGTGACGCCGCGGATCGCTTCGCGCTGCTTGGTGAAGAAGCCGGGTGAGGCCTTCAGGCGCTTCTTGATCTGGGCGAACAGGATCTCTTCCTCCTCGCTGCCGGGATTGGACAGCACGTCCTCGCCGGCCTCGGCGCGGGCGCCGAGCAGGATGTACATGGTGGCGTCGCCGCCGTCGTCCAGGATCATGTTGGAGGTGCCGCCGTCGGTCCACTGGAAGATGCGATCGGTGTAGTTCCAGTAGTCCTCGAGCGACTCGCCCTTGATGGCGAAGACCGGGATGCCGGCCTCGGCGATCGCGGCGGCCGCGTGGTCCTGTGTCGAGAAGATATTGCACGAGGCCCAGCGGATGTCGGCGCCCAGCGCCTTCAGCGTCTCTATCAGCACCGCCGTCTGGATGGTCATGTGCAGCGAGCCGGTGATGCGCGCGCCCTTCAGCGGCTTCTTGGCGCCGAACTCCTCGCGGCAGGCCATCAGGCCCGGCATTTCGGTTTCGGCGATCTCGATCTCCTTGCGGCCCCAGCCGGCAAGCGAGATGTCGGCGACCACATAGTCCTTGCTACCCGTCATGGCAGTGCTCCGGTGTGATTTTTTCTCAAAGGCGCGCCAACGCCGGGAGGCGCATGGGAGGGCGCGATTGCCGGCCTGACTAGCAGATCGGCCGTGACACGACAATGGGATATAAAGAAATCTTTATGCGCGCATGTCTTGGGAGGGCATGATATTCCCTGAAATCAGCGCAAACGCTGTGGATTGGCTGAAGCCGCCCCAACCCTCGTTATTCTATGGCGGAGCAAGGAGCGAAGCGACGCGGCGCAGACCATAGAATCCATGTCGTGCTTTCGAAGCGCCGCCAGGGTTGCAGAATTTTGCTCCGCTGCACTCTTTGGCGAAGGTAACGGCATGGATTCCAGGGTCTCCGCGATGGAGCTTCGCTCCCGCTCCGCCCTAATGCATGTCGCGCAAAAGTGACCTCGGTTTTGCGGCAACGACATGCATCAAACAAAGGATCTAAAGCGCGTCGCCTGAATCCGTTTCAGCGCAACGCGCTTTAGAATGACGATCGCGATGGACGTTTCGACCAATCTCCAACGCATGCCACCTGCCAAAGCAAAAAGAGCCGGCCGGTCAAAATCCTGTGCTGAGAAACTAGATTTCCTCGCCGAAGCGCGAGGCAACAAGCCGCTCCAGCGCGTCCATCGCCGGCACGGCTTCGGGGCCGCTGGCGATGACGCGGATCGAATAGCCCGGGCTCGCCGCCAGCATCATCAGGCCCATGATCGAGGTGCCGCCGACCTTCACGCCGTCCTTCTCGACGTGGATGGTGGCGTCGAAGCCGCTGGCGACCTGGACGAACTTGGCCGAAGCGCGCGCGTGCAGACCGCGCTGATTGATGATCGGGAACTCCCGCACCACCTCGTCCGTCTGCGACGCCGATACGTTCATTTGCTGCTCAGGAGCTGGCTGGCGACGTTGATGTATTTGCGGCCCGCCGCCTGCGCTTCGTCGAGCGCGGCGGCCATGTTGTCGCCCTTGCGGATCGAGGAGAGCTTGATCAGCATCGGCAGGTTCATGCCGGCGATGACCTCGGTGCGGCCGGATTCCATCACCGAGATGGCGAGGTTGGAGGGCGTGCCGCCGAACATGTCGGTGAGCACGATGACGCCGGTGCCTGTGTCGACGCGCGCCACGGCGTCGACAATGTCGGCCCGGCGCCGCTCCATGTCGTCATCGGCGCCGATCGCCACGGTTTCGAAATTGTCTTGCGGCCCGACGACATGCTCGACTGCATGCCGGAACTCGGTGGCGAGTTGACCGTGCGTCACGAGCACGAGTCCGATCATTCTCTGGTGGCTCCCGTCATCGCCGCTTCACAGGCGTATCTTATGTTCGCCGGCCATTCCAGGCGGCGGGAGCGCTATCTTGTCGACGCGCGGCCGGTTGACAAGCCCAAAATTGCGGCAGCCCGGGCCATTTTGACGCATCGCAACAAAAAAACCCCGGCCCGATCATGAAAAAGGCTGGATCGACAACCGCGCCATTATCGCCGGCAAGGCGGTGGCTGCGTTGCGTTCGGCAAGGTCGATACG
Organism: Mesorhizobium sp. CNPSo 4661; assembly: GCF_057784215.1. Classification (NCBI taxonomy): domain Bacteria; kingdom Pseudomonadati; phylum Pseudomonadota; class Alphaproteobacteria; order Hyphomicrobiales; family Phyllobacteriaceae; genus Mesorhizobium; species Mesorhizobium sp. CNPSo 4661. The sequence continues at coordinate 7,941 of NZ_JBWGIO010000007.1, read as the reverse complement.
CGGCACCGGGCAGCCTGCCACCGGCTCGCTGGTTTCCTCCTGGAAACGGGACATCTCCGTCTTCGGCACCAGCCGCACATTGAGGTCGATTACGCCGCCCGGTTCGAACGGCAGCCGGCGCGGCATGAAACCTGGCACTTCGGCGAGGCCCGCTATCGTCGTCGGCACGCGGCAGACAAGCCGGCCGGCATGGGCCACGGCAAGCACTCTGTCGTCGCCGATCAGCCGCGAGAACAGCCCGCGCGTGCGGCAATGGTCCAGGAGGGTCAGCGCCAGCGTCGTTTTGCCGGCGCCGGACGGCCCGGTGATAAGGATGCCTCGATCGCCGATCAGGATTGCGGTTCCATGGATGTTTTCAGGCTTCGCGGCGGGGTCGGACATCATCGGGTCGGCGCCTGGGCTCAGCCTTCGGCCGGCAGCGTCACCACGAAACGCGCGCCCTTGATCTCGCCGGGCTTGGTGCCGGGGATGTTCTCGGCCGTCAGCGTGCCGCCATGCGCCTCGACGATCTGGCGGCTGATCGACAGCCCGAGCCCGGAGTTCTGGCCGAACGCCTCGCCGGCCGGCCGGTCGGTGTAGAAGCGCTCGAAGATGCGGTCGATGTTCTCGGCCCGGATACCCGGGCCGTTGTCGTCGACGGTGATGATGTTGAACTTGCCCGCGCGCGCCAGCGAAATGGCGATGTGGCCGTGCTCGTCGGGCACGAAGGAGCGTGCGTTCTCGATCAGGTTGGTGATGACCTGGCCGATCCTGAGGTCATGGCCGACGACGAAGAAGCCTTTTGCGCCGGCCGGCAGCTTTGCCACCTTGAACTCGATCTCGACTGCCTTCTTGTTGCGCGTCGTCTCGCGTGACACGGCGACGAGGTCGGTGATGAACTTCTTCAAATCCACGGTGCCGGCATCCTCGCGCGCCAACTCGGCGTCGAGGCGGGAGGCGTCGGAGATGTCGGTTATCAGCCGGTCGAGCCGCCTCACATCGTGCTGGATGATTTCCATCAGACGCGCGCGAGAAGCATCGTTTTTCGCCAAAGGTAATGTCTCGACGGCGCTGCGCAGCGACGTCAGAGGGTTCTTCAATTCATGCGACACGTCGGCGGCGAAACTCTCGATCGCCTCGATTCTCGCGTACAGCGCATTCGTCATGTCACGCACGGCAATGGACAAATTGCCGATCTCGTCCTGGCGGTCGGAGAAATCGGGGATTTCCTCGCGGCTCTTGACGCCGCGCCGCACCCTGACGGCGGCGGCGGAAAGCCGGCGCAGCGGATTGGCGATGGTGGATGCCAGAAGCATCGACAGGATCGCGGTGACCAGAGCCGCCACTCCGAACACGCGCAGGATCGCCTTGCGCTCGGCCGCCACGATCTTGTCTATGTCGCCGCCTTCGGTGGACAGCATCAACACACCGAGCACGGCGCGGAAACGCTGGATCGGCACCGCGACGGAGACGATCTGCTCGCCTTGCTCGCTCACCCGCACGATGGTCGAGGGGCTACCGGTCAGCGCCTTGACCACTTCCGGGAAGGCCGCGCCATTGCCACCGGGCTGCTCGTGGTAGACGGGCAGGTCCTTGTTGCGGAAGAAGTCGAAGACGAATTTCTCGACCCGTTCCAGGAGGTCCGGCTGTTCGTCCTCGACCGGCGGCAGGTCGTAGCGCAGGATCTGGCCGCGCGAATAGAGATGGCGCGAATCGAGCAGCAGGTTGGCGTCGCGGTCATAGATGCGGGCGCGGGTGCGCGTCGGCGAGATCAGGCGCCTCAGCACCGGCGCGACGCGCTCCGGATTGATCGGGAAATCGAGGTTGTCGAGCTGGTCGGAACCCGGCCCAAGGCTCTCGCCGGCCTGCAGCTCCAGCAGCTTTTCCGGGTCGATGCTGATCGAATCGGTCTCGACTGTCGCCGAGGCCGCGATCGCGCCGGCGATGATCTCGCCCTGCGTCATCAGGCTCTCGACGCGCGCGTCGATCAGCCCGTCGCGGAAGGTGTTGAGATAAAGGATGCCTGTCACCAGCACGGCAAGGCCGGCCAGGTTGAGGAACAGGATGCGCCGCGTCAGGCTGGAGAAGATGTGATGGCCGAGAAACCGGCGCATCGGCACCGTGAACTTCGACACGAAGGCGGGCACGATCCGCGACGGGCGCCTCGCCGCGCCCGCCCGTCTGCCTCGCTCTACTTCCACTGCCATCGAATAGCAGGCCCTGCTTAGTTAGTGAGTAGTGAGTAGGCAGTAGGGAATAGGTTGGCTGACTGCGGCTATGAGTGGCCGCTCGCATCATTCAAAACTGACTACTGACTATTCCCTACTGCCTACTGCCTATCTCATGCTTCCCGGAACCGGTACCCGACTCCGTAAAGGGTTTCGATCATCTCGAAGTCGTCGTCGACAGCCTTGAACTTCTTGCGCAGCCGTTTGATGTGGCTGTCGATGGTGCGGTCGTCGACATAGACCTGTTCATCATAGGCTGAATCCATCAGCGCATCACGGCTTTTTACCACGCCGGGGCGCTGCGCCAGCGAATGCAGGATGAGGAACTCGGTCACTGTCAGCGTCACCGGCTCGCCCTTCCAGGTGCAGGTGTGGCGTTCCTGGTCCATCACCAGCTGGCCGCGTTCGAGCGAGCGGGCCTGCTGGCTCGGCGCCTTGGCCGCCGCCTCGCGGGCGCTGGTGCGGCGCAGCACCGCGCGCACGCGTTCGACCAGAAGGCGCTGCGAGAAGGGTTTGCGGATGAAGTCGTCGGCGCCCATCTTGAGGCCGAACAATTCGTCGATCTCGTCGTCCTTCGAGGTCAGGAAGATGACCGGCAGATCCGACTTCTGGCGCATGCGGCGCAACAGCTCCATGCCGTCCATGCGCGGCATCTTGATGTCGAGGATGGCGAGATTCGGCGGCCGCGCCGCCAGGCCTTCCAGCGCCGACGCGCCGTCGGTGTAGGTTTCGACCCGATAGCCCTCGGACTCGAGCGCGATCGACACCGAGGTCAGAATGTTGCGGTCGTCGTCGACAAGCGCGATTGTTGCCATTTCAAGCGGCTCCCTCATGAGCTGTCCCTTCTGTCGTCGAGAAGGGGCTTTTGCAGGACAAATTGGGTACAAAATGTGGCACGGGCCTTGTCCGAAGTCACGCTCGGCCTGCCGTCACACGCCATCGCACCCATATTGGGATTGGACGAACCAAGCCTGCCAATCCTTTGGGCAACCTCTGCGGTTTTTTGCACATATAAACGATTTAAACAACTTTCAAATTTTTTAAATCGATTAATGATTTGATATCATTCGCCTTTTCTGGTTCTGAACCTGGCGGCCCCAGCGCGGGCTCCGGGAAATCACCCGTCAGATGCGGCCAATCCAGAGAGGAAATTTGATGTCGGAAGCCGGCAAACGCAACCCCGACTGCGCCATTGACGCGATCGGCCTGAACACCACGGGCATGGTCCGCTACAATTTCGGCGCGGCCGAACTCTATGAGGAAGCGATCCGGCGTGGCGAGGCGAGGCTGACCGCGCAGGGCGCGCTGGTCGCCGAGACCGGCCAGCACACCGGCCGCTCGCCGAAGGACAAATTCGTCGTGCGCGACGGAGCGACCGAGCCGCATGTCTGGTGGGACAACAACAAGGCGATCTCGCCCGCCCAGTTCGAGGCGCTGCTTTCCGACTTCCGCGCCCACGCGGCGGACAAGGACCTCTATGTCCAGGACCTCGTCGGCGGTGCCGACGCCGATCTGAACCTGCCGACCCGGGTCATCACCGAATTCGCCTGGCATTCGCTGTTCATCCGCAACCTCCTGATCCGCCCCGACGCCGCGGAGCTCGAGCGCTTCGCGCCGCGCATGACCATCATCGATCTGCCCTCCTTCCGCGCCGATCCGGTACGTCACGGCACCCGCACGGAAACGGTGATCGCGGTCGACCTCACCCGCAAGATCGTGCTGATCGGCGGCACCTCCTATGCCGGCGAGATGAAGAAGTCGGTGTTCACCATGCTGAACTATCTGCTGCCGGCAAAGGGCGTCATGCCGATGCATTGCTCCGCCAATGAAGGTCCGGACGGCGACACGGCCGTCTTCTTCGGCCTGTCCGGCACCGGCAAGACGACGCTTTCCGCGGATCCGTCGCGCACGCTGATCGGCGACGACGAGCATGGCTGGGGTCCGCACGGCATCTTCAATTTTGAGGGCGGCTGCTACGCCAAGACGATCAGGCTGTCGGCCGAGGCCGAACCGGAGATCTTCGCCACCACGCAGCGCTTCGGCACGGTGTTGGAGAACGTGGTGCTCGACGCCGGTCGCGTTCCGGATTTCAACGATGGCAGCCTGACCGAAAACACGCGCTGCGCCTATCCGCTGGACTTTATCCCCAACGCCTCGAAGACCGGCCGCGCCGGTCATCCGAAGAACATCATCATGCTGACCGCCGACGCCTTTGGCGTCATGCCGCCGATCGCCAGGCTGACGCCGGCGCAGGCGATGTACCACTTCCTGTCGGGCTATACCGCGAAGGTTGCCGGCACGGAAAAGGGCGTCACCGAGCCGGAGGCGACCTTCTCGACCTGCTTCGGCGCCCCGTTCATGCCGCGCCACCCGTCCGAATACGGCAATCTGCTGCGCGAGCTGATCGCCAGCCATGGCGTCGACTGCTGGCTGGTCAACACCGGCTGGACCGGCGGCGCCTATGGCACCGGCCGCCGCATGCCCATCAAGGTGACGCGCGCCTTGCTGGGCGCCGCGCTGGACGGCTCGCTGAACTCGGCCGAGTTCCGCACCGACGCCAATTTCGGCTTCGAGGTGCCGGTGGCGGTCCCGGGTGTCGAGAGCGCCATTCTCGACCCGCGCTCGACCTGGGCGGACAAGGCCGGTTACGACCGCCAGGCCGCGAAGCTGGTCAACATGTTCGCGACCAATTTCGAGAAGTTCGAACGCCACGTCGACGCCACCATCCTCGGTGCCGCGCCGCGCCTGCAGGAAGCAGCGGAATAGGTCGCCGTCTCAGGCATCCTTCCTCCAGGGCCCGGCCAGCGCAATTCCAGGAAAAGTGTGAAACGGTTTTCCGTCCGGAATTGCGTCAACAGAGAAAGCCAGAGAGGTCACCGTTTCCGTGAGGCGGTGAACCGCTCTGGCGCCGGGCCTTTTCTTTTTGCCGCAGCCGCGTCATGAGTGCAGGCATGGCGAGCGACGACGACATCATCATCTCCGGCGAAGCGGTCATCCGTGCGGGCGACCTGCATGAGGACTTCATCCGCTCGTCCGGCCCGGGCGGCCAGAACGTCAACAAGGTAGCCACCGCCGTGCAGCTGCGCTTCGACGCGGCGAACGCTTCCGGCCTGTCCGAGCGGGTGCGCGCGCGTGCCATCAGGCTTGCCGGCCAGCGCGCCACCAAGGACGGCGTCATCGTCATCGAGGCCGGCCGCTTCCGCACCCAGGAGCAGAACCGGGCCGACGCGCGGGCGCGGCTGACGGCGTTGATCGCCAAGGCGGCCGAGCCGCCACCGCCGCCGCGCAAGAAGACCAGGCCGTCCAAGGGCGCCGTGGAGCGCCGCCTCAAGAGCAAGGCGGGCCGATCGACGGTGAAGAAGCTGCGCGGCCGGGTCGACAGCGACTGAGGCCGGCATACCGGCAAGCGAGCGGCCGTTTTCGGGTCGCGGAGCTGTTTCTTCGGTGGCATGCTCTCTGGCCAATTGATCGGATCGATCCATGCTCGTTCTGCCCAAAGGCGTTCGCCATATGCCGGGCTACATTACCCGCCCGGCCCAGGAAATGCTGGTCGAGGAGATCAGGCGCGTCGTGCAGGCGGCGCCCCTCTACGTGCCGGCCATGCCGCGCACCGGCAAGGAGATGAGCGTGCGCATGACCAATTGCGGCGCGCTTGGCTGGGTGACCGACAAGGAGCGCGGCTATCGCTACCAGCCCACGCATCCGGTGACGGGCGAGCCTTGGCCGCCGATCCCGGAAGCCTTGCTGCAACTGTGGCGCGAGGTCTCGGCCTATCCGCATCCGCCCGAGGCATGCCTGGTCAACTTCTATTCGGCGGACGCCAGAATGGGCCTGCATCAGGATCGCGACGAGCAGGATTTCGCCGCGCCCGTGGTGTCGGTCTCGCTGGGCGACGACTGCCTGTTCCGGGTCGGCCAGGACAGGCGCGAAGACGGCACGAAGTCGTTCAGGCTGAAGAGTGGCGACGTCGTCGTGCTCGGCGATGAAGGACGCCTCGCCTTCCACGGCGTCGACCGCATCTATCCCGCGACGTCGGCGCTTCTGGAGAATGGCGGCCGCATCAACCTGACGCTGCGCCGGGTGACGGTCCCGGCCTGAGCTGCTTGGCGCCGAGGCAACGCGATCTTAAGGACACCGCGACTAAAAGGTCGGTTGCGAAATCGAGGTCGCCATGCAGCCGGACTGGATCAGGACCAGAAGCCTCTTGGACGTAGCCATCGTCACGGTGGTGTCGATCGTCGCGCTTTGGATGACCGAGGTTTACCTGAGCAGTTTGTGGACCCTGAACAGCAAAGGATTTTCCGAACTTTCGCACAGGCTTCCCTATTGGGACTTCACCAATTTCTGGGCTGGTTCGCGCATGGCCATCGACGGCCATGTTGCTACCCTCTTCGATGTGGACGCCTACCGCGCGGCGCTGCGCGCCATGCTCTCGCCCGATCTTCCCAATCAGGAATGGAGCTATCCGCCGAACATCCTGTTGCTCGGCGTTCCGCTTGCCACCTTGCCGATCTTGCCTGCCTACCTGGTCTGGACGGTCGGGACCGTACTTTGTCTGTGGTTGGCGATCCGGCCGCTGAAGCTCGGAGCGGCCCTCGAACTGGCGATTGTCTTGAGCCCCGCGGTGATCTGGAACTCGGTATTCGGCCAGAACGGCGCGCTGACCACCGCGCTGTTGATCGGCGGCCTCGCCGTGGCGCCCAGGCGTCCGCTGCTGGCCGGGATCCTGTTCGGCCTGCTGACGATCAAGCCGCATCTCGGCATCCTTGTGCCCTTCTGCCTGCTCGCCAGCGGCAACTGGCGCGCCATTTTCGCGGCCATCGGGACCGCGGTCGTGATCGCCGTCGCCACCGGCCTGTTCTTCGGCTTTGATGTCTGGCGTCTGTTCCTGACCGAAACCCGTCCCTTGATGACGGCGATCATGCAAGCGCCATATCCGCAACCCTATCAGTACAACGCCATAACGGTGTTCTTCACGGCAAGGGCTGTCGGGCTCGGGCTGGCCCCCGCCTATGGCATCCAGGCTGTCGCGACCATCGCTTCCATCGCCGCGGCGATCTGGCTCTGGTGGCCGCGGCGCCTGGTCTCGCATCAGGAACGAGTGGTGCTTACCGCTGTCCTTGCGATCCTTGCCACGCCCTATGGGTACACCTACGACACGATCGGTGTGGCCGTAGCGGTCGCGATGCTCGCTGCGATGGTTTCGAGGCCGCCTCGACTGATCCTGGCGATTTGCTGGCTCGGGCCTTTCGTCGTGCATTTTTTCACCTGGGGCGGATATTGCGTCGCTGTCCTGATCCCGCTGTTTGTTGCCGCGTGGATGCTGCATTCGATATGGACGACAGGCCGCAAGGCTGAACTCTCGGGAGAACCGTCCCTGGCCTAAAGCATTCCAGGATACGTGCGCAGCGACGGGCTCGGCGACTTCGCCGCAGCCTTCCGTCCGCCGCGGGAATTAAAGCATGTCTCCCGTAAGTGAACCCGGTTTCGGGACAAAGACATGCTTAACATCAAAAACTTAGAGCAGGTCGCGTGCGCGCAAAAGTGACCTCGGTTTTGCGATGACGACGTGCATCAAACAAACACCTAGAGCGGGATGAGATTTGTAGGAGTCGTTGGATTCCCAAATCAGCAATGATCTGATTCAACATCGATGCTGGGCAGGAGGCCAGCATCGATGGCTGGATATTCGATGGATTTGCGCGAGCGGGTTGTCGCGGCGGTCAAGGTTGAA
>NZ_JBWGIO010000060.1:0-5198 GCF_057784215.1 Mesorhizobium sp. CNPSo 4661 | reverse complement strand
TATCATCCAAACAGCAAAGTCAATCTCGCCAAGCGAATAGATCGGGCGGTCTTCCCTCAACTGCAAGGCGGGCCCCATATGAATGTCATCGCTGCGCTAGCTGTCGCTTTGCAGGAAGCCGCGAACCCGTCCTTCCGTAGCTACGGCCATCAGATCGTCAAGAATGCCAAGGCCCTGGCACAGGCGCTGCTAGGGCGAGGCTATGACTTGGTTACCGGCGGGACCGACAATCACATGCTGATTCTTGATCTGCGCGATCGACCATTGTCGGGCAAGGCCTATGCCGAGCGACTAGCGAGGGCGGGCATCATTGCCAACTTTAACATGGTGCCGGGCGATCCGCGCGATCCGGCGGTTACGAGCGGAATTCGCTTCGGGTCGCCAGCAGTGACGTCAATGGGCATGCGCGAGGTGGAAATGGTGCAAATTGCCGGCTTCATTGACTCCGTCCTCCAGAGGCCAGACGACGACGATCTCCACGCCGACGTGCGAAGAAACGTTGCCGACTTGTGCGCTGCGTTCGAGGTCCCGGGCATCACCAACAGGTAAGGCAGCTCAAGCAGGCGCTTATCCAACTCTAATATCCGGTGCGAGGCATTTCATGGCTAGGCAGTTCGTATTCTCTTCTGAATCGGTAGGCGCGGGACACCCGGACAAGCTGGCCGACAACATCTCGGATGCCATCCTCGATGCGGTGCTCCGCTTCGATCCGAAGGCGCGCGTCGCTTGTGAAGCCCTGGTGAAGACATGTGAAGCCTTGGTGAAGACAGGGACAGTCGTTCTGGCTGGCGAGATTACCAGCGATGCAAATGTCGACTACAGCCAAGTTGCCCGCGATACGATCGTTGATATTGGATACGACGACGAGGCCGTCGGATTTGATGGCCGGCGTTGCTCGGTCGTTCATGCCCTCACCGAGCAGTCGCCCGACATTAGCCAAGGCGTTGACGAGGGTCGGGGGCAGGACCTCGAACAGGGAGCCGGAGATCAGGGCCTCATGTTCGGCTATGCATGCCGCGAGACCGACACGCTGATGCCTTTGCCGATCCAACTCGCCCACCGCTTGACGAAAAGACAGGCGGATGTCCGCAAGGCTGGACAGCTTAGCTGGTTGCGTCCTGACGTGAAATCCCAAGTCTCCGTGCGTTACGAGGGCTTGCGCCCCGTCGCCCTGGATACCATCGTCGTGTCGACGCAACACAATGAGCAGGTCTCGCAAGAAACGGTCCGCGAGGGCGTCATTGAGGAAATCATAAAGCCGGTGCTGCCGACCGACCTGGACACGGAAGGCATCAGAATTCTGGTCAACCCAACGGGCCGGTTCGTAGTCGGGGGCCCGCGCGGCGACTGCGGCCTCACTGGACGCAAGATCATCGTCGATTCCTATGGTGGAATGGGGCGTCACGGCGGCGGCGCCTTTTCGGGCAAGGACCCGTCCAAGGTTGACCGCTCGGCAGCCTATGCCGCCCGGTACGTCGCGAAGAATATCGTGTCTAGCGGGCTGGCGGACGTCTGCGAGGTGCAGGTTGCTTACGCGATCGGCGTGGCAAGTCCGGTGTCTGTGATGGTCAACACTTTCGGGACCGCAAGAATTGAGGAAAGAAGGATCGAGCGGCTCATTCTTGAGTTGTTCGATCTCAGACCGAAAGGCATCATCAAGATGCTTGATCTCCTACGCCCGATTTACCGCAAGACTGCGACCTATGGGCATTTCGGCCGCGAAGAGCCTGAGTTCACCTGGGAGAGGACTGACAGAGCCGACGACTTGCGGCGCGAGGCAGGACTCGCAGCCCCGTGAGGGCCGACGCCGAATGGAAGCGGAACACCATGTCATGACCAGACCTCGCCCAGCCGGCATGGCAGAAAGGCGGGCAATCGTTTGGCGGAGACATTGATGCCGAAATATGACGTGCTTTGCATCGGCAATGCCATTGTCGACATCATCGCCCAGTGCGACGAGGCCTCTCTCGAGACCAACGGCATCATCAAGGGCGCGATGAACCTCATCGACGCCAAGCGCGCCGAATTGCTCTACAGCCGCATGGGACCGGCGATCGAGGCTTCCGGCGGCAGCGCCGGCAATACGGCCGCCGGTGTCGCCAGCCTCGGCGGGCGGGCGGCCTTCTTCGGCAAGGTGTCGAACGACGCGCTGGGCGACATCTACACGCACGACATCCAGGCCCAGGGCGTGGCCTTCGACACCGGGCCGCTCGAGGGCGAGCCGCCGACGGCGCGCTCGATGATCTTCGTCACGCCCGACGGCGAGCGTTCGATGAACACCTATCTCGGCGCCTGCATCGAGCTTGGTCCCGAGGATGTCGAGGCCGACAAGGCGTCCGGCGCCAAGGTGACCTATTTCGAGGGCTATTTGTGGGATCCGCCGCGCGCCAAGGAAGCGATCCGGCAGACGGCGAAGCTGGCGCACGCCGCCGGCCGCGAAGTGTCGATGACACTGTCGGATTCCTTTTGCGTCGACCGCTACCGCGACGAGTTTCTCGAGCTGATGCGTTCGGGCACGGTCGATATCGTTTTCGCCAACAGCCACGAGATCAAGTCGCTCTACCAGACCTCCTCCTTCGAGGACGCGCTGGCTGCGATCCGCAAGGACTGCAAGATCGCCGCCGTCACCCGCTCGGAAAGAGGCTCGGTGATCGTGCGCGGCGACGAGACCGTCACCATCGAGGCGACATCGATCAGGGAACTGGTCGACACGACCGGCGCCGGCGACCTCTATGCCGCCGGCTTCCTCTACGGCTACACGGCCGGGCGCAGCCTCCAGGATTGCGGCGATCTCGGCTCGCTGGCCGCCGGACTGGTGATCCAGCAGGTCGGCCCGCGCCCGCGCCAGAACCTGCGCCGCGAAGCGGAGCAGGCCGGGCTTCTCTCAGGCGGACATTTCCAGGACAACTAGGTCAGCCTTTCCATGGTTCGAATCATATCAGGCAGTTTCGGCGAGCTTATAGATCTGTGGCATTATCAAGCGCCGGCGCCTCATTCAGGCGAAATCGGCTCATTTGCTCGGCGTGAAATAGCCGGACGTCTCTGCATTCGTCACCGGACGACCGGCAAGTTCTCGACAGACCGCTTGGTGCGCTCCCTCGACTCGGCTCGACTACAAGGTTGACGTCGTCGTGCGTCATAAGCCGAGCAAACCAGCGCGATCTTCTGCGGCCGCTTAGGTTTATCGAAGTGTCGACGGGCTAGCCCGTCGACAGCTTTGTTCAGGTTACCAGGCGATCGGACGGAACGGCACCCCACGGCGGTGCAGCTCTGCCTGGAATTCGTCACCTTGGCAGTCTGCGAATTCCCGTGCGCCGCGCCCGCGTCGATCGGGCTGCCAAGTGAGACACCTGGGGCGCATCTGGGGAGTTATGCCGCTAGCCTCGGTATAGCTTTCTCGATCAATCGCAAGAATCGTTGGTTGCGTGTCCCCGCAACCAATGATGCTTGCCGCACCCAAACGGGTTTTTCCGATGCAAGGTGCGGGCTCCGAGGGGGCACGGCCCAAATCGCCTATCGCCGTCAATGGAGGGCGGTAAGCTGACGGTTCATCGGTTCAGCACACAGTGTTCCACCGAGAATTTCGCCGATGGCCAACGCGCCAGGCTGGCCTGGCCAGCAAGCCACCAATTGACGAACGCTGATGTCCGCGCCGGATTTGGGCATACGTCGGACGGCTGATAGCCTTTGGCGCCGGCGGGAGAAACACATCGCCAAAGGGCCATTTCAATGCTGCTTGCGACGATTCGGCTGGCTATATTTGCGATGATGGTTGGCACCGCTGCTGACGCGCAAGACGACTATGTGGCCTGCTTGATCGACACGGCTGCAAAAATCATGAAAAGCCAGGTTGTCAAGATCCGGCTGCAGCGCTGGAAAAAGCAGCAAGAATTTGCAAGCCGCCACCCCAAGTAACCTGAGACAGCGTTCAAACACGCAAAATAAATTGAGTCGCCTCGCTGTTCGAGCATCATGCAGATGCGAGACATTGCACATCTCGCGAAAGCCCGCCGTACCGAAAGGCGCACCGGCTCCTCCTTTCGAAGCCGGAGTGTCAGCAGCTCCGGTCCTCTCTTCAGCGCCGGGCGAGTTGCAACGGGGTGGAGAGGCTCTCTCAGATGTGCTGCGGGAGTCACGCCCCGGACACCAAGGCAGGGATGGCCAAAGCCTCATTCGCCTCATTGAGGATCGAGAAGCTGTAACGGCCATCGGCGTCGAGATCGACCGAGTAGCTCAAGCGGTCAAGTATGTTGTTGTCCTGGTCGAACGTAACGATCCGCGGCTTCAGCGACGTAATGTGCGATTCGTCCAGGTAGACGGAGTTGCAGACAATGATCTGGTCGTCCGGCTGGCAGGTGCGGGCAGCCGCTCCGTTTAGAATACAGCAACGTGAGCCGCGCTCGCCCAGAATGACATAGGTCGAGATTCGCGCGCCGGAATTCTTGTTCCATATCTCCACGAATTCCATGGGCAGGATCCCGGCTTCTTCGCAGTGGTCAGGGTCGAGCGTTATCGAACCGTGGTAGTTGAGGTTTGCTTCGGTGACGTGGATGCCGTGTAGCTTGCCGGCGACTAGTTTTCGCATTGGTTTTGTCGTCCCTATTCATCTTCAAAGGTCAATCTTGGCATCCGGACCGCGCCGCTAAATTCCAACGAGCGCACCGCCGCTGAGACCGGCACCCGCTGCCGCCAGCAGGATTTTCTCGCCCGGCCGAAACGGCTCCCTCTGATGGGCGAGCGACAGGGAAAGCGGGATCGTGGCGGCGGAAGAGTTGCCGTACTCGGCGATCGTCTTGATGATCGCGAGATCCGCAATGCCAAGGTTCCGCCCGCGGCACGAACCAATCGATATCCTGCGGCCGCATTTGGGCTGCGGCGAGCGCGTCCTGCGAGCAGGTCATCATCTCAACGGCCTTGCCGAACACCTCACGGCCGTCGGTGATCGTCATGCGGGTCTGCTCGAGGTCGAGGTCGCCATGGAACGGCGTGTTGCTTCCTCCCGCCGGGATCTGGATCAGCCCGTAGCGCGAGCCGTCGGAATCCACTGAAGCACCGAGAATGCCGCGGTCCGGGTCATCGCAAGGGCCGATCACCACGGCGCCGGCGCCATCGGCAAACAGCACGGCGCTGGCGCGCTCGGCCGGGTTGATGCGGCGGCTGAGGATGTTGGCGGCAACCACAAGGGCCGCCTTGCCATG